>NZ_JBHXRD010000012.1:0-77175 GCF_042717325.1 Streptomyces sp. NPDC058637 | reverse complement strand
CGGACGTCCTGAACGACGCGTGGGGCGGCGTCGACCCGAAGCTCGCGGAGGTCGCCGCGCGGTACGGGGCGGGGCTCGTGTGCACGCACGCGGGGGGCGCGGAGCCGCGTACCCGGCCGCACCGGATCGCGTACGACGACGTGATGGCGGACATCCTGCGGGTGACGGCCGGCCTCGCCGAACGGGCCGTGGAGCTCGGGGTCCGGCCGGACGGGATCATGATCGACCCGGGGCACGACTTCGGGAAGAACACCCGGCACTCGCTGGAGGCGACGCGCAGGCTCGGTGAGATGGCGGACACGGGGTGGCCGGTGCTGGTCTCGCTGTCCAACAAGGACTTCGTCGGTGAGACGCTCGACAAGCCGGTCAGGGAACGGGTGCTGGGCACGCTCGCGACGACGGCGGTGTCGGCGTGGCTGGGGGCGCGGGTGTACCGGGTGCACGAGGTGGCGGAGACGCGGCAGGTGCTGGACATGGTGGCGTCCATCGCGGGCCACCGTGCGCCGGCTGTCGCCCGGCGGGGGTTGGCCTAGGGCCCGCCGCCGGGCCCCGGGCCGGCGAAGCCCCGCGCGTACTTCACGGACGTCGTCCTGCGGACGAGGAAGGGACGTGCGGGCCGGGTCGTCCCGGCACTTCCAGCCCGCCCGGCCGGGGGTTTCGGGGCTCCGCCCCGGGCCCCGCTCCTCGATCGCCGGCGGGGCTTCGATTGCGCCGCCGAACGCAGCCCGCCGGACGGCTCGGTTGCGGCCGGGGCGCCCTGAGGAGCGGAGTACGGGTCGCCGGGGGTGCTACCGCCCGACCTCCTTCGTCACCAGCCGGACCGCCTCGTCGACGTCGTCCGTGACGTGGAACAGCATCAGGTCGCGCTCGGACGCCTTGCCCTGGGCCACCACCGTGTCCCGCAGCCAGTCGACCAGGCCGCTCCAGTACGCCGTGCCGAACAGCACGATCGGGAAGCGTGTCACCTTGCCGGTCTGCACCAGCGTCAGCGCCTCGAAGAGCTCGTCCAGCGTGCCCAGACCGCCGGGCAGGACGACGAAGCCCTGGGCGTACTTCACGAACATCGTCTTGCGGACGAAGAAGTAGCGGAAGTTGACGCCGATGTCGACATGTGGATTCAGGCCGGACTCGAACGGCAGCTCGATGCCGAGGCCGACGGATACGCCCTTCGCCTCCCGGGCCCCCTTGTTCGCCGCCTCCATCGCCCCCGGGCCGCCGCCCGTGATGACCGCGAACCCCGCCTCGACCAGCGCCCGGCCGATTCGTACGCCCGCCTCGTAGTCCGGTCCTCCGGCCGGGGTGCGGGCCGATCCGAAGACGCTGATGGCGCTCGGCAGCTCCGCGAGCGCGCCGAAGCCCTCCACGAACTCCGACTGGATGCGCATCACCCGCCAGGGGTCGGTGTGCACCCACTCGGAATCGCCCTCGGAGTCCAGCAGCCGCTGGTCGGTCGTGCCCGGCTGCACCTGGTCCCTGCGCCGCAGCACCGGGCCCATTCGCTGCTCCTCGGGCTTCACCGCGCCCTCAGGAACCTGCGCGCCCTCGGGGATCCGTGCGTCCTCCGGGTTGCCCATGACCTGCTCCCTCCGCCGACATGCGTTGTACGTGTCGCTCCAGCGTAGATCGGTGGAGGTTACGCGCAGGGGAATGCCGTGAGTCAGCTGGTGAGCCAGGAGCGGAGCCGCTCCTCGCAGTGAGTGATCCGGTCGACGGCCACGTGCTCGTCCCGCTTGTGGGCGAACAGCGCGTCCCCGGGCCCGTAATTCACCGCGGGGATGCCGAGGGAGCCGAAGCGGGAGACGTCCGTCCAGCCGAACTTGGGCTGGGCCGTGCCGCCGACCGCCTCCATGAACGCCTTGGCCGCCGGGTGCGAGAGGCCGGGCATCGCCGCTCCGGAGTGGTCGTCGATCGTGAAGCCGGTGACGCCGCAGTCCGCGAAGACCTCACGGACGTGCGCCTCGGCCTCCTCCGCCGTGCGGTCGGGGGCGTACCGGTAGTTGACCACCACCGTGCAGGCGTCCGGGATGACGTTGGTGGCGACGCCGCCCTCGATGCGGACGGCGTTGAGCCCTTCGTGGTATTCGAGCCCGTCGATGACCGGGAGGCGCGGTTCGTACGCCGCGAGCCTGGCCAGTACGGGGGCCGCGGCGTGGATCGCGTTGGACCCCATCCAGCTGCGCGCGGAGTGCGCCCGCTCGCCGTCCAGCCGCAGATGGACCCGGAGCGTGCCCTGGCAGCCGCCCTCGACCTGGGCGTCGGAGGGTTCCAGGAGCACCGCGAAGTCCCCGTCCAGCCAGTCGGGGTGCGCCTCGGCCACCTTCCCGAGTCCGTTGAGGTGGGCGGCGACCTCCTCGTTGTCGTAGAAGAGGAACGTGAGGTCGCGGTTGGGCTCCGGCACCGTCGCCGCGATCCGCAGCTGGACGGCGACGCCCGACTTCATGTCGGAGGTTCCGCATCCCCAGAGCACGCCGTCCGCGTCGAGACGGGACGGCACGTTGTCCGCGATCGGCACGGTGTCGATGTGGCCGGCGAGCACGACGCGCTCGGCGCGGCCCAGCCGCGTCCTGGCCACGATGTTGTTGCCGAACCGCTCCACGGTCAGGTGCGCCAGCGGGCGCAGCGCCGCCTCGATCGCGTCGGCGAGGTCCTTCTCCCGCCCGCTGACCGACGGAAGATCGACGAGCCGAGCCGTGAGTGCCGGTCCGTCCAGAGCGAGGTCGAGCATGTGTCCGTCCATGGTCACGACCCTAAGGGACTTCTGTTCTCGGCCCCGCTCGTACCCTCCAGTACGGTGGGCCCCGTGCCCCGGACCGCCTCGCCCTCCCGCCGCAGCCGCCTCTTCCGATTCGCGGCCGCCTTCGTCGTGCTCTTCGCCCTGGCCGGTTACGTGGCCGTGCAGTACGTCTCCGGCCACAAGGGGGGCCCGCGCTGCACGGCGGGCGCCACCGACGGCGGCGAGGGCCGTACGTACGGGATGAGCCCCGAGATGGCCGCGAACGCCGCGACGATCTCCGCCGTGGGCACCACCCGCGGGATGCCGGAGCGCGCGGTGACGATCGCGCTGGCGACCGCGCTGCAGGAGTCCGGGCTGCGCAACATCGACCACGGCGACCGGGACTCGCTCGGCCTCTTCCAGCAGCGCCCCTCGCAGGGCTGGGGGACGCCGGAGCAGATCATGGATCCGGTCTACGCCGCCGGGGAGTTCTACGAGCACCTGGCCGAGGTGCCGGGCTACTCACGGCTGCCGCTCACCGAGGCGGCGCAGCGGGTCCAGAAGAGCGGGTTCCCGCAGGCGTACGCCAAGCACGAGCCGGATGCGGCGCTGCTGTCCGCCGCCCTGACCGGCCGGGCGCCCGCGTCGCTGACCTGCTCGCTGCCGACGGGAACCGGGCCCGCCCCGGGCCCGGGGGACGCGGCCGAGGTGCGGGCCGATCTGGTGCGCGCCTTCGGGAAGGACGTCCTGCCGGCCACCAGGTCGTCGGGCTCCTCCGCCGCGGGCACCGTGACGGTACCCGTGGCGTCGGCCACGGAGGCCGACGAGGAGGCGGCCCGGCGCGGCTGGGAGCTCGCCCACTGGGCGGTCGCCCGGGCCGACGCCCTGCGGATCGACGAGGTGTCGTACGCCGGACGGATCTGGACCGCCGACACGGGCTGGCGGACGGAACGTAAGGAATCGGGCACGGCGACCGTCAGAATGCGGCTCGCTCAGTAGTACGGACCGTCATCCGTACGGGCTGTCCGGCCGTCCCCCGGCCCTCACCCGGCCCACCGCATCCGCGACTCCGTCAGGATGCCCTGATTCTCTTGCGGGCAAAGGGGAGTGACGGTTCATCAGGTGACCGTCCGGGGCTGCGCCCATCCGGGTCCCCCCGTTGCGGATTATCTGACGCATTACCCAGTCTTTACCTCGGTGCCCCGCAACCTTCCCCGCCCTCGGACCGGTTGTTCAGTGCGTCCGATCACCGGGCAGGCAGGTTCCACCTCTGCCGAGACCCGTAGAAGTCCCGTAGAAGTCCCGTCGAAGGAGCATCATGTCCCTCCCCCTGACCCGTCGGATCGCCCGTGCCGCGCTGCTGATCGCCGCAGGTGCGGCACCCGTGGTCGGCGCGGCCGGTGTCGCAGGTGCCGCGGGGCTCCCGCAGACCCCGGCCCTCGGCGGCCTGACCTCGCTCGACGGCGCCGGTACCACGCTCGACGGCGCCGCGAAGCAGGGTGCGAAGGCGGCGAACAAGACCGGCGGCAAGGTCGTCGGCACGACTCTTCCGGTCGCCGGTGAGACCGTCGCGAAGGCGGGCACCGTCGCGGACGGCGAGCTGGCGAGCGACACCCTGTCGACCGGCGGGCTGCCGACCGGGGGCCTCCCCACCGGCGGCCTGCCGATCGGCTGACCCACCCGGCACCCACGCGAAGGGGCCTCGGGAGTCCGCACTCCCGAGGCCCCTTCGCGTATCACCGAGGGCCGAGGACAGCCGGTCGGCGTATTTCCATGGCTAGGACAGCCGCTTGACCGCCGCGTCCACCCGCTCGTCCGTCGCCGTCAGCGCCACCCGTACGAAGTGGCCGCCGGCCGGGCCGTAGAAGTCGCCCGGCGCCACCAGGATGCCGAGCTCCGCCAGCGCTGCCACGGTCTCCCAGCACGGTTCGTCGCGGGTGGCCCACAGGTAGAGGCTGGCCTCGCTGTGCTCGATCCGGAAGCCGTGGGCCTCCAGCGCCGCCCGCAGGGCCGTACGCCGCCGGGCGTACCGCGCCCGCTGCTCCGCCACGTGCGTGTCGTCGCCCAGTGCCGCGACCGTCGCCGCCTGGACCGGCGCCGGGGTCATCATCCCGCCGTGCTTGCGGATCAGGAGCAGCTCGCCGAGCACGGCCGCGTCGCCCGCGACGAAGGCCGCCCGGTAGCCGGCGAGGTTGGAACGCTTGGAGAGCGAGTGGACGGCGACGACACCCTCGTACGTACCGCCGCAGACGTCCGGGTGGAGCACGGAGACCGGTTCGGCCTCCCAGCCGAGCTCCAGGTAGCACTCGTCGCTGAAGACCAGCACGTCGTGGGCGCGTGCCCAGGCGACGATCCGGGTCAGCTCGTCCTTGGGCAGGACGCGGCCGGTCGGGTTGGACGGCGAGTTGAGCCAGAGCAGCCTGAGCCCCTCAGGGTCCAGCTCGGTGGGGTCGTCGTAGACGACGGGTTCGGCACCGCAGAGCCGCGCGCCGACCTCGTACGTCGGGTAGGCGAGCCGCGGGTAGGCCACCTTGTCACCCGCGCCGAGGCCCAGCTGGGTCGGCAGCCAGGCCACCAGTTCCTTGGAGCCGACGACCGGCAGGACGTTCTCGTGGGCCACGCCGACCGCGCCGAGCCTGCGCTCCACCCAGCCGGTCAGCGCGTCGCGCAGGGCCCCGGTCCCCCACACCGTCGGATAGCCGGGGCTGTCGGCGGCGGCGATCAGCGCCTGCTGGATCAGTTCGGGCACCGGGTCGACGGGCGTGCCGACGGACAGGTCCACGATGCCGTCCGGGTGGGCGGCGGCCGTCGACTTGTAGGGCGCGAGCTTGTCCCAGGGGAAGACCGGGAGGCGGGAGGAGACAGGGGCTGCTGCGGACACGGAACTCTGCTTTCTCGTACGGGCTTTCGCGTACGGCGTACGGGGCTTTCACGCAGTGCACGACGCACCGTCGCGTGTGTGCACGACCCACCGTCGCGTACGTGGACGACGCACCGTCGCGTGTGTGCACGACGCACCGTCGCATACGTGGACGACCCACCGTCACGCACGTGGACGACGCACCTCGCGTACGTGGGGGCGGCCGGGAAACACCTCGGTCCCGCACGGTGACAAGCCGTACGGGACCTGGCGGCGCTCGTTGAGCCGCTGCTACTGGTTCTGCGGCGGCAGTGCGGCGATGAACGCGTGGTCGCGCTCGATGAGACCCAGCTTGGAGGCGCCGCCCGGCGAACCGAGGTCGTCGAAGAACTCGACGTTGGCCTTGTAGTAGTCCTTCCACTCCTCCGGGGTGTCGTCCTCGTAGAAGATGGCCTCTACCGGGCAGACCGGTTCACAGGCTCCGCAGTCGACACACTCGTCCGGGTGGATGTACAAGGACCGTGAGCCCTCGTAGATGCAGTCGACGGGGCACTCTTCGATGCAGGCCTTGTCCTTTACGTCGACACAAGGCTGCGCGATGACGTAGGTCACGCTGTCGTTCCTCCTCGGTAGGGCGTTGGCTCTCGCGCGGGAGCGCGGCGTCGTCGATGCCCGCCCCTAGTATCTCCGTTCCGGGGCACGATCCGAACAGGAGGGGCGAACAGAGCTGTGGAATTCACCATCGGCGGACGACTCGAGGTTCGCATGACACCTGCTGACGTGGGCAAACGCGTATCGGTGCGGCGCGTCGCCGATGCCCCTGGCGAGGGCGCGAGGTTCACCGACACGGTAGGTGTTCTCACATCGTGGGACGACGGGGTGCTGTCGATCACAGGCAAGAGCGGGGAAAGCGTCCGCATCGCGGAATCGTCGCTGGTGGCGGGCAAGGTCGTACCCGCGGCACCGGCCCGCCACCGTGGCCCCGCCGCCTCCTTCGAGGAACTCACCCGGGTCGCCGCGCGGGCCTGGCAGCCGGTGGAGAGCGAGCCGTTGGGCGACTGGCGGCTGCGCGCCGCCGGCGGCTTCACCCGCCGCGCGAACTCCGTGCTCCCGCTCGGTGATCCCGGGCTGCCGCTCGGCGAGGCGCTGGGGCGCGTCCGGCAGTGGTACGAGGAGCGGGGCCTGCCCGCGTACGTCCAGACCGGCACCGGCGCCGAGGGTGCGCAGGAACGGCTCTGCGCGGAGCTGGAGGAGCACGGATGGCGGCGCGAGGTGTCGGCCGAGATGCGGATCGCCGCCCTGGCCCCGGTCGGTGATCTGGACGCGGACGTCTCGGCGGTGCGCCTGTCCCGCTCGACGGACGACGCCTGGCTCTCCCGGTACCAGCGCTTCGACACCCCGGGCGCGCATGTCCTGAAGGTGCTGGGCAGCGGACCGTCGGTCTGGTTCGCCTCCGTACCCGGCGACGCCGCCGTGGGCGACGGGGTGCCCGCCGCTATCGGGCGCTGTGTGGTGGACGGGCGGTGGGCGGGGTTCATGGCCGTCGAGGTGGGCGCCGGGTACCGGCGCCGCGGCCTCGCCACGGCCGTGATGACGGCGCTGGCGCGCAAGGCCCTGGACGAGGGGGCGTCGGCCGCCTGGCTCCAGGTGGAGACGGACAACGAAGGGGCACGTGCGCTGTACGACGGCATGGGCTTCGCCACCCACCACCGGTACCACCACTTCCGGTCCGCGTAGCGGAACCACCAGCAGAGGATATGTGTCGCAGATGAGCGCTCAGGACTCCGGGACGGCCGAACGCCGGCGACGGTTCGCCGACGAGGCACGCGCCGAACGGCCTGATCTCGCGCTCCTCTGCCTGCTGGTGGGCGCGGAGGCCGGGGAGGCCGCGTCCGTCTCACCCGCCGACCCGTACGGCGTCGACGCGGCGGAGATCGAGCTCGACCGGCTGGCCGGACTCCTCCCGTACGGCACCCGTGGTGCCCGTGCCTGGGCCTCCGCGCTCGCCGAACTGCTCGGCGGGCGCTGCGGTTTCGCGGGCTCCTCCACCGACTACCAGCGGCTGGACTCCTCCCTGCTCCAGCAGGTCCTGCGACGGCGCCGCGGGCTGCCGATCCTGCTCTCCGTGGTGTGGATGGAGGTGGCGCGGCGGGCGGGCGCCCCCGTGTACGGGGTGGCTCTGCCCGGTCACTTCGTGGTCGGTTTCGGCGATCCGGCGGAGCGGGTGCTGGCCGACCCGTTCGCCGGGGGTGCGCCGCTGAGCGGCGAGGACGCGGGCCTGATGGTGGTGACGGCGACCGGGGCGCCGCTGGAGCCGTCCATGACGGTGCCCGCCAGGCCGTTGGAGACGGTGCTGCGGATCCTGAACAACATCAGGGCCTGGGCCGCCGCCCGGCCCGAGCGCACGGACGTGGCCCTGTGGGCGCTCGAACTCTCGCTGCTGCTCCCCTCGCACCCGGCCAGGCTCCGCTACGAGCGGGCCCAGCTCCTCGTCCAGCGCGGGGAGTTCCTGCGTGGGGCGGCGGAGATGGAGGAGTACGCGGAGGTCGTCGACGGCATCGAGCCGACGGCTGCCGAGGCCATCCGCCACCGGGCCCAGGCCGCCCGGGCACTGCTCAACTGAGAACGGGACAGCGGCGGTCACCCTGCGGGGTGACGAGCCGTTCGAACCGGCCCGCAGGGCCCGGTCGCCTCGTCCCGGCGATCGGTCGTCGTGCGTACCGGTGAACGGGCGAGGTCCCTGACGCACGGCGAGGGCCGGTCGCCGTCCCGGCCGTTCCCTTCCGGCTCGGCCCCCGTGCCGCAGACCGTCGAGGCCCACAGCGACAACGCCCGGGGCGGAGCCGCGTACGGGGGACAACGAGGCCGCCCCTGTCCGGAGATCCGGACAGGGGCGGTCGTACGGTCGCTGCGCGGCGGGTCAGCCCTCGCCGCCGAGGTCGATCGCGACGGTGCGCTCGGCGGGGGTCTTGCCGAGCAGCGCGGTCTGCATCGCGTGGGCGACGTCGTCGGCACTGACCTCGTGCTGCGTTCCGTCGCCCTTGGTGACCATGATGCCGTCGAACACGCCGTCCAGCAGCGTCTCGATCGCCTTCTTGTCGTAGACCTCGACCAGCCTGCCGTCGACCGGCTTCATCGAGAGGATCTGCGGCAGGGACCTCGCCGGACCGAAGTCGATCCGCTTGGGCCCGGCCGTGATGGTGACCAGCCCGGACATCGCCGGCTCCGCGAACTCCTTCATCGCCCGGTCCAGTTCGGCCTGGTCGATGGTGGGCTCGGTCTCGGCGACGGGCAGTTCGACCACGGACGACTTGCCCGTCTGCACCTGCGCGCGGTAGGCGTCCCGTACGGAGATGATCGACCGGTTGACGTCCAGGGCCTCACCGTTCTTGCCCGGTACGGCCACGGCCTTGTCGGGCTCGAACCTGATCGTGCCGTCGTCGGCGGATCCCGAGATGCCCGCCAGGTCGGTCAGCGCGACGCCGAGCTTCTCCTCGTCGACCGGGATCACCGGGTCGGCCGGGCGTGCCCCGCCGAACAGGGAACCGATCACGGAGACCGGGTTGTAGTCGCTGCCCGCGGCGCCTCGGACGGTCTCCTGGCTGTCCAGGGTGAGGCCGGCCTTGTCCGGGACGAGCTTCTGCTCCTTGCCGTCCACGGACAGCTTCAGGGGAGCCTGGGCGCGCTTCCCGAGGGCGGCCTCCAGCTTGACGACCGCCTCCTCCTTCGTGCCGCCGCCGATGTCGACTCCGAGGACCGTGGTGCCCTTGGGGACCTCGGAGTGGTTCATCAGGAGTCCGGCCCCGTAGGCGATGCCCAGCAGGACGAAGACACCGACGCCCAGGAGGACCAGCTTGGAGCGGCCCTTCCTGGCGGGCGGCGCGGGCTTCGGAACCGGCCGGGCCGCGGGAGCGGGAGCCGGAGCGCCCGGACCCGCGGGCCCGCTGCCCATCGGGCCGTCGCCCAGGTCGGCGCGCGGGCCGCCGGGGGCACCGGGACCGCCGGGGAACGGCGAGCGGGACTCCGGCGGGATGACGGGGATGCCACTGGTGAGCGTGTCACCGGAGACATGACCGCCGGGACCCGGTGCGGGCGCGGCGGGCTGCGGCGTCAGGATCGCCGTGTCGTCGGACATCCGCGGCGGTACGCCACCGGGGCCCGCGGGGCCGCCGGGCCGGGGTCCGGACGACGGCCCACCGGGACCGGAAGGACCGCCGGGGCCGCCGGGGCCGGGCGGGCCGCTCCGGCCCGCGAGGACGTCGAGGTTCGGCGTCAGGGGAGAACTCCCGGTGACCGGACCCGTGGTGGGCCCGGCGGGGCCGGGTGTACGGACGCCGAGATTCGGAGTGCTCCGCGGACCGCCGGGACCGTCGGTCCCGAACTCGTCGAGGGCACTGCGGTCGCCGGGCTGCTGCGGCCCGTCCGAGAAGTACGGCAGGTCGGCGCGGGGCGGTGTCGGTACGGAGCCCGAACCGCCGCCCGGACCACTGCCCAGGGCGGGCGGACCCGTGGGGGTGGGCTCGGCCGCACCCGCGCCGGCGGGCGGGGCCTTGCGCGGCGCGAACCAGTCGCTGCCGCTCTTCTCCCTGGCCGGCTTGTCGGAGGCCTCGGCCCCCGGGCCGCCGTCCCGCGCGTCCGGACGGGATCCGCCACGCTCGCCACCGGGCGCTCCGCCGGAGGACGGCGCGGGCGCGCCGGGCCTCGGGGTGCTGCCGGTGCGCTCGGCGTCCGGACGGGCGTCGGCCGCGTCGGTTTCGCTCATCGGCGTACGCATGACGACAGGCGGGATCGGACGCGAACCCGGGATGTTGATCCGGATGCGCGTCGTCAGCGTCGTCTCGGTTCTGGGTTCCTCGGGCTGAGGCGGATCCGCAGGCTCCGGAGTTCCCCCCGGCCCGTCCGGGGACGGGTGCGGCGACGGA
This sequence comes from Streptomyces sp. NPDC058637, assembly GCF_042717325.1. Classification (NCBI taxonomy): domain Bacteria; kingdom Bacillati; phylum Actinomycetota; class Actinomycetes; order Kitasatosporales; family Streptomycetaceae; genus Streptomyces; species Streptomyces sp. NPDC058637. Next base: position 66,680 of record NZ_JBHXRD010000012.1, on the reverse strand, counting down.
TACTGGCGTGATCCGTACGGCGGCGTACCCGACGGGTACGCGGCTCCGCCGCGCCCCTGGGGCCCGGAGGACGAACTGTCAGTTTCACGACTCAAAGCAGGTTCTCCCGATTGGCTCCGCCGCCCGTACTTCCCCCATGCCGCAGGCCAGGGGACGGCTCGGCGCGCGCACCACCATACTGGCCGCCGCCGCGCGACTCTGCGCACCCGCAGAGAACAAGGATGCACCCACCCCTCCCCCGGCGGGCAATCCGGGAGGTGACATAGCACATCACGCGCCGGTCCGACCGGTGTCGGTGGCTGAATTGGACAGCCGCGACATGGTGGCACACATCACAGCGACGGCCATCCCTCCGAGCATGAAGAGGGTCAGACCGATCTCGTCGCCGAAGACGTAGTCGCCCTCGGGCCGCCCGCTCAGCAGGACGACGACGGCGATGAACCAGCCCACCGCCGGTGCCAGCGCGCCGAGCTGGGTCCGGGTGAGCAGCCGGCCCCCGAGGAACAGTCCGCCCGACGCGGCGAGCGCGAGCAGCAACCCGCCCGGGAACAGGGCGCCTTGGACCAGCGTGCCCGCGATCGCGACGGCGGCTCCCAGCACGGCGAGGCCGAGGTACGCGGCGATGCGCCGGGGGTTCGGGGGCGCGGCGAGGCCGGTGGGTGCCGGGCTCCTGGGCGGGGCGTTGGTGCGCGGCGCCCGCGAAGAGGCGCGCTGTCTCTGCCTGCTGCTCATGTCCGTGCTCCCGGTGTGCCCGCCGTGCCCGGCACGCCCGCGAAGAGGTCGTTCTCGCGGGACCCGTCGTCGCCGCCCGCGGATCCCCGCGCCAGTTCGTAGTACTCGGTGGTGAGGACGGGCTGCCCCAGATCGTTCGAGAGAGCGAAGAACGGGCCGTCCACGGCGATCTGGGTGGCGTGCGCCCGCATCGCCGCGGTCTTCGCCGCCGCGTACGCCGTGCCGTCGATCTCCGCGGTGATCCTGGCGTCGTCCACCACACCGGGTACGTCGTCGATGGCGGCGATGCCCGGGAAGGCGTCCGGGGCCGTGTCCCGGAGCCGGGCGAAGGCCTGCTCGGCGACGGAGCGGGGCACCCGGTTCCAGTAGATCTTCGCAATCGCGTACGGGGAGGCGGTGCCGTCGCCGTACGCGGGGTCGGCGGCCAGTTCGGCCGCGCGCATCGCGACGCGGTGTGCCTGGACGTGGTCCGGGTGGCCGTAGCCGCCGTCGGGGTCGTACGTGACCAGGACCTGCGGGCGTACCGACCGGATCACCTCGACGAGATGCCCCGCGGCCTCGTCCGGGTCGGCGTCCCGGAAGGCGCCGGGCCGGTGGTTCTGTTCGGTGCCCGCCATCCCGGAGTCGCGGTACCGGCCGGGGCCGCCCAGGAAGCGGTGATCGGTCACCCCGAGCTCCCGCATCGCGGCGGCGAGTTCACCGACGCGATGGGTGCCCAGGGTGTCGTCCCGGTCGGCGGCGAGGTGTGCCAGGTCCGGTGGGATGACCTCGCCCTCTTCGCCGAGTGTGCACGTCACCAGGGTGACGTGGGCGCCCTCGGCCGCGTACCTGGCCATGGTGGCGCCGTTGTTGATCGACTCGTCGTCGGGGTGCGCGTGCACGAGCAGCAGACGGCGGGCGGGAAGGTCCTTCATGGGACCAGCCTACGAGCCGTGTGCCGTGCGGACCGAATGCCCCACGGAAGGGGCGGTGTCCGGGCGGCACGGGGGCGTCCTGACGCACCCCGCACCCGTCCGGGCACCCGAGCCCGTCCGGGCACCCGGCGCGCCGGTCAGAACTTGATGCCCCCGATCATGCCTGCCACGTTCGACGTCACCTCCGAGATGGTCGGGGCGATCGACGAGCTCGCCATGTAGAAGCCGAGCAACATGCAGACCACCGCGTGTCCGCCCTTCAGTCCGGATTTCCGGATCAGCAGGAAGACGACGATCGCCAGCAGCACCACCGCCGAAATCGAGAGTGCCACGGCGGTTCACCTCCATCAGAACGGTCGGGACGGGCAGCACACATGGAGCCAGCAGGTTCATACCCACCGAGCGCTACGGATCATAACTATCCGTGCCAACGCATTGGTCGGGGCACAGCAGCACGAGGGGCGCACGGACCGGCGCCCGCGGGCTAGGTTCAGTGCCATGACCTCGCAGAAGCTGTCTTTTCCCCGCCAGCACGCCCGGACCCAGCGGTTCACTCTCGGCGCACCCCGCGCCTTCACCGTCTCACCGGATGGGACGCGGGTGGTCTTCCTCCGGTCCGGCTCCGGCACCGACCGGACGAACCGGCTCCGGGTGCTGGACACCCGCACCGGCGAGGAGCGGGTGGCAGCCGATCCCGGGACCCTGCTGGGCGGTTCGGCGGAGAGGCTGTCGCCTCAGGAGCGGGCCCGGCGTGAGCGGGTCCGGGAGGGCTCGGCCGGAATCGTGGGCTACGCGGTCGACGACGCCGTGGAGTTGGCCGCGTTCGCGCTCTCCGGCAAGGCGTACGTGGCCGAGTTGACGGTCGGCACCGCGCGGGCCCTGCCGGTGCCGGGCCCGGTGATCGACCCGCGCCCCTCCCCCGACGGGCGGCACGTCGCCTACGTCACGCGGGGCTCCCTGCGGGTGGTGGGCGCGGAGGGCGACGGGGACCGCCCGGTCGCCGAGCCGGAGGACCCGCACACCTCGTACGGACTCGCCGAGTTCGTGGCGGCGGAGGAGATGAGCCGCTACCGCGGTTTCTGGTGGTCGCCGGAGTCGGACCGCCTGCTGGTCGCCCGCGTCGACGACAGCGCCGTACAGCGGTGGTGGATCGCCGATCCCGCGAACCCGGGCAGCAAGCCGGCCGAGGTGGGCTATCCGGCCGCGGGAACGGCCGACGCCGAGGTGCGGCTCTTCCTGACGGACCTGGACGGCGGGCGTACGGAGGTCGTCTGGGACCGGGCCCGCTTCCCGTACCTGGCCCGGGTGCACTGGTCCTCGCACGGCGCCCCGCTGCTCCTGGTGCAGGCCCGTGACCAGCGCAGTCAGCTGCATCTCGCCGTCGACACGGAGAGCGGCGCGACCCGCACGGTGCATGTCGACGAGGACGAGATCTGGCTCGATCTTTTCGCCGGAGTGCCCGCGTGGGCGCCGGACGGACGGCTGGTGCGGATCGCCGACGAGGGCGGCGCACGCGTGCTCTCGGTCGGCGACCGGCCGCTGACCGGGGCCCAGCTGCACATCCAGTCGGTCCTGGACATCGGCGAGTCGGACATCCTGGTGTCGGCCACGGCGGGCGAGAAGGCGGCGGACCCGGAGATCGGCCAGAGCCACGTCTACCGGGTCAACGAGCTGGGCGTGGAGCGGGTTTCCGAGGGTCCGGGGGTGCATTCCGCGGTGCGCGCGGGCGGCGTGACGGTGCTGGTCTCGGCCTCCTTGGAGCATCCCGGAGCGGCCGTGCGGGTCCTGCGGGACGGCGAGCGGATCGCCACCGTCGCGAACCTCGCCCAGGAGCCGGTGCTGACGGCACGGGTACAGCTGACCGAGGGGGGCGCACGGCGAATTCCGTGCGCCGTGCTGCTCCCCACGAACTACATGGAATCAGATGGTCCGCTTCCGGTCCTGATGGATCCGTACGGCGGCCCGCACGGCCGCCGGGTCGTCGCCGCCCACAATCCGCATCTGACCTCGCAGTGGTTCGCCGACCAGGGGTTCGCCGTGGTCGTCGCCGACGGCCGGGGCGCGCCCGGTCGTTCGCCCGGCTGGGAGAAGGCGATCAGGGACGACTTCGCCCTGACCCTCGACGACCAGGTGGAGGCCCTGCACGCCCTGGCCGAGCGCTTCCCGCTGGATCTGTCGAAGGTGGCGATGCGCGGCTGGTCGTACGGCGGCTACCTCTCGGCGCTCGCGGTGCTGCGGCGCCCCGACGTCTTCCACGCGGCCGTCGTGGGCGCCCCGGTGACCGACTGGCGGCTGTACGACACCCACTACACGGAGCGCTACCTCGGCGACCCGGCGGCGCAGCCCGAGGTGTACGCGTACAACTCGCTGGTGACGGACGAGGGGCTGTCCAGGCCCGCCGACCAGGTGCGGCCGATGATGATCGTCCACGGCCTCGCCGACGACAACGTGGTCGTGGCCCACGCGCTGCGGCTGTCGTCCGCGCTGCTGTCCGCGGGCCGGCCGCACGAGGTGCTGCCGCTGAGCGGGGTGACGCACATGACCCCGCAGGAGCAGGTCGCGGAGAATCTGCTGCTGCTCCAGGTGGACTTCCTCAGGCGGTCGCTGGGGCTGCCGCGGGCGTAGGGCGGCCTCCCGTCCGGATCACGCCGGGTTCACGTGCCCCGGCATGCGCGCCCGCGCCGTCACCACCCCGGTGGCGGGGACGAGGGCGGCGGGGGCCCGAACTGTCCCGGCGGGCCCGGCTGCGGGTAGCCGTAGCCGGGCCCGCCGGCGGGCGGGTAGCCGTACGACGGCGTATCGGCCGAGGGGTAGCCGTAGCCGCCGGCCTGCGGGTAGCCGTAGCCAGGGTCGCCGTATCCCTGCCCCGGTCCGACGGCGTCCTCCGCACCCTGGCGGGACAGCACGAGGAGCACGGCCGCCCCGGCGGACGTATGGAAGAGGGAGGTGAGCACGACGAGCCGGGGCTCGGTCTCCAGACCGCCGAAGCCGTCGAGCAGGCCGTGGTGGACGGCGCGGGCGATCCCGAGTCCTCCGGCGACAGCCACGAATCCGGCGGCGATCATTCCGAAGGGCCGGGCGTGGACGGCGCGGAAGAGCGCGGTGAACGCCACCACCAGGCACAGCACCGCGAGCGCCACGCTGCTCCAGCCCGGCGGTGCGTCGGTCAGCCCCGACCGGACGATCCCCCCGCCGGTGAACCACTCGGGGTAGAAGGCGGAGGGAAGCGTGACGAACTGGCGGATCTCCCAGGCGATCAGGACGGCTCCCGAGGCACCGAGCAGCAGGAAGGCGACGACCGAGGCCCCCCGCCCGGGCCTGGTGGGCCGCCGCTCCCCGGCGTCCACGGGCTGTCTGCGGCCCGCACCACCGGTGACGATCAGCGCGAGTGCGGCGGCCAGGGTCACGAAGGCGCCGATCAGCGCGCGGGTGCGCAGCTCGTCGGTGTACTGGCCGTCCCGCCAGGAGGCGCCGATCGTCCAGAGGCCGGGCAGCCGGAGGGCGAGCGTGACCACCCCGACGGCCACCAGCGCGGACGCGGCCACCCTCGAACGCGGTGCGGCGAAGACGGTGAGGACGTAGACGACGAGCAGCACGGGGTCGCCCTGCGAGGTCGCGGGCAGCGCCCCCGGCCGCGCGTCGCCGAAGCCTGCCCAGAAGCGCAGCAGCTCCAGCGGCTCACCGACCGCCCGGAAGTCGCGCACGATCCAGCCCGCGACGATGGCTCCGAGCACGGCGCACAGCACCGCTCCGGTGATTCCGGCCCCCCGTGTGAGTATCACGCCAGCGATACTCCACCGCCCCGTGCCGATGGACAAGAGGCCCTGGGGCAAGGGGGAACGGGAAACCGGCCGGGGCGACGTGATGAACGCCCCGGCCGGTTCACGGCACCCGCACGGCCGTACGCTCATCATGATGGGGCGTTCGTATATCGGAGCCGCAACAGTCAAGTTGCCTGCGCGTTAACGAACATGATGCTCGTCTATCCTTCTTTCCCACCCGATTCGCCCTTACGCAGGGACGGTGGGGCGTCCGGGGGCGGCGGCGTGTCCGAGGGCCGCGGCGCGTCCTGCGGCTCGGGGGTCTCCAGCACTCCCTCGGGCGGCACCACCCGCTTCTCCTCGGCGAAGTGGCAGGCCGAGTCGTGCCTGGCCGGTGTGTCCGTGTCCCGGAAGACGGCGGGGACGGCCAGCAGCGGCACCTCCAGCTCGCACCGCTCCTGTGCCTTCCAGCAGCGGGTGCGGAAGCGGCAGCCGGAGGGGACCGCGGCCGGGGACGGCACGTCCCCGTGCAGGATGATCCGCTCGCGGTACTCACGTGCCGTCGGGTCCGGCACCGGGACTGCGGACAGCAGCGCCTGGGTGTACGGGTGCGTGGGGTGGTCGTAGATCTCCTCGTCCGTGCCGATCTCGACGATCCGGCCGAGGTACATGACGCCGACCCGGTCGGAGATGTGCCGGACGATCGACAGGTCGTGGGCGATGAAGAGGAAGCTCAGGTGGAACTCCGCCTGCAGCCGGTCCAGCAGGTTGACCACCTGGGCCTGCACCGACACGTCGAGCGCGGAGACCGGTTCGTCGGCCACGATGATCTCGGGGTTGAGCGCGAGGCCGCGGGCGATGCCGATGCGCTGGCGCTGCCCGCCGGAGAACTGGTGCGGGTAGCGGTTGATGTACTCCGGGTTCAGGCCCACGACGTCGAGCAGGTCCTGGACCTTCTGCCGCCGGCTCCCCTTGGGTGCCACCTCCGGGTGGATCTCGTACGGCTCCCCGATGATGTCGCCGACCGTCATGCGCGGGTTCAGCGAGGTGTACGGGTCCTGGAACACCATCTGGATGTTGCGGCGCACGGCCTTCAGCGCACGGCCGGACAGCTTGGTGACGTCCTCGCCCTTGTAGCGGATCACACCCCCGGTCGGCGGCTCCAGGTGCACCAGCATCTTCGCGACGGTCGACTTGCCGCAGCCGGACTCCCCCACGATGCCGAGCGTCTCGCCCGCCGCCAGGTCGAAGTCGACGCCGTCGACGGCCTTGACGGCGCCGATCTGCTTCTTGAAGAGGATGCCCCGGGTCAGCGGGTAGTGCTTGACCAGCCCGCGCACCTGAAGGATCGGGTCGCCCTCGGCGTACGGCCGCGCGGGGACGCTCTCGCGCACCTCGGAGACCAGGGTGGAGCCCCCGGGTGTGACGTCCTGACGGCTCGGGTCCTCAGTGGGCATCGAGCGTCTCCTTCCAGAAGTGGCAGGCACTCCGGCGGTTCTCGTCCACGGTGTACAGCGGCGGTACGTCCGTACGGCACACGGCCTGGGCCATCGGGCAGCGGGGGTGGAAGGCGCAGCCGGGCGGGATGTGCAGCAGGTTGGGCGGCAGCCCCTTGATCGCGTAGAGGTCCTGGCCCTTCTGGTCCAGGCGCGGGATCGAGCGGAGGAGGCCCTTGGTGTACGGGTGGGCGGGCGCCCGGTAGATGTCGTGGACGGGCGAGGTCTCGACGATCCGGCCCGCGTACATCACGGCGATCCTGTCGGCGACGTCGGCGACCACGCCGAGGTCGTGCGTGATCAGGATCAGACCCATGTTGAGTTCGCTCTGGAGCTCCGCGAGCAGTTCCATCACCTGGGCCTGGACCGTCACGTCGAGGGCGGTGGTCGGCTCGTCGGCGATGATCAGCGAGGGCTCCAGCGCCATGGCCATGGCGATCATGATGCGCTGGCGCATACCCCCGGAGAACTGGTGCGGGAAGTTCCCGACCCGCTCCTTGGCGGCCGGGATGCGCACGCGGTCCATCAGCTCGACGGACCGGGCCCTGGCGTCCTTGCGGGACATCCCGCGGTGCACGACGAACATCTCGCCCAGCTGCTGCCCCACGCTCAGCACCGGGTTCAGCGAGGAGAGCGCGTCCTGGAAGATCATGGCCATCTCCTGGCCGCGGATCCTGCGCCGTTCCTCGGTCCTGAGCTTCAGCAGGTCGCGGTCCTTGAAGAGGATCTCGCCCCCGCTGATCCTCCCGGGCGGCATGTCCAGGATGCCCATGATCGCCTGGGCGGTGACCGACTTGCCCGAGCCGGACTCGCCGAGGACGGCGAGGGTCTCGCCCTCGGCCACCGAGTAGTTGACCCCGTTGACGGCCTTGGCCACGCCGTCGCGGGTGTGGAACTCCACGTGCAGGTCTCGCACTTCGAGCAACATGGCGGCGGACTCCTCAGCGCAGTTTGGGGTCGAGGGCGTCGCGCACCGCGTCGCCGAGCATGATGAAGGCGAGCACCGTGACCGCGAGCGCCCCGGCGGGCCAGAGCAGCATGTGCGGTGCGTTGCGGACGTACTGGGAGGCGGCGGAGATGTCGATGCCCCAGGAGACGGCCGGCGGTTTCAGGCCGACGCCGAGGTACGAGAGGGTCGCCTCCAGCGAGATGTACGTACCGAGGGCGATCGTCGCGACGACGATGACGGGGGCGACGGCGTTGGGCGTGATGTGGCGCAGCATCATCCGGGTGTTGGAGGCGCCCAGTGCGCGGGCCGCCTGGACGTAGTCGTTCTGTTTGGCGGTGATGACGGAGCCGCGGGCGATACGGGCGATCTGGGGCCAGCCGAGGAGCACGATGAAGCCGATCACCGGCCAGACGGTGGAGCTGGTGACCACGGACAGGAAGACCAGACCGCCGAGGACGACCGGGATGCCGAAGAAGACGTCCGTGATGCGGGAGAGGACCGCGTCCCACTTGCCCCCGTAGAAGCCGGCCAGGCCGCCCAGGATCCCGCCGAGCAGGGAGACACCGAGCGTGGAGCAGACGCCGACGGTGACCGAGGTCCGCGCCCCGTGGACGGTACGGGTGTAGACGTCGCAGCCCTGTCCGTCGAAGCCGAAGGGGTGGCCGGGCTGGGAGCCCTCCTGGGCCTTGGCCAGGTCGCAGTCGAGCGGGTCCTGGTCCGTGATCAGCGACGGCCAGATCGAGATGACCACCAGGAAGAGGATGATCAGCCCGGAGATGATGAAGACCGGGTTGCGGCACAGGTCGCGCCAGGCGTCGGACCACAGGCTGCGCGGCTTGCCGGCCGGGCCGGTGCCCTCGGGGCCGCCGGGTGTCTTCTCCAGGGTGGTGCCCTCGTCCATGGCGAGGTCCATGGCCCCGCCCGCCCCGGCCCCCGAGATCGCCCCGCTCCCTGTCGCTTCGTCCCACGGCTGCTGCTCAGGCATAGCGGATCCTCGGGTCGAGTACGGCGTACAGGAGGTCGACGATCAGGTTCGCCGCCAGGAAGACGAGGACCAGGACGGTGACGAACCCGACGACGGTCTGGGAGTTCTGCCGGAGGATGCCCTGGTAGAGCTGGTAGCCGACTCCGTGGATGTTGAAGATGCGCTCGGTGACGATCGCCCCGCCCATCAGGGCGCCCACGTCCGTACCGATGAAGGTGATGACGGGGATGAGGGAGTTGCGCAGCAGGTGCCGTACGACCACCCGGCGCCGGGGAAGTCCTTTGGCCACGGCGGTGCGTACGTAGTCGGCGCGGGCGTTCTCGGCGATCGAGGTCCGGGTGAGCCTGGTGACGTAGGCCAGCGACACGGAGGCCAGCACGAGTCCGGGGACGATGAGCTCGTCGACCGGTGCCTCCGGGGACACGGACGGTTTGATGACGCCCCACTCCACCCCGAGGAGGAGCTGGAGCAGCAGACCGGTGACGAACGTCGGTACGGCGATGACGATCAGGGTCAGGATCAGCACCCCGGTGTCCACGGGCCGCCCCCGGCGGAGTCCGGTGACGACGCCGAGGCTGATGCCGATGACGATCTCGAACACGATCGCGATGACGGTGAGCCTGATGGTGATCGGGAAGGCGGTGGCCATCAGCTCGGTGACCTCCTGCCCGTTGAACGCGGTGCCGAAGTCGCCGGTGAAGATGTTGCCCATGTAGGTCAGGTACTGCTGCCACACGGGCTTGTCGAGGCCGAATTCGGTGCGCAGCCGGGCGGCGGTCGCGGGGTCGCACTGGCGGTCGCCGCAGAGGCCCGCGATGGGGTCGCCCATCACGTTCACCATGAGGAAGATCAGCAGTGTGGTGCCGAAGAAGACGGGGATCATCTGCAGCAGCCGCCGGATCACATAACGTCCCATGAGGAGCTCCGGGGGTCGGGGCGAACGGGCGAACGGCGTGGGTCCTCCGGGGACCGGAAAGCCGGGTGGCCGGTGCGGTACGCCGCACCGGCCACCCGGCCTCAGCGGGTCACTTGACCTTGATCTGGTCGTACACCGGGACGCTGAAGACGTTCAGCGCGACGTTCTCGACGCGGTCCGAGTAGCCGGCGCTGCCGTTCTGGTACCAGAGCGGGATGACGGGCATCTGCTCGGCGAGGACCTTCTCCGCGTCCTGGAAGGTGCTGACGGCGGTGGCCTTGTCGGTCTCGGCGTTGGCCTTGTCGACCAGCTCGTCGAACTTCTCGTCGCTCCACTTCCCGTCGTTGGACGGGGCGTTGGTGTAGTACAGCGGCTGGAGGAAGTTCTGGATCAGCGGGTAGTCCATCTGCCAGCCCGCACGCCATGCGCCGGTCAGCTTCTGGGTGGAGACCTGGTTGCGGAAGTCGGCGAAGGTGCCGACCGGGCTCCCGACGCAGGCCTTGTTGTCGCCCATGACGCTGTTGATGCTGTTGCAGACGGCGTCGACCCACTCCTTGTGGGAGCCGGTGTCGGCGTTGTACGAGATCTTGAGCTGGCCGCCGGGGATGCCGCCGCCCTCGTCGATCAGCTTCTTGGCCTGCGCCTTGTCGTACTCGCACGGGGAGCCGCAGAGGCCCTTCTTGAAGCCGCCCTCTGCGCCGAGGACCGGGGAGGTCCAGTCGGAGGCGGGGGTGCGGGTCTTCTGGAAGATCTGGCCGGTGATCTGCTCGCGGTTGATCGCCATCGACAGCCCCTGCCGGACCTTGACCGCGTCGGGGGTGTCCCACGCCTTCACGAAGAACGGGAAGGCGAGCGTCTGGATGATGCCGGCCGGGGTGTTGATGTACCGGTCGCCCAGGTCGCCCTCGACGTTCTTGAGCTGCGACGCGGGCACGTCGTCCACCAGGTCGAGGTTGCCGGCCGTCAGGTCGGTGTAGGCGGTGTTGTTGTCGGTGTAGACCTTGAGGTCGATGCCGCCGTTCTGCGCCTTGTCCGCACCGGGGTAGTCGTCCCACCTGCGCAGGTTCATCGAGGAGCCCTTGGCGTACTCGTCGATGGTGTACGGGCCGTTGCCGACCGGCTTGGACAGCCAGGCGTCGTGGTCCGAGAAGAAGGTCTCGGGAAGCGGCACGAAGGCCGCGTAGCCGAGGGTGTCGGGCCAGAGCGAGAACTTCTGCGACAGCTTGACCGTGAAGGTCGTGTCGTCGACCACCTTCAGGCCGGAGAGCGTGTCCGCGGTGGCCTTGCCCGAGTCGGGGTGGGCTTTGTCGTAGCCGTCGATATAGGCGAAGAAGTACGCGTTCTTCTGGTTGTTCTTCAGTGCGGCGCCGTAGTTCCAGGCGTCCACGAACGACTTCGCGGTCACCTTCTCGCCGTTGCTGAAGGTCCAGTTGTCCTTGATGGTGATGGTGAAGTTCTGCGAGTCCTTCGACTCGATCTTCTCGGCGATCTCGTTCTTCGCCTCGCCGGTCTTCGGGTCGTAGCGAACGAGCCCGCGGAAGACCATGTCCAGAACCTTGCCGCCCTGCACCTCGTTGGTGTTCGCCGGCTCCAGCGGGTTCTGCGGGTCACCCCAGGAGGAGCTCACGATCCCGTCGGCGCCACCGCTGTCGCCGCCACTGTCCCCGCCGCCGCAGGCCGTCGCCGTCAGAGCGACGGCCACCGCGCATGCGGCCCACCTGGCCTGTGTGGCTCCGCGCATGGAGTGCCTCCTAGGGTTCTTGAGTAGCTCAATGCCTCATATCACCTCATATGACACTTCGTCGCATGTTCACGTCCGCCGTCCGGGGCCGCCGGAACGCGAGGACGCCCGGCCCCCTGGATCAGGGGCCGGGCGTCCTCGTGCGGGCGGTGTGACGGGCTAGGCCGCGTGCACGACATCCTTCTCTTCGGCGAAGTGGCAGGCCGACTCGTGCGCGGCCGGCGTGTCCGAGGCCTTGAAGCGCTCGGGGATCGCCAGCAGCGGCACCTCGGTGGCGCACTTGTCCTGGGCCTTCCAGCACCGCGTACGGAAGCGGCAGCCGGACGGCGGGTTGGCCGGCGACGGGACGTCACCGGAGAGGATGATCCGCTCACGTCCGTCACGGGCGTCCGGGTCCGGGACCGGGACCGCCGACAGCAGCGCCTGGGTGTAGGGGTGCGTCGGGTGGTCGTAGATCTGCGTGTCCGTACCGATCTCGGCCATCTTGCCGAGGTACATGACGCCGACCCGGTCGGAGATGTGCCGGACGATCGACAGGTCGTGCGCGATGAAGAGGTAGGAGAGGTTGAACTCGTCCTGGAGCTTCTCCATCAGGTTGATGACCTGCGCCTGCACCGACACGTCGAGCGCGGAGACCGGCTCGTCGCAGATGATGATCTCCGGGTTGAGCGCGAGGCCGCGGGCGATGCCGATGCGCTGGCGCTGACCGCCGGAGAACTGGTGCGGGTAGCGGTTGATGTACTCCGGGTTCAGGCCCACGACGTCCAGGAGGTCCTGGACCTTGCGGCGCCGCTCGCCCTTGGGGGCCACCTCGGGGTGGATCTCGAAGGTCTCCCCGATGATGTCGCCGACCGTCATGCGCGGGTTCAGCGAGGTGTACGGGTCCTGGAACACCATCTGGATGTTGCGGCGCACGGCCTTCAGCGCACGGCCGGACAGCTTGGTGATGTCCTGGCCCTTGTAGAAGACCTCGCCGGCGGTGGCCCGCTCCAGCGTCATCAGGAGCTTGGCGACCGTGGACTTGCCACAGCCGGACTCGCCCACGATGCCGAGCGTCTCGCCCTGGTAGAGATCGAACGAGATCCCGTCCACGGCCTTGACCGCGCCGACCTGCTTCTTGAACAGGATGCCCTGGGTCAGCGGGAAGTGCTTGACCAGGTTGCGCACCTGGAGGATCGGCTCACCCTGCGGGGCCGGTGCCTCGATGGCCGCGACGGCCTCGGTCTCGGTGCTCGCGTTGACCGTCGCCACTTCGGTGACGTTCGGGGTGGCGTCCACGGACTCCTTCTTGATGTCAGCCATGGATCGTCTCCTTCCAGAAGTGGCAGGCGCTGCCGCGGCCGACCAGCTCGGTACCGTCCTGCTCGGTGACCGGGCGAAGCGCCGGGATCTCCGTACGGCAGATATCCTGCGCCATCCCGCAGCGCGGGTTGAAGGCGCAGCCGGACGGCACGTGCAGCAGGTTGGGCGGCAGGCCCTTGATCGCGTAGAGCTCCTGGCCCTTCTGGTCCAGGCGCGGTATCGACTCCAGCAGGCCCTTGGTGTAGGGGTGCGCGGGGCGCTTGTAGATCTCGTGGACCGGGGCGGTCTCGACGATCCGGCCCGCGTACATCACGGCGATCTTGTCCGCGACGTCGGCCACCACGCCGAGGTCGTGCGTGATCAGGATCAGACCCATGTTGAAGTCGCGCTGGAGCTCCGCGAGCAGGTCCATGACCTGCGCCTGGACCGTCACGTCGAGCGCCGTGGTGGGCTCGTCCGCGATGATCAGGTCGGGCTCCAGGGCCAGCGCCATCGCGATCATGATGCGCTGGCGCATACCGCCGGAGAACTGGTGCGGATAGTCGTTGATCCGCTCCTTCGCCGCCGGGATGCGCACGCGGTCCATCAGCGCGATCGACTTGGCCTTGGCGTCCTTCTTGGAGAGTCCCTGGTGCACACGGAACATCTCGCCGAGCTGGTAGCCCACGGAGAGCACCGGGTTGAGCGAGGAGAGCGCGTCCTGGAAGATCATGGCGATCTTCTGGCCGCGGATCTGCCGGCGCTCCTCGTTGCCCATCTTGAGCATGTCCTGGCCGCGGAAGAGGATCTCGCCCTTCGGGATGCGGCCCGGGGGCATGTCCAGGATGCCCATGATCGCCTGCGCGGTCACGGACTTGCCGGAACCGGACTCGCCGAGCACGGCGAGGGTCTCGCCCGCGCTGACGCTGTAGTTGACCCCGTTGACGGCCTTGGCGACACCGTCCCGGGTGTGGAACTCCACGTGCAGGTCACGGACTTCGAGCAGCGGACCGCTCGAGTCGTTCGAACCACGCGGAGCAGGAACATCCGCCGTCTTGTCGATGATGGTCATGTACGCCTCCCTCAGCGCAGCTTGGGATCGAGGGCGTTGCGTACCGCATCGCCGAGCATGATGAACGCCAGAACGGTGATCGACACCATGACCGACGGGATGATCAGCACGAACGCGGCGTTACGCAGCTGCTCCTGGCCGGAGGAGATGTCGACACCCCACGACACGGTCGGCTCGGCGAGACCGATGCCCAGGAAGGACAGCGTGGCCTCGGCCGAGATGTAGCCGCCGAGCGCGATGGTCGCGACGACGATCACCGGGGCGATCGCGTTGGGCAGGATGTGACGGAGCAGGATGCGGCTGGTCGAGGCGCCGAGCGCCTTGGCCGCCATGACGTAGTCGGCCTGCTTGATCGTCAGCACGGAGCCGCGCGCGACACGGGCGATCGAGGTCCAGCCGAGGAAGGCCAGCGCCAGGATGACGACCCAGATGTGACGCTCCTCGAACGAGGTCAGGACGACCATCGCGCCGAGGATGAAGGGGACGCCGAAGAAGATGTCGGTGACCCGGGAGAGCAGCGTGTCGATCCAGCCGCCGAAGTAACCGGCGAGCATGCCGACCACGGTGCCCAGGATCGTGACCAGGGCGGTGACGACGACGGCGACGGTGATCGAGGCGCGGGCGCCGTAGACGACACGCGCGTAGATCGAACGGCCCTGGATGTCGTACCCGAACCAGTCCTCCTGGAAGAAGTTCCCCCACTTGGGCTTCTGCAGGTAGTGGTGGGCCAGGTCCGCGTAGCGCGGGTCGGCACCGGTGAACAGGCCGGGGAAGACCGCCATCACGAGCAGGAAGAGGATCAGGATCCCGGAGACGACGAACAGCGGGCTGCGCCGCAGGTCGTGCCAGGCGTCCGACCACAGGCTGCGCGGCTTGCCCACGGGCGCGGGGGCGGCCTGGGCGGCCGTCTCCTCGGCGGGCTGGTCCGCGGCGGTTTTCTTGAGCGTCTCAGGCATAACGGATCCTCGGGTCCAGGACCGCGTAGAGCAGGTCGACGATCAGGCTGGCTGCGAGATACACGATGACGATCAGCGTCACGATGCCGACGACGGTGGCGCCCTCACGGTGCCGGAGCGCGTCGAAGACCGCGGAGCCGACACCCTTGACGTTGAAGATGCCCTCGGTCACGACGGCGCCGCCGAGCAGGGCGCCGAGGTCCGTGCCGAGGAAGGTGACCACGGGGATCATCGAGTTGCGCATCAGGTGGACACCGATGATGCGGCGTCGGGGAAGCCCCTTGGCCACGGCGGTGCGCATGTAGTCGGAGCGCAGGTTCTCGGCGACCGAGGTGCGGGTCAGTCGTGCGACGTACGCGAGGGAGAGCGACCCGAGGACGACCGCGGGCAGGAAGAGCTCGCTCCAGTTCGCCTCGGCGCTCACGTTGGGATCGACCCAGCCGAGCTGGAAGGCGAAGAAGTACTGGCCGAGGAAGCCGAGTACGAACGACGGGACGGAGATGAGCAGGAGCGTCAGGACGAGCAGTCCGCGGTCGCGGAACGTGTCCGCCTTCAGGCCGGCGAAGATGCCCATGGAGATACCGACGACGACCGTGAAGATGAAGGCAAACAGGGCCAGCCGAACCGTGATCGGGAACGACTCCGTGATGATGTCGGCCACCGGTCGCCCACTGGCGATCTGCGTTCCGAAGTCGCCCTGGAACAGATTCACGAGGTAGTTCCAGTACTGGTGCCAGAACGGCAGGTCCAGACCGAGTTCCTTCTTCATCGCCGCGATCTGCGCGGGGTCGACCGTCTGTTCGCCTGCGAGTGCGCGCACGGGATCGCCGGGCAGCAGATACATCATGGCGAAGACCAGCGCGGTCGACCCGAGGAAGACCGGGATCATCTGGAGCAGTCGCCGCGCGACATAACGCCCCATGTTTGCCTCCGAAAGGGATAAAGCAGCCCGAAGGGCCGCTCTCCGGGTACGGAGAGCGGCCCCCCGGGACCTACTGCCTGTGTGGGCGGCTGATGGCCGAGTGGGGGCCCTCAGGCGTTACTACTTGACGACGGTGACTTCGGTGATGTTGTAGTCACCGTGGAAGTCGATCGTCACGTTCTCGACAGCCTTCGAGTAGCCACCGTTGGTCTTGTACTCCCAGAGCGGGATCGCCGGCATCTTCGTGAGGACGAGCTTCTCGGCCTCCTGGTAAGCCTTGATCGACTCGTCCAGGGTCTTGGCGTTGTCGCCCTTCTTGAAGGCCGCGTCGACCTCCTTGTCGGAGAACCGGCCGTTGTTCGCCTCGGCGGTGGTGCCGTACAGCTCCCGCATGAAGTTGACGTTCAGCGGGTAGTCGGCGACCCAGCCACCGCGGTACATGGCCTTGACCTGGTCGTTGTCACGCGCTTCCAGGTCGGTCTGGAAGTCCGGCTTGGCGTCCGGGACGCACTCGACGCCGGTCGAGTTGCGGATGGACTCGCAGACCGCGGTCACCCACTCCTTGTGGCCACCGTCGGCGTTGTACTGGATCCAGATCTTGTTGTCCGGAACACCGCCGCCCTCGGTGACGAGCGCCTTCGCCTTGGCCGCGTCGAACTTGAACACGTCGGTGCCCAGGTCCTGGTTACCGGCGACGCCCGGAGGCGTGAAGCTGGTGGCGGGCTTGCGGGTGCCGTTGAGCACGGTCTTGGTGATCGTGTCACGGTCGATCGCCATCGACAGACCCTGGAGGACCTTCGGGTCGATGTCCTTGAAGGTCTTCGAGTAGAAGGTCGGGACGAGCGACTGGATGGCCGCGTACGGCTCGTCGATCGCGCGGTCACCGAGGTCCTGCTTGTACTTCGGCAGGTCCTTGGGGCCGACCTGGCGGATCATGTCCAGGTTGCCGGACAGGAGGTCCTGGTACGCGGCCTCGACGGTCGCGTAGTTCTTGAAGAGGACACCCGCGTTCTTGGCCTTGTTCGGACCCTGGTAGTCAGGGTTGGCCTTGACCTGGATGAGCTTCTTGTGGTCCCACTTCTCGAAGACGTAGGGACCGTTGCCGACCGGCGCCTGGCCGAAGGCCTTGGTGTCCTTGTAGAACACCTCCGGCAGCGGGGCGAAGGTGGAGTAGCCGAGCTTGTACTCGAAGTACGGGACGGCGCTGTTGAGCTCGATCGTGAAGGTGGTGTCGTCCACCAGCTTCAGACCGGACATCTCCGTGCCCTTGGGGTCACCCTTCTCGGGGTGGACGTCCGCGTAGCCCTTGATGTCCTCGAACCAGAACGAGTTCTGCTGGGCGTTCTTGACGTTCGCGTACCAGTTCCACGCCTTGATGTACGACTCGGCGGTGACGGGGGTGCCGTCGTGGAACTTCCAGCCGGGCTTGAGCTTGACCGTCCACGTCTTGGAGTCGGTGGTCTTCACCGACTCGGCGTTCGTGTAGACGATGTTGCCATCCGCGTCGAAGTCCAGCAGCTGGGTGAACAGCGACTGGATGACGTAGCTGCCGAGCGACTCGTTGGTGTCGGCCGGGATCAGCGGCTTCTGCGGCTCACCGACGTCGATGGACACGTAGCCCGCAGGCTTGCCCTTCTCCTTCGAGGCCGAGTCGCTGCCGTTGTCACTGTCGCCGCCGCCGCAGGCAGTCGCGGCCAGGGCGATGATTGCCGCTCCCGCGACCCACTTGGCGCTCTTGGCACCGCGCATGGGTTTCCTCCTCATGAGTCCACTTTTGACTACAAGAGGGGCACTGTAGAGATCCACCGACACCCCTGACGGCGATCGTTTGCAGTGCCCCGAGTGTGCTCGTGAGTCGGCACTCCCCACAGTGCGCTGACCCATTGACCCGAGCTCAATGGAGCCAACTATTAAGGAACACCGGGCTGTAAACCACACTTAAAGGGTCTCGGTTTGACAACATCAGGAACCCATGGTTGCCCGAAATCCGGACAAAGTGATCCCAGACAGACACGCCCGAAACGGACCGTTAACACATGTTCCGGAGAGCGACGCCCGATATCCGGACAGCTCGGTCAGAGAAATCGGTTGACGAAAGGCCCGGACCTCCACAGTGTCTGCGGGGGTCCGGGCCTCATGTCAATGCCTCGTGCCGACGGTTCGTCGGACGTCGCCGACGACGTGGATCAGGGTCAGTTGTTCTTCGCGCGCGAAGCCGTACGGCCGCGCTGCTTCTGGTCCAGGACGACCTTGCGGATACGGACCGTCTCCGGGGTCACCTCGATGCACTCGTCATCGCGGCAGAACTCGAGGGACTGCTCCAGGGAGAGCTTGCGGGCCGGCACCACGTTCTCCGTGGTGTCCGCGGAAGCCGCACGCATGTTGGTGAGCTTCTTCTCCTTGGTGATGTTCACGTCCATGTCGTCGGCGCGGGAGTTCTCACCGATGATCATGCCCTCGTAGACCTCCGTGGTGGCCTCCGTGAAGATGACACCGCGCTCCTGGAGGTTGACCATCGCGAACGGCGTCACCACGCCTGCCCGGTCGGCCACCAGCGAGCCGTTGTGACGAGTGCGCAGCTCCCCGAACCACGGCTCGTGGCCCTCGAAGAGGGAGTGGGCGATGCCCGTGCCGCGGGTCTGGGTCAGGAACTCCGTACGGAAGCCGATGAGGCCACGGGACGGGACGATCCACTCCATGCGGACCCAGCCCGAACCGTGGTTCGTCATCGTCTCCATACGGCCCTTGCGGGTCGCCATGAGCTGCGTGATGGCGCCGAGGTGCTCCTCGGGCGAGTCGATGGTCATGCGTTCGATCGGCTCGTGCGTCTTGCCGTCGACCTGCTTGGTGACCACCTGCGGCTTGCCGACGGTGAGCTCGAAGCCCTCGCGGCGCATGGTCTCGATGAGGATCGCCAGCGCGAGCTCACCGCGGCCCTGGACCTCCCAGGCGTCGGGACGCTCGGTGTCCAGGACGCGGAGCGAGACGTTACCGACCAGCTCGCGGTCCAGACGGTCCTTGATCTGGCGGGCGGTGACCTTGTGGCCCTTGCCTCCCTTGCCGACGAGCGGCGAGGTGTTCGCACCGATGGTCATCGAGATGGCCGGCTCGTCGACCGTGATCAGCGGCAGCGCGATCGGGTTCTCGGGGTCGGCGAGGGTCTCGCCGATCATGATGTCCGGGATACCGGCGATGGCGCAGATGTCGCCCGGGCCGGCCTTCTCGGCGGGCTTGCGGGTGAGCGCCTCGGTCATCAGCAGCTCGGTGATGCGCACGTTGGACATCGTGCCGTCGCGCTTGATCCACGTGACCGTCTGGCCCTTGCGGAGCTCGCCCTGCTCGACGCGGCACAGCGCGATACGGCCGAGGAAGTTGTCGGCGTCCAGGTTGGTGACGTGGGCCTGGAGGGGCGCCTCGGCGTCGTACTCCGGGGCCGGGACCGCGGAAAGGATCGTGCTGAAGAACGGCTCCAGGCTGTCGCTGTCCGGCGGAACCGTGCCGTCCTCCGGCTTGGTCAGCGAGGCGACACCGTCACGGGCGCACGCGTAGACGATCGGGAACTCGATCTGGTCCTCGTCGGCGTCCAGGTCCAGGAAGAGGTCGTACGTCTCGTCGATGACCTCGGCGATCCGGGAGTCCGGGCGGTCCGTCTTGTTGATGCAGAGGATGACCGGCAGCCGGGCCGTGAGCGCCTTGCGGAGCACGAAGCGGGTCTGCGGGAGGGGCCCCTCGGAAGCGTCGACGAGGAGGACTACCGCGTCCACCATCGACAGGCCGCGCTCGACCTCACCACCGAAGTCGGCGTGGCCAGGGGTGTCGATGATGTTGATGGTGATGACGTCGCCGCCATCTTTGGGGTGGTACTTCACGGCCGTGTTCTTGGCCAGGATCGTGATGCCCTTCTCACGCTCCAGGTCGTTCGAGTCCATCATGCGTTCGTCGAGGTTCTCGGCGGCGTGAGCGGCGAAAGCGCCCGCCTGCTTGAGCATGGCGTCGACCAGCGTGGTCTTGCCGTGGTCGACGTGGGCGACGATGGCGACGTTACGGATGTCGTGGCGCGTGGGCATGGGTGGCTTGCGCTTCTCTCGGGTCGGGGATCAGGCGTCTCAGTCGGTCTCATGTCCTCGTACGCCCCGCCGGGCGGACACGCCACGGCTAGTCCAATGGTACGGGCCCGACGCGCCCGGGGCTTCCCGGCCCGATCCGCGAGACCGGTCTCCAGCCACTGTTCAGCCGATATTCAGCAGGTATTGCGCCATCGTCCGGCGTCCGGCCGGGCGGACGCGGGGGTGTGGGGTGGGGGGTGCGGCCCGGGTCCAGGCAGATCCGACCTTGCCCGCCGGGGGCGCCGACGGGCAAGGGAATTGAGCTGGTCCTGAGCTTGGCATACGCCCTTGACCTGCTACTTCTTACGATTCGCGGGGGAACCTGCCGCTTGTCGCCCGGTGAATCCGATGTCCTCGTAGCGGGGCGCGGCGAAGCCGAAGGCGCCGACGTTGGCGAGCTTCTTGTCGACGGCGACCAACTGTGGCCTCTGATACAGCGGAATCGATCCGGCAGCGGCCCAGATCCGGGCATCGGCCTGCTTCAGCAGATCCCTGGAGGTGTTCGCGTCGAGCTCGGAGACCGCGCGGTCGAACAGCTGGTCGATGTGGTCCGAGCCGACCCGGGTGTAGTTCTGCTCGACGAGCAGCGATCCGTCGGTGGCGGGTTCCGGCTTGGCGAAGATCGGGCGGCCGTCGGTCGCCGGGTAGGCGGTGGCGGGCCAGGAGTACAGCGCGAGGTCGTAGTCGCCGGAGGCGACGTGGTCCTTGAAGTAGCTGTCGTCGGCGACCTTGGTGATCACCGTGCCGACACCGATCGAGTCGAGCATCTCGACGATCTTGTCCCCGACGCTGCGCAGCGACTGCGAGCCGGGCCCCGCCGGGAGGACGAAGCGCAGGGTGAGCGGCTTGCCGTCCTTGCCGAGGCGGCCCTTGAGGGAGGCGGGTGCGGGGGCCGCGGTGCCCGCGGGGGCGTAGGCCCCGGCGGCTCCGCCGGGCTGCTTGTCCTGGGCGGTGGCCTCGGGGGTGTCACCGGTGCGGGTGTCGGCGGGGCGGTCGCCCGGCTTCTCGTCGCCGACGATGTACATCCCCTCGTCGCGGGAGGCCTTGTCCTCCTTCTTCGTGGCCGCCCCCTTCTCCTTCTTCTCCGTCTCCTCGGTCTTCGCGTCGGCCTTCTTCTTCTCGGCGCCGGTACCGTCCGCGTCGGCCCCCTTGTCCGCCTCGGCCTTCTTCCCGGCGTCCGTCCTGTCGGCCTCGCTGCCCGCCTTGGTGTCCTTCGGCTTCTGGACGGCCCCGCCGAGCGTCCAGCCCGCGTCCGCCAGGAGCGCCTGTGCCTCCTTGGTGTCCTGCTCGCCCAGCGCACCGCTGCCGTCCTTGTACGCGGGCTGCCCGGCCAGGGCCAGGTGGCTGCCGGGCGGCTTCGCGGGCAGGCCCAGCGGCTTCAGCACGGTGTCGGCGAGCTCTTGGCGGTTCAGGGCGCGGGCGACCGCCCGGCGGACCCGGTCGTCGGAGAGGGGCCCGGACCCGCCGTTCAGCGCGAGCTGCGTGTAGGCGGGCTCCAGGGACTTGCGTACGGCGAAGCCGTTCAGCGACTTCTGCTCGGCCGCGTACGCCGCGACGGCCTTCCGGGTCTCGGCGCGGGCGGCCTGCGCCGTCTCGGCGGCCTCCTCGTCCGAACCATGGGCCAGCGCCCATGAGCGCAGGGCGGCCGCGGGGGTGATGTCGGCGCCGGGGCCGTGGGCGGGCGGCTGCCCGTTGCCGCCCTGGTGGCGGGCGGCGCGGGCGACACGGTCCGCCGTGGCCGGGTCGATGTCGGCGACGTCGACCGTGCCGCCGGTCAGTGCCTTCGTGCGGTCCTCGGGCTTCACGGCGCGGAAGACCAGCGATTCGAGCTTGGCCTCGTCACCCCACCAGCGCGGGTTCCGGTCGAGCGTGACCGTTCCACCGCCCTTGCTCACCTCGCGGAGGCGAAACGGTCCCGCGGTGTTCTTGAGCGTGCTCCTCGCGCCGTCGTTGAAGGTGCCGGGCGAACCGGTGACCTCCTTGGGGTACAGCGGGGAGAAGAGGGCGCGCCAGTCGGCGTAGGGCTTGGAGAAGGTGACCCTGACCTGCAGGTCGTCCTTCCCGCGTTCGATCTTCTCGATCCGCTCGTAGCCCGCGTTGCGGGCGGTCCAGAACGCGGAGTCCTTGCCGCTGAGCGCGCGCCACTGGGCGACGAAGTCCGGGGCGCCGATCTCCCGGCCGTCGCTCCACACGGCCTGCTGGTTGAGCTTGTAGAGGACGATCTGCTTCGGTTCCCGCTCGATGACCTTCGCGGACTCCAGGTAGTCGGGGTTGAGCCGCGGCTCGCCCCGCGCGTCCATGGGGAAGAGCGAGGGCAGCAGGGCGCCGGTGATACGCGTGGTGGCGCTGTCGGCGTCCGCCTGGAAGGCGTTGAGGGTGGCGGGCACCGCGTCGATCGCCCAGGTGAGCGTGGCCCCCTCCTCGACCCGGTCCCGGGGGGCCGGGGCGATGTCCTGCGGGACGGCCACCGCGACGGGGCCCCCGTCGTTCGAACTGCACCCCGCCAGTACCGGGATCGTGAGCACTCCCGTCGCCAGGAGCGCGACCGAGCGGCGCTTTCGGGCTGTCCCGCGCGGGACGCCGACGTGGGCCATGGCTGATACCTCCGGGGCCGGCCCGGACCACCCCGTACCGGAATGGACCGGAAGATGCTTATTGGTGGCATTTGCAGTTGATCACACTGGTTCGCTGATCCACTGAACTCACCTCCACGCGCGAGGGCCCGCAGGCACGGCCGTCCAAGCCGCCGATGTCACCCGTGCGGCCCCGTCGGGGCGCCCCCTCGGCGCGCGGCGAACCGGTCGGCCTTGCTCCTCCGCAGGCCCGCGATCTAGGGTGAATGCGCTTTCAGAAGAGGGTCGGTACATGCAACAGCACGTGCTTCGGTACGGAAGAAGAAGCGGACGGTCGGTCGAGTGAGCGCCCCCACGGTGTACGACGTCGCCGAGCGGTCGGGCGTCTCCATTGCCACGGTCTCCCGGGTGTACCGCAACCCTGATTCGGTACGCGCCCAGACGCGCGAGCGGGTCCTGGAGGCGGCCCGGGAGCTTGGCTACGTACCGAGCGGGAACGCCCGCGGGCTGGCCAGTCGCACGACGGGGGTGCTGGGGCTCTGCTTCCCCGACTACGCGGATCCGGACGCCGAGGCCGACGCGGAGGCCGACAGCGACGCCGACGACGCGGTGATGCTCTACTCCGACCAGATCATCCGCGGCATGGAACGGGCCGCGCGCCGCCACGGCTACGCACTGCTGATCGCCGCCTCGCTGGAGGGCGGGCCGGAGAGCCTGGTGGCGAAGGTGGCGGGGCGGGTGGACGGCTTCGCCGTCCTCGCGCAGACCGTGCCGACCGAGGACCTGGAGGTGATATCGCGCCGGCTGCCGGTGGTGATGCTCGCCGGTCCCCGCGAGATCGACCACCTGGACCACCTCGTCGTCGCGAACGCCGACGGCGAGCGCGAACTGGCCCGCCACCTGATCGACGACCACGGGCTGCGCAGGCTCGTCTTCGTCGGGGGCGACCCGGACTCCCCGGACGCCGAGGCGCGCTTCCGCGGGTTCCGGGAGGCGTGCCGTGAGGCCGGGCTCCCGGTCCCGGACGCCCCGGATCTGCGGACGGCGATGATGACGCAGGCGGAGGGCGCACGGGCCGCCGAGACGCTGCTGGACCGGGGGGCCGAGCGGCCCGAGGCCATGCTCTTCGCCAACGACCAGATGGCGGTGGGCGCGCTGCGCGCGCTGGAGCGGCGCGGGGTCCGGGTGCCCGAGGACGTGGCGGTGACCGGCTTCGACGGGATTCCGCTCAGCCGGATCGTGCGCCCGTCACTGACGACCGTTCGGCAGCCGATCCGCCAACTGGGCGAGCAGGCCGTGGAATTGCTGGTGCAACGCCTGGCCGACCGGACCCGCGACCCCGTGTCGCTGGAGCTGCCCGTCTCGCTGGCCCGCCGGGCGAGCTGCGGCTGCGGCTGACCCGCCTGGGTCGCGGGGTCACCGCCCGAGCCACGTCCCGAAGAAGCGGGTGCGCCGCGCGTCCAGCTCCGCGAGCTCCCGTTCGCGTCCGTCGTGGGCGAAGTGCCCGGCGCTCAGCACCTGGAGTTCGCGGGGGCCGGGCAGCGCGTTGTGTACGGCGAACTGCCCCGGCGGCGGCACCACGGGGTCGAACAGCGCCGCGGCGACGAGCGTGGGCAGCTCCAGCCGTGCGGCGGCCGTCGCCGCGTCGAAGTACCGCAGCACCTCGCTCACGCCGGGGTGCTCGCGGTGACGGGCGCGCACCGGCTCACCGCTGCCCGTGGAGGGCAGGGTCAGCCGCAGCGGGTGGTTGCCGAACGTCGGGACCGTGAGCTGCGCGGCGCCGAACCGGTCGTCCCAGGGCAGCGCGAGCGCGCCGAGGCCGCCCCCGAAGCTCTCCCCGAGATAACCGAGGCGCCGGGTGCCGGCGAGCCGGGGCAGCAGTTCCTGGAGCGCGGAAGCCGCGCACCACAGGTCGGCCACGCAGTCGCCGATGACGTAGGTGTCGCGTGAACCGATGCCGTGCAGGACGTGTGCGTCGGCTTCGCCGGGGATGTCCGGCCGCAGTCCGCGGCTGCCCATGCCGCGCACGCAGGGCAGGATCGCGGCGGACCCGGGCAGCGGCAGGGGGACGTCGGGGCCGGCCGTCCACCGGCCGCCGTAGCCGTGGCCGACGACGAAGCCGTGCTCCGCGGGGCCGTCGGCGGGCAGCGCCAGCCAGCCGCCGAGGCGTACGCCTCCCACGGAGGTGAAGGACACCCCGTGCAGCCGGACCCCGTCGCGTTCCTCCTCGGCGGGCCCGGCCTCCGGGGCGGTGTCGACGGCGCGGGCCTCCTCGTACCGCGTCCTCCAGAACGCGTCGAAGTCCTCCGGGGCCTCCGGCGCGGGTATGCGCAGCAGCTCGTCGAGCGTCCGTCCGTGGGCCGGGTCGAAGGGAGTACTACCCCGCCGCCGTCGGTCACGCCCTGCGCCACACCGCCGAGGTCATCGGGCCCGACATGCCGCTGATCGTCACGGAGGACGGCATCGCCACCTCCGACGACAGCCGCCGTGCCGACTACTACGCGGGCGCGCTGAACGAGGTGGCCACCGCGCTGCGGGACGGCCTCGACGTCCGGGGCTACCTGGCCTGGAGCGCCCTGGACAACTACGAATGGGGCTCGTTCACACCGACGTTCGGGCTGATCGCCGTGGACCGGGAGACGTTCGAGCGGACCGCGCGGCCCTCGGCCGTCTGGCTGGGCTCGCTCGGCCGCTCCCGCGAGCTGCCCCTCTCCGCCGGCTGAGACCGGCCCCCAGGACAGGGAGCCACCTGACGGCTCCCCTGGTACGGGTGCCGACGGCACCTGACGGCCCGCCGGCACCCGTACCGCACACCGCGGTTCCCGCACGCCTGCCCCGCCCCGCTTCAGTGACAGCAGACAACTCCCTTCGAGGGGTTCTGATGGCCGTCGCACGTTTCTCACCGCTGCGGGGACCGGGGCCGCCGTCCTGTCCCTGGGTGCCCTCACCACTCCGTCCGCCACCGCCGGGCCGGCCTCCACGGCCGTGGGCACGGACACCGCGCAGCTCCTGGCCTGGTTCCGCGACACGTACCGCTCGATCGAGGCGTCGCGGGGTCCGGGTCGCGGGGCCGGGTCGCGGGGCTCCGGGTCGCGGGCGACAGGGGGTGGACATAGCCTCCCAAATGTGATGCCGCTTGCACGCCGTACCCGGAACTCCCGGCTTTCGATACCCGGCAGGGCGCTCCTCGCCGCACTGACCGTGCTGTGCTGGATCGCCCTTCCGCCGGCAACGGACGCCCGGGCCGAGGACCCCGTCACCCTGTCCCGCGACGGGCAGATCACCGACAAGGTGGGGGCGCTGGGCGACCGCGAACCGCAGGTCGAAGCCGCGCTCGACCGCTTGTTCGACGAACGTCGCGTTCAGCTGTTCGTGGCGTACGTACGTGACTTCTCCGGCCGCGACGCGCAGACCTGGACCGACGAGACCGCTGACCGCAACGGTCTCGGGCAGGAGGACGTGCTGCTGGCCGTGGCCACGCACGACCGGCAGTACGCCTACTCGGTCGACCAGGACTCACGGCTCACGGACGGGCAGCTCCAGGACGTGGCGAGCACCGCGATCGAGCCGGCCCTCAGGGAGAACGACTGGGCGGGTGCCGCGATCGGTGCCGCCGACGGCTACACCGCGGTGCTGGGCGGTGACCCCCTACCCACCCCGGCGATCACTCCGGGTCCCGCGGATCCCGGGACGGGCGGCGACTCCGACAGCGGTGGCTCCACGAACCTCGTCGTGCCCTTGGCCGTCGTCGTGGTCGCGGGCGCCGTCGCGGCCTTCGCCTTCACCCGCCGCAGGCGGCGTACGACGACCCGGACGACCCCGGCGGCCGGCTGGGGCGGAGGCGGCGCGGGAGCGGCGGAGCCACCGGTCGCTCTGCCCGAGCTCGATGCCCGGGCCGAGGCGGACCTCGTGGACACGGACGACGCCGTGCGCACCAGTGAGGAGGAGCTCGGCTTCGCCACCGCCCAGTTCGGCGAGGAGGCCGCGGCCCCGTTCGCCCAGGCCGTCGAGCACGCCAAGTCGGAGCTGACTGCCGCGTTCCGGCTACGGCAGCAGCTCGACGACGCCTTCCCGGAGGACGACGCGACGCGTCGACGCATGCTCGACGAGATCGTCCGGCGCTGCGCGGACGCCAACGATCGGCTGGACGCCGTGTCGGAGGACTTCGACGGGCTGCGCGCCCTCGAACGTACGGCCCCCGAGGCCGTGGCCACTGCCGAGACCACGTTCCGCGAGCTCACCGCGCGCGTCTCCACGGCGGACGCCACGCTCACCGGGATGCGGAGCCGGTATGCGGAATCAGCCGCCGCGCCGGTGGCCGATGATGTCGAACAGGCGAAGGACCGGCTGATCTTCGCGACCACCGGCCTCAACAAGGCGCGCCAGGCCGTGGACAGCGGGAACAACGCAGAGGCCGCGGTGTACGTGCGTGCGGTCGAGGGGGCGATCGGCCAGGCGGCCACCCTCATCGACGCCGTGGACCGGCGGGCCGTGGAGCTGGCCGAGGCAGCCGGGAAACTGCCCGGCGCGCTCACCGAGACCGAGACGGATCTGGCCGAGGCCGGAGGGCTGCTCGAAGGTACGGCCGACGGGGTGCCGACGGCCGATCTGCGGGGCAGGATCGCGCGCGCCGAGTCGGTGCTCCGTGATGTGAGCAGTGATCTGCGGGCCGGTCCGTACGACCCCATCGACGCGCTGCGCAGGGTGGAGGAGGCCGACGCGGCTCTGGACGAGGCCCTGGCGGGGGCCCGTGAGCAGGAGCACGGCAACCGGCGGGCGAGCTCGCTCCTCGATCAGTCGATGCTCACCGCGCGTTCGGGGATCGGTGCCGCCGCGGACTACATCACGACCAATCGCGGGGCGGTCGGCAGCGGGGCCCGTACCCGGCTGGCGGAGGCCCAGCGCCGCTGGGAGAGGGCCAGGGAACTGTCGGAGGCGAACGATCCTCAGGGCGCGCTGGCCCAGGCGCAGCAGGCGGACGCACTGGCGGCGCAGGCGCAGGGCCTGGCCGAGCAGGATGTGCGCGAGTACCGCAACCGGCAGGGCCCCGGCGGACCTCAGGGTGGCGGCATGGGCGGCGCCGTACTGGGCGGCATCATCCTCGGCGGGCTCTTCGGCGGGGGTGGCCGGGGCGGGGGCATGGGCGGCGGGTTCGGCGGCGGGCTCGGTGGCCTGGGCGGCGGCGGATTCGGCGGGCCCGGCAGCTTCGGCGGCGGGGGGACCCGTGGCCGAAGGGGTGGCGGTGGCCGCTTCTGACACCTGGCCACCGGTTGCGTACGTCCCGCACGTGCCGCACGTCCCGGTCGTTCCGCACTCCGTTTGCCGTGCGCCGCGTCGCGCTCTCGCCGTGCCGTCCGCATGTCCTACGTCGTATATGCCGTCTGTCGCACAAGGAGAGGTGCCATGACCAAGCAGACAGTCCTCGGCCGCGTCACTCAGCTGGCGCGTGCCAACATCAACGCCCTGCTCGACCAGGCCGAGGACCCGCAGAAGATGCTGGACCAGCTGATCCGCGAGTACACCGCCAACATCGCGGAGGCCGAGCAGGCGGTGGCCGCAACCATCGGCAACCTCCGGCTGATGGAGCAGGACCACCGCGAGGATGTCGACGCGGCTCGGGAATGGGGTCAGAAGGCTCTGGCGGCCAGTAGGAAGGCGGACGAGCTGCGCGCAGCGGGATCGGCGGCGGACGCCGACACGTTCGACAACCTCGCCAAGGTCGCGCTGGGCCGGCAGCTCCATTCGGAGCAGGAGGCGAAGACCGCCGAGCCGACCATCGCGTCGCAGACGGTGGTGGTCGACAAGCTGAAGTCGGGCCTGGAGCAGATGAAGACCAAGCTGACCCAGCTGAAGTCCAAGCGCGACGAACTGGTCGCGCGCGCCAAGTCGGCCCAGGCGCAGAACCGGATGATGGACGCCGTCAAGAGCATCGACGTCATGGACCCGACCAGCGAGCTCGGCCGCTTCGAGGACAAGGTGCGGCGCGAGGAGGCACGGGCGGTGGGCAAGCAGGAGCTCGCCGCGTCGTCCCTCGACGCGCAGTTCGAGCAGTTGGACAGCCTCGGGGACAGCGCGGAGATCGAGGCCCGGCTCGCCGCGCTGAAGTCGGGCACCTGACGTCGGGGACCTGACGGGGAGCGCACACCTGCCGTGCGGGGGCCCTCGCGGAGGACCCATCCACCCCGGGCGGGGTGGGCACGCCTGTCCGGCCGACGCCGACGCCGCCAGGTCGGTCGGGGCGCCGCCCACGGTCGGTGCGCCGGCCCGGTCGGACGGGGCGTCCGGACGGGCGGAGCGTCCGGACGGGCGGAGCGTCCGGACGGGCGGAGCGTCCGGACGGGCGGAGCGTCCGGACGGGCGGAGCGTCCGGACGGGAGACCGCTCCCGATCAGGTGTCTGTGACCTGACGGCCGGTGCGTCCGGGCCGACCGCGCACCCCGCCGGTCCGGGCCGATCCGAGGCCGATGCACCGCCCGGCCGGGGTTGGCACGTCACCACCTGCCGGGTGCGCCGCTCCCGACAAGGAGCACCGCTCTCGGAGACGTGCACCGCTCCTGAACAGGTGCACCGGTCCAGTCAGTCACTCCGGCCGGTCGGCCGGTCGAAGTCCGTCCCGTCCGGCCGTCTCGGACCAGTCCGGACAGGTGCGTTCTGTCCGGCGGCGCGCCCGTCCGGTCAGTACATGCTCAAAAGCTGTTCGACCGAGAGCTCGGCGGCCGGCTCCCCGGCGGGCAGTGCCAGCTCGAACCACACCGTCTTGCCGCGCGGGGTGCGCCGTGACCCCCAGGCCGCGCTCAGCAGCCCGACCAGTTGCAGTCCGCGCCCGCCCTCGTCGGTGTCCCGCGCTCGTCGCCGCCTCGGCTGGACCAGTCCGGCGTCCCACACCTCGCAGACGAGCGTGCGGTCGCGCAGCAGCCTGAGCCGTATCTCCCCCTCCCCGTAGCGAAGGGCGTTGGTGACGAGCTCGCTGACGAGGAGTTCGGTGGTGTCCACGAGGTCGTCCAGGCCCCATGCCGTGAGCTGGATCCGGGCCAGCTCGCGGGCCCGGCCGACGGACCGGAGCTCGCGGGGCAGCCGCCAGTCGCCCACCGCGTCCACGGGAAGCCCCTGGATGCGGGCCATCAACAAGGCGATGTCGTCCTCGCCGTGCCGGGTGTCGAGCGTCGTCAGCACATGGTCGCAGACGTCCTCCAGCGGCTCGGTGGGGGTGGCGAGCGCCTGCCGGAAGGCTTCGAGGCCCTCGTCGAGCGGGTGGTCGCGGGACTCGACGAGCCCGTCGGTGTAGAGGGCGAGGAGTGCGCCCTCCTTGAGCTCCACCTCGACCTCCTCGAAGGGCTCGCCGCCGACGCCGAGCGGCATGCCGGGCGGTACGTCGAGCAGCAGGGCGGCTTCGCCCGGCTCGACCACCACGGGAGGGAGATGACCGGCGTTGGCGAAGGTGCACCGTCGGGTGACGGGGTCGTACACGGCGTAGACGCAGGTCGCCAGATAGACCTCGGAGAGGTCGGCCTCACGTGACTTGTGGGCCGCCCGGGACGGCCACTGCGCGCCGCCGCCCCCGCCGAACCCGGCGCTCCGCTCGCCACCGCCCGGGGTGCCGAGCCCGCGGGCGACCTCGTCGAGGGCGGAGAGCACCTCGGCGGGCTCCAGGTCCAGGAGGGCCAGCGTCCGTACGGCGGTGCGCAGTTCGCCCATGGCGACGGCGGCCCGCAGTCCGCGGCCCATGACGTCACCGACGACCAGGGCCGTGCGGTGACCGGGGAGTTCGATCACGTCGAACCAGTCGCCGCCGACCTCGGTGGCCGTATTGCCCGGGAGGTAGCGGCAGGCGATGTCGAGGCCCGCGGCCTCGGGGTCGCCGGGTGGCAGGAGGCTGCGCTGGAGTATCAGCGCCCGCTCGTGCTCCCGGCGGTAGAGGCGTGCGTTGTCGATACAGACGGCGGCCCGTGCGGCGAGCTCGGTGGCAAGCGCCCGGTCCCGCTCGCCGAACGGCTCGCTGCCCTTCGTACGCGAGAACTGGACGAGGCCGACGACGATGTCGTGCGCCACCATCGGCACGGCGAGGGTGGAGTGGACCAGGCCGCGTTCGTCGCCCGGCACGTCCGCGACCCGGCTGGTGCGCAGGGCCACGGCGCAGGGTGAGTGGAACGGGTAGCGGTGGACCGAGCCCAGCGCGGGCGGGCCCGTGTCCTCGCCGGTCTCCGTGCCGCCGCTCCGCCCTGTGCCGCGCAGCACGCCCGGTACGGCGTCGGACACGGCGCTGGCCTGGGCGACCCTGCGCAGCTCCGCCGAACCGCTGCCGGACTCCTGGTGGTGACGGCCCCAGCTGCCGGGCGAGGCCTCCTCGCCGGTGAGGAGCCCCTGGTACAGGTCGACGGAGGCGAGGTCGCAGAAGCCGGGCACGGCGACGTCGAGCAGTTCCCGGGCGGTGGTCTCCAGGTCCAGGGAGTTGCCGATGCGGGCGCTGGCCTCGTTGAGCAGGGCGAGGTTGCGGCGGGCGCTGGCCGCCTCGCGGGCGGCGATGTGCCGTTGGGTGACGTCGGTGGCGAGTCCGGCGATGCCGATCGGCCGCCCGGAACCGCTGTGCACCCGGTAGAGGTTCATGGACCAGTGGCGCCGGTCGCTGGATCCGGGTGCGGTGCCGACGAGCTGGAGGTCGGTGACGGACTCGCCCGTCTCCAGGACGCGCTTGAGCGTGAGGGTGAGCCTGTCCGCCTCAGGGCCGGCCAGGTAGTCGTGCACCGTGCGGCCGCGGTGGTCCTCGGCCTCGCCGCCGAAGACGGTGGCGAACCGCTGGTTGGCGCGTACGACGGCGAAGTCCGTGCCGAAGAGCACGAAACCGAAAGGAGATTGGCCGAAAATCGCCTGCGAAGCCGCCAGGTCGGTTTCGATGCGTCTCAAGGCTTGGACATCGACGACGATGCAGAGCGCGGCCCGCTCGCCGCTTTCCGTCTCACTCGGCATGACGTAGATCTCGGCGAGCCCCCGGAAGCCGTTCTCACCCGGCATGCGGAACGGGACGAGGCCCGTCCACTCCTTGCCGTCGAGGATCTCTCCGACGCTTCGGCGGGCATAGGGGCGCAGCTCGTCGGGCATGAACGCCTCGACCGGATCCTTGCCGACCGCCTCGTGGGAGGCCATGCCGAAGAGACCGGCGGCCCGCCGGCTCCACTGCTCGATCAACCCGTCAGGCCCGATCGAGAAGGAGGCGACCCTGATGTAGTCGTAGATCGAGCCAGGCGGGCTGCTCTGCCACACGACGTCGCCCGCTGTCCCAGGTATTTCGCTCACGCGACCGTCCCCTCCAGCTCACACACCGGACCGGTCCTGCCCGCAGTATTCAGCACTACGGCCCGTACAGGCACGGCGTTCACGATCACAGCACGGTCTCAGTCCCTTTCGGCCAGGATCTGCCCGACTTCTGCGATCGCTGTGCGTCCCCTCCCACTCCTAACCAGGGAGAGCGAGCTCGAACCACACCGTCTTGCCGCTCTTTCCGCGCCGAGTCCCCCAACGGCGCGCAGAACAAGCCACGAGCTGCAGTCCCCGCCCGCCCTCGTCCTCGGGTCCGGCAGTACGTTCGGTGGGCGGATCCGGAAGCGGGTCGGAAACCTCCACGAGCAGTCCCCGCCCGTCCGAGCCCGCGTCGGCCCCGACGACCCCGGCATGCGGCCGTACCAGCCGGACGCCGATGGGGCCGGACGCGTAGCAGAGGGAGTTGGTCACCAGCTCGCTGACGAGCAGCACGGCGACATCGCCCACGGACCCGTCGAGCCCCCAGGAGTGCAGTGCGTCACGGACCGCGTGCCGGGCGCTGCGTACGGAGCCCGGCACCGCCGGAAAGCTCCACTCGGCACAGTCGCCTTCGGTATCGGTCACGCCGATCACTTCCCAGGGGCCGACAGCGGGGTCTCAGCCCCGTCACAAGGGGCTAATCAGCACATACCCGATATTTAGGGCAGCTATCGCGTGAAGTCCGGGGTGGGGCGTACGGGTGGCGGAGCCTCGGCTCAGCGCAGCTCGCCCGATGCCCTGAGATCGTCGAAGAGCAGTTGGTCGACCGGAGGGACGAGAGGGCGGTCCGCGAAGGAGAACCAGGACATCTCGTCGATCTCGCCACTGACGGCCAGTGTGCCGCGGTAGTCGCCGTAGTAGCAGCTCATGCGCACCACCACTCCGTCCGGATGGCCGTGCGCCTGTGCCTCGTAGGTGCCGGCGTGGCGGACGCTCGACGGGACGATGCCGACCGTCAACTCCTCCTCGACCTCCCGCAGAAGCGTCTGCAGATCGGTCTCTCCCGTCTCCCGCTTACCCCCGGGGATGTAGAACACGTCCTTCCCCTTCGGTCGCGCACAGAGGATCCTGCCGTCCTCCACCCGGACCCAGGCCACCGTGTCGATCAGCACCGGCATCGTTCCGTCCTCATTCATCGGTCGTCGCCGCCTCGGACGTGGTGGCGTACCGCTCGGCCAACGGGCCCTCGGTCGGCGGCTCGTTCGCACAGCCGAGGGGGTCCGGGGTCCGGGGGTGCGGCGGAGCATCAAGTGCAGAAAGCCTATGTGGCGGTGCGTTCGACTCCCGCTCCGCCTCGGTCGCCGCGTTCGGGATGTTCGGCGCCTCGGCCTGGAGCAGCACCCGGCTCGAAGCCTTCCGCCCGCCGCCGGGCAGCTCGCATTCCACCCGAAGCCGCGCCATGATGCCGTTCGCCTCTCCGACGGCATCGCCCGTCCGGTGGCGGCCGACCTTCCGCCACCGCTCCCCCCGCACCTCGGTTCGTCCGCCCGCACCCGAACCGCTTCTGTCGCTGGGCGATCGTGGCCCGACCGTCGCGGGCGCACCCGCTCGCCCCGCGGATCACCACCGAGGGGGCCCGCGCCGTATCGGGGGGCGATGCCGGGGCACCGGGGCCCGAAGCGCGGCTGAGACACTGCCCCATGCCCCACCGAAGGGGGCCGGGGGGCTTCGGCGGCGCGCACGCGCATCGTGCGCCGCGCTGGGCCCAGATGCGGCCCCGGCAACAGACGGCGGCCGAAGGCGTCCCCCGCGAAGGGCCGCCCGGGTCCCGCAGGTGTCAGGGGCGTGCGGTCTGGCCCGCGCGCTCCACCCAGTAGAGCTGCTCGTGTCCGTGACGGTGCAGGCCGTCCGCGATCTTCTGCGCCTCGTCCTGCGTCGCATAACGGCCGACGCGGTACCGATTGCCGTTGTCGTCCTGCCTGATCACCAGCCAGGGGAGCACGGCGCCGCCGTCGGTCATCGTGTTCCTCCCCGGCATGTCGCCACTCCCCCTGCCGCCGTGCACGTCTCTAAGGATCCCCAGGAAACCGCAGTACGCATATGCCCGAGCGTACGCCTGACCTTCACTCAGCGGATGCGTGTTTGCACAAAGAGATACGCATCCGGCCATACCAAAGGGGGCGCACCCGGCCGAATGCGCCCCTGGACGCCGCACACCGGGCCCTCCCCGGGCGCTTGCGGCCACCCTGTCCGCACCGCCGCACGACCGGTGGACCACGCCGCGCCCAGCACTCCCCGCCAGGCATGATCCGCCACCCGACGGGCACCCACCCTGCCCTCCCGAGGCCCTTCCGAGGCCCTGACGAGGCGTCGGCCGGGCCTCAGCGGGAGGGGCGATCACAGCCGCGGGGCGCGCGCCTCATTTGACCGGCAGGTGGTAGGCGATCCGGTAGCGGTCGGCGGGGACGACCACATCGGCCGTCTCCACGGCACGCCCGGACGCGTAGTACGTCCGCCCGATCACGATCACCACATGACCGGGTACGCCGCCGAGAGCCAGGAGCTCCTCAGCCAGCCCCGGGCGGGCGCCGACCTCCTCCGCCACGTTGTCCACGACGACGTCGATCGCGGCCATCCGGTCGACCACCCCGCAGCCGCCCAACGGGCCTTCCTCCGGCAGCATCACCGGCGTACGCCCCGTGACCGCCAGGGGCTCCCAGGAGGTGGAGAGCATCATCGGCTCGCCCGACTCCCGGAAGAGGTACCTCGTACGCATCACGCGGTCCCCCGGCTCGATGCCGAGGCGCTCGGCGACCTCCGGGCCGGCCCCCTCCTGCTCACTGCGGGACTCCCAGGTCCCCCGCACCCCGTCCGCCGTCTGCTCCTGGCGGAACGGGCTCGCTCCGGCCCCCGGCCGGTAGCCGGAGCGGGCGATCCTGCGCGGGACCGGCCGCTCCCTCACGTATGTGCCCGAGCCCGACCGCCCCTCGACGAGCCCCTCGGCCATCAGCACCTTGCGCGCCTCCAGCGCGACGGTGTCCGAGACCCCGTACTCCTCGCGGATGCGGGCCTGCGAAGGCAGGCGGGTGTGGGGCGGCAGCGCGCCGTTGACGATCTTCTCCCTGAGATCGCTCGCCACGCGCAAATAGGCGGGCTGCTCACCGAAGGACACAGGCCACTCCCAACAGGTTGACAGACAGCAACAGCGTCGCAACCGTCGGTTCATTCCCGCAAGCACGGGCCAAGGTTTCACCCGAAGTGATGATTCCTCGCCGACCAGCGCATACCTCGCACCGGCGTGCACGAACCCTTGACCGTTTTTGGTCCAGACCAATACCTTCCTGTGCACAGCACGGCTCCAGCTGTCCCTCCAGCCACGGAACACGCACAGGAACGAGCCCCATGCGCCGAAGAACCTTTTCCAGACTGACCATTGCCGCCTGCGCGTTCACGCTGCTGGCCGGTATCGCGCCCGCAGCCACGGCGGACGGATCCGGCGGTGGCGGCGACCGCGGTGACCGCGGACGTCACGACCGCGCGTACAGGACCGTCGGTTACTTCACCCAGTGGGGCGTCTACGGACGCGACTTCCAGGTCAAGGACCTGGAGACGAGCGGCACCGCGGCCCGGCTCACCCACATCAACTACGCCTTCGGCAATGTCAGCGCCGAGGGCAGGTGCTTCACCGGCAACGTGCCCGGCGAGGCCGACGCCTGGGCGGACTACGCCCGGCCGCTGGACGCCGCCGGATCGGTGGACGGGGTCGCCGACACCGACACCCAGCCCCTGGCGGGCAACTTCAACCAGCTGCGCGAGCTCAAGGCCGCGCACCCCGGCCTCAAGGTGATGATCTCCCTCGGCGGCTGGAGCTGGTCGACCCACTTCTCGGACGCCGCCCGTACCGCCGCCTCCCGCAAGGCACTCGTCTCGTCCTGCATCGACCTGTACATCAAGGGGAACCTCCCCCAGGACGGCGTGCGCGGGGGTGAGGGCGCCGCGGCCGGGCTGTTCGACGGCATCGACCTCGACTGGGAGTGGCCCGGTTCCGCCGGCGACACGGACACGGTGTACCGCCCCGAGGACAAGCGGAACTTCACCGCCCTGGTGCACGAGTTCCGTACGCAGCTCGACGCCTACGCGAAGACGCAG
The DNA here is from genome assembly GCF_042717325.1 of Streptomyces sp. NPDC058637. Taxonomy (NCBI): domain Bacteria; kingdom Bacillati; phylum Actinomycetota; class Actinomycetes; order Kitasatosporales; family Streptomycetaceae; genus Streptomyces; species Streptomyces sp. NPDC058637. The sequence continues at coordinate 30,893 of NZ_JBHXRD010000012.1, read as the reverse complement.
CACGCGAGGAAGCAGCACGCGAGCACGGGCGGCACCGAGGCACGGAAGGGCAAGGGCAGGGCGAAGCACTACGAGCTCTCGGCCTTCGTCCCCACCTCCCCCGAGAAGATCGACGCCGGTTTCGACGTCCCGCGCATCATGCGGGACTTCGACTTCGTCAACCTCCAGGGCTACGACTTCCACGTCTCCGGCGAGAAGACGACCGCCCAGCAGTCCGCGCTCCACGCCAAGGGCGACTTCAGCGTCGACCAGACGGTCCGCGACTGGATCAGGCGCGGCGCTCCCGCCCGCAAGCTGGTGATGGGCATGCCGTTCTACGGTCAGGGCTGGACCGGGGTCACCGGCGGCGGTGACGGTCTCGGACAGCCGGCGACGGCACCCGCACCGGCCACGTACGCCGCCGGCTACGAGGACTACAAGGCCCTCAAGAAGCTGGCCGACTCCGGGCAGTACACCGTGCACCGGGACACCAGGAACGGCCACGCCTGGCTGTTCGACGGCACGACCCTGTGGACGTACGACGATCCTCAGGTGCTGCGTGCCAAGACCTCGTACATCCGGGACCGCGGTCTCGGCGGTGCGATGTTCTGGTCGCTGGACGGCGACACGGACGACGGAGAGCTGATGGCCGCCGTCGACCGCGGGCTGGGCCGGCGCTAGCAGGCACCACGGTCGCGGGGCGGCTGCCGTCGGCAGCCGCCCCGCTCGTGTTCACCGGCTCAGGGAGCGGTACGCGTCAGAACTGCAGGGCCCAGGAGTTGATCCTCCCGGTGTCGGCCGCGTAGTTGTCGCTGACCCGGAGCTTCCAGACGCCGTTGGCGACCTCCGACGAGGCGTTCACCGAGTAGGTGGTGATCACGTTGTCGGTGCTGCCGCCGGTCCCGTAGGCCTTCAGGTTGTAGACCGAGCCGTCGGGCGCGACCAGGTCGATCCTCAGGTCGCCCGAATAGGTGTGCGTGATGTTCACGGGAACGCTGAGCGCGGACGGCGCGTTACCGGTGACACCGGAGACGGTGATCGGCGACTCCACCGTGGAGTTGTCGGAGATCGCGTAGGAGGTCGTGTTCTCGAACTTCTTGCCGGGCGGCGGCGTGGTGCCGCCGGTGCCGACGTTCAGCAGCTTGTTCGGCGAGCCGGTGCCCGGGTTGGTCACGACACCGCTGGTGGCGGCGGCGACGAGTCCGGCGGAGACCTGTGCCGGGGTCCTGCCGGGGTTGTCGGCCAGGTACAGGGCTGCCGCACCGGCGACGTGCGGGCTCGCCATCGACGTACCGGAGATGGTGTTGGTGGCGCTGTCGCCGGTGTTCCACGTCGAGGTTATCGAGGAGCCAGGGGCGAAGATGTCCACGATGCTGCCGTAGTTCGAGAAGCTCGAACGGGCGTCGGTGCTGGTCGTGGAGCCGACCGTGATGGCGTCGGCGACGCGTGCGGGCGACTTGGTGGAGGCGTTGGTCGACTCGTTGCCCGCCGCGACGGCGAAGGTGATGCCCGAGTTGATGGCCTTCTGCACGGCCGCGTCCAGGACGGAGTCCGCGCCTCCGCCGAGGCTCATGTTGGCGACGGCGGGCTTGACGGCGTTGGCCGTCACCCAGTCGATGCCCGCGACGACACCCGCGGTGGTGCCGGAACCGTTGTTGTCGAGGACGCGCACGCCGACGATCTTCGCCTTCTTGGCGACGCCGTGGGCGGTTCCCGCCACGGTGCCGGCGACATGGGTGCCGTGGCCGTTGCCGTCCTGCGCGACGTTGTCGTTGTCGACGGCGTCGTAGCCGTTCGAGGCACGACCGCCGAAGTCGCTGTGACTGATGCGCACACCGGTGTCGATGATGTACGTGGTGACGCCCTCGCCCGCCTTGTCGGGGTACGTGTAGCTGTTGTTCAGCGGCAGGGCCGACTGGTCGATCCGGTCCAGACCCCAGGAGGGCGGCGACGGCTGGGTGGCGGAGATCGTGAACGTCCGGTTCTGCACGACGGACTCGACGGCCGGGTCCGCGGCGAACTTCTTCGCCTGCGCGGCGGAGAGTTCGACGGCGTATCCGTTGACGGCCGCGCGGTACGTCCTCTTGATCTTCGCACCGTACTCCGCGGCCAGCGCCTTGCCCTCGGCCGAGCCGGCTTCGGCGGCGGACTCGTCGAGCGTGACGATGTAGCTGCCGCTGATGGTGCCCGGCGCGCCCGCGTTCTCGATCACGCCTTCGGGTGCGCTCTCGGACGCGAGGGCGGGGAAGGCCGCCGCGGTCGAGAGGGCGAGTGCGGCGCCGGTGATGACGCTGGTCGCGACCAGTCTTCGCGCGTAGCGCGCCTTTCGCTTCTGTGCCATGTGAGGGGTCCTCCTCGGTTGCGGTGCGCTGGTGGGGGATGCATGGGGGTGCATGTCCTGCATCGCTGTGCATGGGGGTGCAAGGGGGTGCGCAGGGTGAAACAAATCATGAGCATGACAATTCAGACATCGGGATACCGCGCTCCATGTGGGCCATGGGAGCGGCACGCCCTGCCGTCAGCGAAAGATTGGCGGATCCATAGGAATCGCACAAGAGTGTCTTCGCCCAGGCAATACATTCGACATACACCTGCCGTGTCGACGCCCAGGGCCGCCCGCCTCCGCCCGCGGGACGGACCCGCCCCCGCACGGACGCTCTGACCTGGGGCTGTCCTGTCCGCGGCGGACCGTGGGCTCTCGACGCGGGTGTCCTGTCACCGGGCCTTACCAACTCGCTGACCGGACGCGTCAATTCACTGTGCCGTTACGAAGGGGCGCCACCCCTCGGCGCGGTGATCCGGCCGAACCGGCCCGAAGTGGACCGTCGGGGGCAGCACCGCGGAACCCGGCCCCGGCCCGCCGCGACCGCCGTCAGTCCATCCCGTACACGTCTCAGTCCGTCCAGTACGTGTCGTGCCTGATGAAGAACTCCGCCCGCTCCTCCTCCGGCCAGTCGCTGACCTTCGCCACCTTCTCGAAGTACTCCTCGCGCGGGGCTCCGGGGGTGAAGAGCAGCAGCATGGAGGCGGGTGCGTCGGCGTCGTTGCGGAAGGCGTGCAGGCCGCCCTGCGGTACCTGGACGAAGTCGCCCTCGGTCGCGTCCACCCAGCGCTCCCCGTCGTAGATCCGCACCGTCCCTTGGAGGATGAAGAACGACTCCGAGATCGACCGGTGGAAGTGGGTGGCGGGGCCGCCGGCCCTGGGCCCCATGTTGATCCGGTACAGCCCGAACTCACCGTGGGTCTGCTCCGTCGTCGCCAGGTAGTGCGTGGTGCCGCCGCCGCGCGTCAGCAGATTCGGAGCCGTGCCGGCGGGGCGGTACCGCGCGCTGATCTCCCCCTGGCCGTCCGTGTACGTCGGTTCCGGATACGACATGCGACTCTCCCTGCCCTTGTCCTTGCGCCGGTCCGCGCGCCGTAACCGCTCCGGCGCACTCGTCTTCCCTACCTTCGTACGGTGAGCCTCAAGCGCAACTCCCTCCTCACGTCCCTGGTCGCCGGCGCACTGATCGCGCCCCTGCCGCCGCTCTCCCACGCTGCCGCCGCGCCGCCGCCGTCCGGCGCCGTGTGCGGCCGGCCGCACACCCCCGGCGCGTCGTCCCCCGATGCCTCCTGGGCCCCGACGTCCACCGTCTTCGGTGAGGCCGAGGGGTACGACCCCTATGTCGGGAACGGATATCTGGGTCACCGGGTGCCCGCCACGGGTGCCGGCTACGCGGTGACGGGCGGGAAGACCGGCTGGCCGCTCTACACCCCGCGCTACGACGGCGCTTTCGTCTCCGGGCTCTACGCCCGCGACCAGGACCTCGCCGAGGGCCGCGAGGTGATCGCCGCGCTGCCGAGCTGGACCACCCTCGACGTACGCGTCGGCTCGGAGACGTACGACGCCTCCACCCCCGCGGGGCGCGTCTCGCACTACCGCCAGACGCTCTTCCTGCGCTGCGGTGTCGTGGTCACCTCGCTGCGCTGGACCACCGCCGACGGCCGGGTGACGGACCTCACGTACGAGGTGCTGACCGACCGCTCCGACGTGCACGCCGGTGCCGTACGCCTGCGGATGACCCCGCGTTGGAGCGGCACGGCGACGGTCACGGGCCGGCTGGACGAGCGCGGGGCGCGCCGGGTCACGGTCGCCGGCGACGGTACGTTCCGCACCCTCGGTACGGGCACGGAGGGCGCGGTCGTCCAGACGGGGTCCGGTGCGGGCGCCCGCACCACGCGGGTCGAGGCGGGCCGCTCGTACACCTTCGAGAAGTACGTGGGTGTCGACACCGCCCTCACCTCCCGCGCGCCGCTCACCTCCGCGCGTGACGCCTCGCGGCGGGCGGCGCGGCGCGGCTGGTCCGGGGTCCTCGCCGACAACGCGGCGGCCTGGCGGACGGCCTGGGCGTCCGACATCGCCGTGCCGGGCAGTCCGGATCTGCAGGCCTGGCTGCGGGCCGCGCAGTACGGGCTGCTCGCCAACACCCGGCCCGGTTCCTCGGACAGCATCGCCCCGGCCGGGCTGACCAGCGACAACTACGCGGGGATGGCGTTCTGGGACGCCGAGACCTGGATGTTTCCCGGGCTGCTCGCCACCCGCCCCGAGCTGGCCCGCTCGGTCGTCGAATACCGGTACCGCACCCGGGGCGCCGCCCGCGCGAACGCCGAGAAGCTCGGCCACGAGGGCCTGTTCTACCCCTGGACGAGTGCGAGCAGGGGCCGGCTGGACTCCGAGTGCCAGAGCTGGGACCCGCCGCACTGCCTCACCCAGAACCACCTCCAGGGTGACATCGCGCTCGCCGTCTGGCAGTACTACCTCGCCACCGGCGACCGCGCCTGGTTGGCCGGCCGGGGCTGGCCCCTCCTGAAGGGCATCGCGGACTTCTGGCGGTCCCGCGCCACGGCGAACACCGACGGCAGCTACTCGGTGAAGAACGTCGCGGGCCCCGACGAGTACAGCAACGGCGTCACGGACGGCGTGTTCACCAACGCCGTGGCCGCCACCGCCCTGCGCAACGCCACCCGCGCCGCCCGGCTCCTCGGACACACCGCACCCGCCGGGTGGACCCGGGTGGCCGACGGGCTCCGCATCCCGTACGACGCCGAGCGGAAGCTGTACCTCCAGTACGCCGGGTACAACGGCTCGACGATCAAGCAGGCCGACACCGTCCTGCTCGTCTACCCGCTGGAATGGCCGATGGAGGAGGGCGCCGCCGCCGCGACGCTCGACTACTACGCCGCGCGCACCGATCCGGACGGCCCGGCGATGACGGACTCGGTGCACGCGATCGACGCGGCGGCGATCGGGGAGCCGGGCTGCGCCACGTACACCTATCTCCAGCGCGCCGTACGCCCGTTCGTCCGCGGCCCGTACAGCCTGTTCTCCGAGGCGCGCGGTGAGAAGTCCGGTGCGTCGGATCCGCTCTCCGGCTTCCCGGCCGAGGATTTCGTCACCGGCAAGGGCGGTTTCCTCCAGGTGTTCACCCACGGCCTGACCGGCCTGCGGCTACGCGAGGACGGGGTGCGGCTCGACCCGCTCCTGCCGCCGCAGCTCCGCGATGGCGTGGAGCTGACGGGGCTGCGCTTCCGAGGCCGTACGTACGACATCTCCGTCGGCGCCCGGAGCACCACGGTCCGGCTCGCGGAGGGCGCGCCCTTCACGGTCCACACCCCGGCCGGCCCGCGCCTGCTCTCCACCACCCTCACGCTCCCCACCCGGCGCCCCGACCTCACCCCGACGTCCGACGCCGCGCGCTGCCACCCCGCCACGGCCACCTCGGAGGCCCCCGGCCTGTACGCCGCGGCCGCGGTGGACGGCAGCCCGTCGACGGCCTGGTCGCCGGGCGGCGCGACGGGCACGCTGACCGTGGACCTGCGCGGGGGGCACCGGATCGCCTCCCTCACGCCGCGGTGGACGGACGTCGCACCGGCCTCCCACACCCTGGAGACGTCGCTGGACGGCCGGACGTGGCGCCCCTTCCGGGCGGGGGACGCCGCCCGGAAGGTGCGGGTGACCGTCACCTCCCAGGACGCCGAGAAGCCGACGGGGGTGACCGAACTGACCGTCGGCACCCAGGATTGGCTTGCGGTGGCGAAACCGCTCACACGTTGAAGCGGAACTCCACCACGTCGCCGTCCTGCATCACGTACTCCTTGCCCTCCATGCGGGCCTTGCCCTTCGCGCGGGCCTCGGCGACCGAGCCCGTTTCGACCAGGTCCTCGAAGGAGATGATCTCCGCCTTGATGAAGCCCTTCTGGAAGTCGGTGTGGATCACACCGGCCGCCTCCGGGGCCGTGGCGCCCTTCTTGATCGTCCAGGCGCGGGCTTCCTTCGGGCCTGCCGTGAGGTAGGTCTGGAGGCCCAGGATGTCGAAGCCGACGCGGCCGAGGGTGGCCAGGCCGGGCTCTTCCTGGCCCATGGACTGGAGGAGTTCGAGGGCCTCGTCGTCGTCGAGTTCGATCAGCTCGGACTCGATCTTGGCGTTGAGGAAGATGGCCTCGGCCGGGGCGACCAGGGCGCGCTGCTCGTTCTTGAAGTCCTCGTCGACCAGCTCGTCCTCGTCGACGTTGAAGACGTACAGGAAGGGCTTCGTCGTGAGCAGGTGCAGCTCGTGGAGCAGGCGGCCCTTCTCCGTGCCGGCGGTGATGCCCTTCGAGAAGAGGGTGTCGCCCGCTTCCAGGATCTTCTGGGCCTCCTCGACCGCGGCGAGGACGGCGACCTTCTCCTTCTGGAGGCGGGACTCCTTCGTCAGGCGCGGGACGGCCTTCTCGACGGACTGGAGGTCGGCGAGGATCAGCTCGGTGTTGATCGTCTCGATGTCGTCCTTCGGCGAGACCTTGCCGTCGACGTGGACGACGTTCTCGTCCTTGAAGGCGCGGATGACCTGGCAGATCGCGTCGGACTCGCGGATGTTCGCGAGGAACTTGTTGCCCAGGCCCTCACCCTCGCTCGCGCCGCGCACGATGCCCGCGATGTCGACGAAGTCGACCGTGGCGGGGAGCAGCTTCTGCGAGCTGAAGATCTTGGCGAGCGTGTTCAGGCGGGGGTCCGGGACGCCCACCACGCCGACGTTCGGCTCGATGGTGGCGAACGGGTAGTTGGCCGCCAGCACGTCGTTCTTGGTCAGGGCGTTGAACATGGTCGACTTGCCGACATTCGGCAGACCGACGATTCCGATCGTGAGCGACACTTTGGCGACTTCCTGAAGTGAGGAGGAGGGGCTGTGCGGGCGGGCCTGGAGTGGACCGATTCTCCAGTTTACGGGCGGGTCGGGGCGGCCGGTCACGGGTGCGGGGCGGGGTGGCCGTCCGGGGCCGGACGACGGGTTTCGTCCCCGTGATATCGAACTCAGTGCCAAGGTCGGCCAAAGCGCGTGTCCAACGCCCGAAAGAACACGCCCCGCGACCTAGGTTGTCCAGGTGGAGCAGCACAGGACACGTACCCCGCAGCGCAGGCAGCCCGCGCCGCCGAAGCAGGCCCCGGTGTCGGTGGCGGTCGCGCCGGTGTCATCGGTCACGCCGGTCGCGGTGGGGCCGCGACCGGGCGGCACGCGGCCACGATCCCGGGCCGGGGCGGTCGCGCCCGTCGTCCTGGCGCTGCGCAGATTCCCCAACCCCCGGCTGACCGGCATCGGCGCGGGCCTCTTCGCGGCCCTGACCATGTTCCTGCTGGCCTGTGCGGACCGGCTGCTCCTGGACGGATCGGCGGTCGCGTTCGGGCTGCTGTTCCTGCCCGTCAGCGCGCTCACCGCGCTCTGGGTGCGGCCCGCCGACCTGGTCACCGCGCCGATCAGCGTGCCGATCGCCTTCGCCGTCGGTGTCATCCCGATCGCCGGGGGGGCGGGCGGCTTCGGCGGTCAGACGATGGCGGTCGTCACCGCGCTCGCCGTCCACGCGGGCTGGCTCTACGGCGGCACCCTCGTCGCCGGACTCATCGCCACCGTACGGAAGGTGCGGCAGATGCGGGAGCGGCAGCGCCACCTGCTGCGGTCCGCCCAGGGCCAGGGCGTACGCCGCCCCCGCCCCTGACGGACCGCCCTCGCAGCTCCCGGTCACCCCCGCACCGGCCTCCTCAGGGTTACTTGCCCGCTGCCGCCATGGCCGCGCCGACGATGCCCGCGTTGTTCTGGAGCTCCGCCGGGACCATCTCGGCGCGTACGTGCTCGATCAGCGGCAGGAACTTCTCCGCCTTGCGGCTGACGCCCCCGCCGATGATGAAGAGCTCGGGCGAGAACAGCATCTCCACGTGGACCAGGTATTTCTGCACCCGGTGCGCCCAGTGCTGCCAGCTCAGGTCCTCGTCCTCCTTGGCCCTCGTGGAGGCGCGCTTCTCCGCGTCGTGACCGTGCAGCTCCAAATGGCCGAGCTCGGTGTTGGGGACCAGCTGCCCGTCGGTGAAGACCGCGCTGCCGATTCCCGTACCGAGGGTCAGCATGATCACCGTGCCCTTGCGGTCCCGTCCCGCGCCGAAGGTCATCTCCGCGATCCCGGCCGCGTCGGCGTCGTTGAGGATCGTGACGGGCTGCCCGATGCGGTCGCTGAGCAGCGCACGGGCGTCCTTGCCGATCCATGCCTTGTCGACATTGGCCGCGGTACGGGTGATGCCACCGGTGACGACACCGGGGAACGTGATGCCGACCGGACCCTGCCAGTCGAAGTGGCCGACGACCTCGGCCACACCGTCGGCCACGCCCTCGGGCGTGGCCGGATGCGGTGTCAGTACTTTGTGGCGCTCCCGCGCCAGCTCTCCGCGGTCCAGGTCCACGGGAGCACCCTTGATCCCTGAGCCGCCGATATCCACACCGAAGATCTCCATGGATCCACGGTACGGGCAGGTGGCGCGGATCACTTCCCGGGGATGGCCTGTCCCGCGGAGAGTGCCGCCGCTTCGGCGCGCAGGTCGCGGCGGAGCTCCTTGGGCAGCGAGAAGGTGATCGACTCGTCCGCGGTCCTGACCGTCTCCACGTCCGCGTAGCCCCGCTCGGACAGCCATTCCAGGACACCGTCGACCAGGACGTCGGGGACGGAGGCGCCCGACGTGAGGCCGACCGTGGTGACGCCCTCCAGCCAGGCCTCGTCGATCTCGGCGGCGAAGTCCACCAGGTGCGCGGCGGGTGCGCCCGCGTCCAGGGCGACCTCGACCATGCGGATCGAGTTCGACGAGTTCTTCGAGCCGACGACGATGACCAGTTCGGCGTCCTCGGCCAGCTTCTTCACCGCGATCTGGCGGTTCTGCGTGGCGTAGCAGATGTCGTCGCTGGGCGGGGAGATCAGCTGCGGGAACTTCTCCTTGAGCGCGTCGACCGTCTCCATCGTCTCGTCGACGGAGAGCGTGGTCTGGGAGAGCCAGACGACCTTCGACTCGTCGCGCACGGAGACGTTGGAGACGTCCTCGGGGCCGTCGACCAGCGTGATGTGGTCGGGGGCCTCACCGCTCGTGCCGATGACTTCCTCGTGGCCCTCGTGGCCGATCAGGAGGATGTCGTAGTCCTCCTTGGCGAACCGGACGGCTTCCTTGTGGACCTTGGTGACCAGCGGGCAGGTCGCGTCGATCGTGGCGAGCCTGCGCTCCGCGGCCTCGGCGTGGACGGTCGGGGCGACTCCGTGCGCGGAGAACATCACGATGGAGCCCTCGGGCACCTCCGCCGTGACGTCGACGAAGATCGCGCCCTTCTTCTCGAGCGTCTGGACGACGTACTTGTTGTGCACGATCTCGTGACGGACGTAGATCGGGGCCCCGTACTGCTCCAGGGCCTTCTCGACGGCGATCACGGCACGGTCCACGCCCGCGCAGTAGCCACGGGGTGCGGCGAGCAGGACACGGCGGGCAGGAGTTGCAGTCATGCGCCCCATCGTAAGGCCGTACCGAACAGGCGCGGGATCGGCGGGGTCGGGAGACTGATGCGGACGCCGGACAGCGACGGAGGGCTCATGACCGGAAGCAGCACGGACCGGGGAGGACTGCGGCGCACACTGGGGTTCCGTGACCTGGTGGTCTACGGGCTCCTGTTCATCGCCCCCATGGCCCCGGTCGGCGTGTTCGGCACGCTGGACGCGAAGTCGGACGGCGCCGTCGCACTGGTGTACCTCGTGGCGACGGCGGTGATGGCCTTCACCGCCTTCAGCTACGCCCAGATGGTGCAGGTCGCCCCACTGGCCGGTTCGGTCTTCGCATACGCCCGCAAGGGGCTCGGCGAGGGCCCCGGTTTCGTCGCCGGGTGGATGGCGATGCTCGACTACCTGCTCATCCCCGCGGTCGCCTACCTGTTCTCCGGGATCGCGATGAACGCGCTGGTCCCGGAGGTGTCGCGGTGGGTGTGGACGGCGATCGCGGTCGTCGTGACCACCCTGCTCAACCTCTGGGGCGTCCGGGCGGCGGCCCGGGTGGGCTTCGCGGTGCTCGCCATGGAGATCGTGGTGCTGCTCGTGTTCGTGGTGTCGGCGGTGGTGGTGCTGGCCAGGGACGGGGCGCAGCGGGGCTGGCTGACGCCGCTCACCGGGGACACCGGGTTCTCGATGACGGCGGTGCTGGGTGCGGTGTCCGTCGCGGTGCTCTCCTATCTGGGCTTCGACGCGATCGCCTCGTTCGCGGAGGAGGTGACGGGGGGTTCGGCGAAGGTGGCGCGGGCGGTGCTGTTCTGCCTGGTGCTCGCCGGGGTGCTGTTCGTCGTCCAGTCGTATCTGGCGGCGCTGCTGGAACCGGTGAGCTCCGCTGAGCTGGCGGCGGATCCGGTCAGGCAGGGGTCGGCGTTCTACGACGCGGTGGACGCGTCGGTCGGGACCTGGCTGCACGACCTGGTGGCCGCGAGCAAGGCGGTCGGGGCGGCCTTCGCCGCGCTGGCCGGGCAGGCCGCGGCCGGCCGGCTGGTGTTCGCGATGGCACGGGAGGGGCGGCTGCCGTCGTTCCTGTCCCGGGTCGACAGCCGGTCCGGGGTGCCGCGCGTCGCGATCACGTGTGCCGCGGTCGTGACGCTGGTGGCGGCGGTGTGGGCGGCCCGGCGGGACGACGGTCTCGACCATCTGGTGTCGGTCGTGAACGTCGGCGCGCTCACCGCGTTCGTGCTGCTGCACGCGTCGGTGGTCGGCTGGTTCGCGGTGCGCCGCATGGAGGGGCCGCCGAGCTGGTGGCGCCATGTCGTGGTGCCGGTGGTGGGCGCGGGCGTGCTCGTCGCGGTGATCCTGGAGGCGACGGTGACCGCCCAGCTGGTCGGGGTGTGCTGGCTGGGGATCGGCCTGGTGGTGCTGGCGCTCCAGTGGGGGCGGCGGGCGGTCTGAGGGGGCGGGCGGCTCCCGGCCGCACGTGCACCCGCACCCTGGCGTCGCGCCGGATACGCGGTTCGTTGTCGGCGCCGGCCGATACGCTCGCCCGTATGGCACTCACTACGTCCCCGGAAGCGCCGCTGCCCGTCGGCGACGTGTCACGGCTGATCGGCGGGTGGATCGACCGGCTCGGCGCGGTCTGGGTCGAGGGGCAGATCACCCAGCTGTCGCGGCGGCCGGGCGCCGGTGTGGTCTTTCTGACGCTGCGCGATCCGTCGCACGACATCTCGGTGAGCGTCACCTGCTTCCGGCAGGTCTTCGACCGGATCGCCGACGTGGTGACGGAGGGCGCGCGGGTCGTCGTCCTCGCCAAGCCCGAGTGGTACGCGCCCCGTGGCCAGCTGTCACTGCGGGCGACGGAGATACGTCCGGTGGGGATCGGCGAGCTGCTGGTCCGGCTGGAGCAGCTGAGGAAGTCGCTGGCCGCCGAAGGGCTCTTCGCCCTGGACCGCAAGCGCCCGCTGCCGTTCCTGCCGCAGCTGATCGGCCTGGTCTGCGGGCGGGCGTCGGCGGCCGAGCGTGACGTGCTGGAGAACGCCCGGCGCCGTTGGCCCGCGGTGCGCTTCGAGGTGCGCAACACCGCCGTGCAGGGGGTGCACGCGGTGAACCAGGTGGTCCAGGCGGTGCGGGAGCTCGACGCCCTGCCCGAGGTCGACGTGATCGTCGTGGCCCGGGGCGGCGGGAGCGTGGAGGATCTCCTGCCGTTCTCCGACGAGCAGCTGATCCGGGCGGTGGCCGCGTGCCGTACGCCTGTGGTCTCCGCCATCGGCCACGAACCGGACTCGCCCCTGCTCGACCTGGTGGCAGACCTGCGGGCGTCGACCCCGACGGACGCGGCGAAGAAGGTCGTGCCGGACGTGGGTGAGGAGCTCGACCGCGTACAGCAGCTCCGGGACCGGGCGCTGCGGACCGTACGGGGGCTGCTCGACCGGGAGGAGCGGGGGCTGGCGCACACGCTGGGCCGGTCCTCGATGGAGCACCCGCAGCGGATGGTCGACGAGCGGGCCGCGGAGGTCGACGCGCTGGTGGGGCGGAGCCGCCGGGTGCTGGGGCATCTGCTGGACCGCGCCGACTCGGAGCTCGCGCACACCCGGGCCCGGGTCGTCGCGCTGTCGCCGGCGGCGACGCTGGAGCGGGGTTACGCGGTGCTGCAGCGGCCGGACGGGCATGTGGTGCGGTCCCCCGCGGACGCCGGGGCGCCGGGCGAGGTGCTGCGGGCCCGGGTGTCGGAGGGCGAGTTCACGGTGCGGGTCGCGGAGTGACGGGCGCGCGACCGCTCCTCGTTGTCGGACCTCACGCTTAGGGTGGATCACATGACGGACGACGGGACGACCACGGCTGCCGCGACCGGCACGCTCGGGTACGAGCAGGCGCGGGACGAGCTGATCGAGGTCGTGCGCCGCCTGGAGGCGGGCGGCACGACGCTCGAGGAGTCGCTGGCCCTGTGGGAGCGCGGCGAGGAGCTGGCGAAGGTCTGCCGGCGCTGGCTGGAGGGTGCGCGGGCCCGCCTGGACGCGGCGCTGGCCCGCCCCGAGGAGCCCGCGGAGGGCACGGGCACGGCCTGAGTCCGCGGCGACGACGGACGGCGGTGGCGGGGGCCCGGCACGGAGGGCGGGGCAGCCGGGGCGCTGTGCGGTGGATCACCACCGGACCGATTTAGTTGAAAGTTAATCAATATCGGGGTTACGGTGATCGTGTCGCCCGACATCTCATCCACCCGGAAGGCAGCTCCACCGATGTCCCTCGTTCTTGACCCCGCCGCCCAGGACCTCCTCTTCCGTGAGGCCCGCACCTCCAACACGTTCACCGACGAGCCGGTGACCGACGAGCAGGTCCAGGCGATCTACGACCTGGTCAAGTACGGCCCCACCGCGTTCAACCAGTCGCCGCTGCGCGTCGTCCTGGTCCGCTCGGCCGAGGGCCGCGAGCGCCTCGTGAAGCACATGGCCGAGGGCAACAGGCCCAAGACCTCCACCGCCCCGCTGGTCGCGCTCCTCGTCGCGGACAACGAGTTCCACGAGGAGCTCCCGGCGCTCCTGCCGCACTTCCCGCAGGCCAAGGACGCGTTCTTCTCCGAGCGCCCGGTCCGCGAGCGGTCCGCCGCGCTCAACGCCTCGCTGCAGGCCGCCTACTTCATCATCGGCGTCCGCGCCGCCGGCCTGGCCGCCGGCCCGATGACCGGTTACGACGCCGCGGGCATCGAGAAGGAGTTCCTGGACGGCGACCACAAGCTGCTCATGGCCGTCAACATCGGCAAGCCGGGCGAGGACGCCTGGTTCCCCCGCCTGCCGCGCCTGTCCTACGACGAGGTCGTCACGACCGTCTGATCCGGGACCACCCGCACGGAGAAGCCCCGCTACGCCGAGCGTCGCGGGGCTTCTCCGTGCGCGGGGAGGGTCAGGAAGCTGTCCGCAGCGCCGCGGCCATCTCCGCGAGCCGCTCCATGGGTGCCGAGCCGGTGACGACGGTGGTCACACCCTCGGCGTGCAGCACGAGGGCGTCGTACTTCGGGCCCTCCCAGCGCTGCCACGCCTCACCGGCCACGTCGTACGTGCTCCCGGTGTCCTCGGCCCGCTGGCTCACCGCGGGCACGTACTTCCTCGCCGGGGACGTGGACTGCTCCACCGCGACGTACCTGCCGTCCGGGTCCAGGAAGCCCAGGTGCCAGCCGGCGCCGTTGTGACCCTCGTACGAGACGGAGGTCGGCTTCCACTTCTCCGACAGCCCGGCCGGGGCCGCCACCGGGTACGGCGCGGCGCGCCGCGCCGTCGCGAGTTCGACCCGGTAGTCGACGGCCTTGATCGGATCGGCCGTGTCGTCGTGCGGGATGAAGATGTAGATGACGCCCGCCAGTGCGGTGATCACGAGCATCGACAGGAACATGTCCCGGACGGTCTGCTTGCCTCGCTTGCTTGCCACGGACTCAATGGTGGCACGGGCCCTCACACGCCCGACCGGCGGGCACCCGCTCATCCGTGACCCGCCCTGCTCATTTTATCGGCCTACCGATAGAGTCACAGCACCCTCTTTTCCGGTCGTCGTCGTACAGAAAGGTGCGCTCCGATGTCCGAGCATCATCTGCCGTCCCAGCTGGAGGTCTCTCCGGAGGCCCCCGACCGCAACCTGGCCCTGGAGCTGGTCCGGGTGACCGAGGCCGCCGCCATGGCCGCCGGGCGCTGGGTCGGCCGCGGCGACAAGATCGGCGCCGACGGCGCCGCAGTGAAGGCCATGCGGACCCTCGTCTCCACCGTGTCGATGAACGGCATCGTCGTCATCGGTGAGGGCGAGAAGGACGAGGCCCCCATGCTGTTCAACGGCGAGCGGGTCGGTGACGGCACCGGCGCCGAGGTCGACATCGCCGTCGACCCGATCGACGGCACCACGCTCAACGCCAAGGGCATGCCCAACGCGATCGCCGTGCTGGCCGCCGCGGACCGGGGCGCCATGTTCGACCCGTCCGCCGTCTTCTACATGGACAAGCTGGTCACCGGCCCCGAGGCCGCCGACTTCGTGGACATCAACGCTCCGGTGTCCGTGAACATCCGGCGCGTCGCCAAGGCCAAGAGCTCGACCCCCGAGGACGTCACCGTCGTCATCCTCGACCGCCCCCGGCACGAGGGCATCGTCCGGGAGATCCGGGAGACGGGCGCCCGGATCAAGTTCATCTCCGACGGCGACGTGGCCGGTTCGATCATGGCCGCCCGCGAGGGCACCGGCGTCGACCTGCTCATGGGCATCGGCGGCACCCCGGAGGGCATCATCTCGGCCTGCGCCATAAAGTGCCTCGGCGGTGTCATCCAGGGCAAGCTCTGGCCCAAGGACGAGGCCGAGCGGCAGCGTGCGCTGGACGCCGGGCACGACCTGGACCGGGTGCTGTCGACGGACGACCTCGTCAGCGGGGACAACGTGTTCTTCGTCGCCACCGGCATCACCGACGGTGAGCTGCTGCGCGGTGTGCGGTACCGCTCGGAGACGGCGACCACGGAGTCCCTGGTGATGCGCTCGAAGTCGGGAACGATCCGGAGGATCGACTCCACGCACCGGCTCTCGAAGCTGCGTGCCTACAGCGCCATCGACTTCGACCGGGCCAAGTAGGACCGGAGGTCGTGAGGGGCCGCCCCGCCGGGTGGCCCCTCACTCCTCGCCGCGGGCCTCAGCCGGCCGCGGCGATGTGCTGCTCCGCCTGGGTCGCCTTGAGCTCGATGTCGCGCCTGCGCCGACGGGCGAGCACCACGCGGCGCTCGGCGGCGGTGAGGCCGCCCCACACCCCGTAGGGCTCGGGCTGTATGAGTGCGTGTTCCCGGCACTCCACCATGACCGGGCACCTCGCGCAGACCTGCTTCGCGGCCACCTCGCGGGACAGCCGGGCAGCAGTCGGCTCCTTCGACGGGGCGAAGAACAGCCCGGCTTCGTCCCGGCGGCACACCGCCTCCGAATGCCAGGGTCCCGCCTGGTCCTCCCGCGCGGGAGAGCGCTGGGACGGCACGGCGGCGACCTGCAGGGGCTGATGCGGCAGTTGCAGCACGGTCTACTCCTGACGACGGCTTCGGCTTCGCGAGCGAGAGACGATGCAGCAGTCCCTACCCGCTGTGCGCACGCCTATGCACTGAGTGGCCTTGTCGCACGGCCCCGCGAAGGCCCACGGTCGCCTTTTGGCCGGAATACGCGCGGAACCGGCCGACCGCACTCAGCGGCCGAGATGTTTCCGCAACTGGTCGTGCAGGTTGGCGATGAGCTTGCCACGCTTGGGCTTCGCCTCGACGTTCCCGAAGACGGAATAGCCGTTCACCACGACCACCGGGGCCTCCGGGTCGGCGGATTCCAGTGTGTCGACTTCGAAATTGCCGAAAATGCCCGTACCGCTGCCGCGCAGTGAAATGTTCTCCGGCACCCGGATTTCGACGCTGCCGAAGATGGACGTCGCATTGATGACGGTCAGACGCTGGCCGAAAAGAGCCTCGGTCAGGTCGATCTCGACGCTGCCGAAGAGCGAGAAGGCGTTCGTACGGCCGCCGACGCGCCAACGCCCCCTGCGGGTGGAGCTGCTGAAGACCGCCACGAGGTTCTCGGCGGGCCCCGCGGGCCCCTCGGGGCCGTATCCGTAGGGTGCCTGGGCCGGCCGGCCGGCGGGCCCGGCCGCCGGGAGGTCCCGCACCAGCGGCTCCAACTCGCCCACGGTCTTGGCCCGGTAGACCAGGTCGACCCGCTCGGCGTGCTCCTCGGCGGTCAGCCGGCCCTCGGCCATGGCCTCCCGGAGGATGTCCGCGATCCGGTCGCGGTCCGCGTCGGAGGCGCGGATTCCGGCGGGCGCGGGACCGGCCGGAGCGACGGGCTGCTGGGGCTGCTTTTCGAGGTCCACCGCACCAGCCTACCCAAACGCGATAGATCGCGACCAGTACCCCGACGGCGTGGGGGCAGGAATCCGGCCCTCCTGTCGAGCCGCCCCCGGTGAGCCTTACCTCACAGGCCCGGCGCGTCGTCGGCGTTCTACCCTGGTGGATGCGCTGCCCGAGGGAGGTCAGCCGCTGTCGCCGAGTGAGGAATGGCCGTAATGCCAGAGTTTGCGTACTCCGATCTGCTCCCGCTGGGAGAGGACACCACGCCGTACCGGCTGGTGACCGCCGAGGGCGTCTCGACCTTCGAGGCCGACGGCCGTACGTTCCTCAAGGTGGCTCCGGAGGCCCTGCGCACGCTCGCCGCCGAGGCCATGCACGACATCTCGCACTACCTGCGGCCGGCCCACCTGGCGCAGCTGCGGCGCATCATCGACGACCCCGAGGCCTCGTCCAACGACAAGTTCGTCGCGCTCGACCTCCTGAAGAACGCGAACATCGCCGCCGCGGGTGTCCTGCCCATGTGCCAGGACACCGGTACGGCGATCGTCATGGGCAAGCGCGGCCAGAACGTCCTCACCGACGGCGGTGACGAGGAGGCCCTGTCGCACGGCATCTTCGACGCGTACACCGAGCTGAATCTGCGCTACTCGCAGATGGCCCCGCTGACCATGTGGGACGAGAAGAACACCGGCTCGAACCTCCCGGCCCAGATAGAGCTGTACGCGACCGACGGCGGCGCGTACAAGTTCCTCTTCATGGCCAAGGGCGGCGGCTCGGCGAACAAGTCCTTCCTCTACCAGGAGACCAAGGCGGTCCTCAACGAGGCCTCCATGATGAAGTTCCTGGAGGAGAAGATCCGCTCCCTGGGGACGGCCGCCTGCCCGCCGTACCACCTGGCGATCGTCGTCGGCGGTACGTCGGCCGAGTTCGCGCTGAAGACCGCGAAGTACGCCTCCGCGCACTATCTGGACGAGCTTCCGGCCGAGGGTTCCCCGACCGGTCACGGCTTCCGTGACCAGGACCTGGAGCAGAAGGTCTTCGAGCTGACGCAGCGGATCGGCATCGGCGCGCAGTTCGGCGGCAAGTACTTCTGCCACGACGTGCGCGTCGTCCGCCTCCCCCGCCACGGTGCGTCGCTGCCCGTCGCCATAGCCGTCTCCTGCTCGGCCGACCGCCAGGCCACCGCGAAGATCACCGCCGAGGGCGTCTTCCTGGAGCAGCTGGAGAAGGACCCGGCGCGCTTCCTGCCGGACACCACCGACGAGCACCTCGACGAGTCGGGGGACGTCGTCCGGATCGACCTGAACCGGCCGATGGACGACATCCTCGCGGAGCTGACCAAGTACCCGGTCAAGACACGGCTGTCGCTGACCGGTCCGCTGGTCGTGGCGCGTGACATCGCGCACGCCAAGATCAAGGAACGGCTCGACGCGGGCGAGGAGATGCCGCAGTACCTCAAGGACCACCCCGTGTACTACGCGGGCCCGGCGAAGACCCCGGAGGGTTACGCGTCGGGGTCCTTCGGGCCGACGACGGCCGGCCGGATGGACAGCTACGTCGCGCAGTTCCAGGCGGCGGGCGGCTCCAAGGTGATGCTCGCCAAGGGCAACCGGTCCAAGCAGGTCACCGACGCGTGCGACGCCCACGGCGGCTTCTACCTGGGCTCGATCGGCGGCCCGGCGGCGCGTCTGGCGCAGGACTGCATCAAGAAGGTCGAGGTCGTCGAGTACGAGGAGCTCGGCATGGAGGCGGTCTGGCGGATCGAGGTCGAGGACTTCCCCGCGTTCGTCGTCGTCGACGACAAGGGCAACGACTTCTTCACGGAGCCCGCCCCGGCACCGACCTTCACCAGCATTCCGGTCCGCGGCCCCGGTCTCGGCTGATCCAAGCGCGGTTCACCGGTCCCGGCTCGGCTGACCGACGCGCGATCGCGGGTCCCGGTCCGGGCTGATCCACGCACGGTTCCAGGGGCGTTCCGGCCACGGCCGGGGCGCCCCTGCGGCGTTCCCGCGGGTCCGGAAAGCAGCTCCCGGGACCACGCCCGCCGGTCCGGGCGGTCCCCGGCCGCGGACCGCGCCGGGTATGTACTGGCGTATTCACCGGCGGACCCCGATGCCGGGGAATACGGGCAAGGCGCCACGCGCTCATCTTCACCAGGAGGTTGGAACAGATGAACGGATCGGCCGAGGACACGCAGTACCGCGTCGAGCACGACTCGATGGGTGAGGTGAAAGTACCCGCGCACGCCAAATGGCGGGCCCAGACGCAGCGCGCCGTGGAGAACTTCCCCATCTCCGGTCAGCGCCTGGAAAGGGCCCACATCGAGGCCCTGGCCCGGATCAAGGCCGCCGCCGCCAAGGTCAACGCCGAGCTGAAGGTGCTCGATCCGGACATCGCCGAGGCGATCCGGTCGGCCGCCGCCGAGGTGGCCGAGGGCCGCTGGGACGAGCACTTCCCGGTCGACGTCTTCCAGACGGGTTCCGGCACCTCGTCCAACATGAACACCAACGAGGTCGTGGCCACGCTCGCCACCGAGCGGCTCGGGCGTGAGGTCCACCCCAACGACCACGTCAACGCGTCGCAGTCCTCCAACGACGTGTTCCCCTCCTCCATCCACATCGCCGCGACCGCCGCGGTCACCGCCGACCTGATCCCGGCGCTCGACCACCTGGCCTTGGCCCTGGAGCGGAAATCGGCCGAATTCGCGGAGGTCGTGAAGTCGGGCCGTACGCATCTGATGGACGCCACACCCGTCACCCTGGGCCAGGAGTTCGGCGGCTACGCGGCTCAGATCCGCTACGGCGTCGAGCGGTTGCGTGCCTCGCTCCCGCGCCTCGCCGAACTCCCGCTGGGCGGTACGGCGGTGGGCACCGGGATCAACACCCCGCCCGGCTTCTCCGCCGCCGTGATCGCCGAGGTGGCCCGCACCACCGGGCTGCCGCTCACCGAGGCCCGTGACCACTTCGAGGCCCAGGGCGCCCGGGACGGACTCGTCGAGACGTCCGGGCAGCTCCGTACCGTCGCGGGGTCGCTCACCAAGATCTCCAACGACCTGCGCTGGATGGCGTCCGGTCCGCGCACGGGCCTGGCCGAGATCAACCTGCCCGACCTGCAGCCCGGTTCGTCCATCATGCCCGGCAAGGTCAATCCGGTCGTCCCGGAGGCCGTGCTCATGGTCGCGGCCCAGGTGACGGGGAACGACGCCACGGTCGCCGCCGCGGGCGCGGCCGGCAACTTCGAGCTCAACGTGATGCTCCCGGTGATGGCGAAGAACCTGCTGGAGTCGGTGCGCCTGCTCGCCAACGTCTCCCGGCTGCTCGCCGACCGCACGGTCGACGGCATCACGGCCGACGTGGAACGGGCCAGGCGGTACGCGGAGTCCTCGCCGTCGGTGGTGACCCCGCTGAACAAGTACATCGGGTACGAGGAGGCGGCGAAGGTCGCCAAGAAGTCGCTGGCCGAGGGCACCACGATCCGGGAGACGGTGCTGGCCGGGGGCTACGTCGAGCGCGGCGACCTCAGTGCGGAACAGCTCGACGAGGCCCTGGACGTGCTGCGTATGACCCGGCCGTGACGCATTTCGCAGCGGGCGGGGGGGCCCGTACCTAAGATCTCTTCATGACAGCCACGGAAGCGGGTACGGGAGCAGACACCGGGGCGAGTGCGGGCAACGGCACACGCTGGGCGCCGGGGGACCGGATCCTCTGGCGCTACCGCGACAACGGCGACGACGACCGGCCCGTGCACATCTGCCGGCCGGTCACCGTCGTCCAGGACACCGACGAACTGCTGGCCGTCTGGCTGGCGCCCGGCACCGAATGTGTGAAACCGGTCCTCGCCGACGGCACCCAGGTGCACGCCGAGCCGCTGGCCACCCGCTACACGCGCCCGCGCACGACAGTGCGTTCCCGGTGGTTCGGAACAGGTGTGCTGAAGATCGCCCGGCCGGGCGATCCCTGGTCGGTGTGGCTGTTCTGGGACCGCGGCTGGCTCTTCCGCAACTGGTACGTCAATTTGGAGGAGCCCCGTTCGCGCTGGGCCGGAGGGGTCGACTCACAGGACCATTTCCTCGACATCGCCGTGCATCCCGACCGCAGCTGGGAGTGGCTCGACGAGGACGAGTTCGCCCAGGCCCAGCAGGTCGGGCTGATGGACGGGGCCACCGCGCAACGCGTACGGGAGGCGGGCCTGGCGGCGGCCGACGTCGTCCGGGGCTGGGGCACGCCGTTCAGGGACGGATGGGAGCACTGGAGGCCCGATCCGCAGTGGCAGGTTCCGGCACTGCCCGATGACTGGGACCGCACCCCCACCCCCAACTCGCCGTGAGACCCTTGATGCACCCCAGGGGGGCGAACGTAGGATCGCCCTCCACGGACTGCGCGGCCGGTATGTTTCGTCACAACCGGCGTAGGCAGCACAGGGCCTGACCACAAGTCACCGCACGAACCGCATGAGTCACACGGACCACGGAGCCGGGTGGGTCGTGCGGTCGCATGAACCACGACGAGGGGGTGGAGACGTGCTCGCTGTCCGCTGCCCCGTCGCCGGAGTGACCGATATCGGCCCACCGATCGACGGTACGGTTTCGGCCCCGCTCCTGAGGGCATCCGGTGACAGCCGTTGTTCTCACCGCTCTTGCCGGGGCACAGTGGCGCCCCACGAGGTGATTGCCTCATACAACCGGCCCGGACGGACGGAATCCCACGCGTGACGGAGCATCCCACCTCCCACGAAGGCCGGCAGCCCCTCGCCGCCCGGCCGCAGGAACGCGCCCGGCCCCGGCAGCAGGAGGCCGTACCGGGCGTCGCTGCCACGGCCGCGATCCCCGGCCCCTCCGCGGCGCCGAACCCGGGCCCGGCCACCTCGGCGGATCCCGCCGACACGCAGGCCGTCGCCCGCCGCGAGGGTGACCGGCTGCGCTTCGTCGGCGCCGCGACCCGCCGGATCGCCCGGGGCATAGACCTGGACGAGATCGTGCTGGGCCTGTGCCGGGCCAGCGTGCCCACGTTCTCCGACGCCATACTCGTCTACCTCCGCGACCCGCTCCCGGTGGGCGACGAGCGCCCGGTCAGCCCCTTCGTGCTGCGGCTGCGCCGCACCGACAGGCTGCGTCTGACCGACGAGGAGAGTGAGATCGGGCCGGAGGGCGAGCGGCTGCTGCGGCTGCCCGTCACCGACCCGCAGGCGGGTCTGCTGCCGGCCGCCGACCTGTGCGAGGTCCTGGCGGGCGGTGCGCTCGCCGAGGTGCTGCGCGGGGTGCGGCCCGTCTTCGGGGACTCCGCCGCGGCCCGTGCCGCCCTGCCCGAGCTGCTGGGTGTCGGTCGCACGGTGCCCACGGGACACCGCGCGATCCTGGCACCGCTGCGCGGGCGGCGCCGGGTGATCGGCGCCGCGGTCTTCCTGCGCGGCACGGAACGCCCGCCGTTCGAGGCCAACGACCTGCTGGTCGCGGCCCAGCTGGCGACGCACACCGCGCTCGGCATCGACAAGGCGGTGCTGTACGGCCGCGAGGCGTACATCGCCGACGAGCTGCAGCGCACGATGCTGCCGGACTCGCTGCCGCAGCCCACCGGCGTTCGCCTGGCCTCCCGCTACCTCCCGGCGGCGGAGACGGCCCGGGTGGGCGGGGACTGGTACGACGCGATCCCGCTGCCCGGCAGCAGGGTCGCCCTGGTCGTCGGCGACGTGATGGGCCACTCCATGACCTCCGCGGCGATCATGGGGCAGCTGCGCACCACCGCGCAGACCCTGGCCGGTCTCGACCTGCCGCCGCAGGAGGTCCTGCACCATCTGGACGAGCAGGCGCAGCGGCTCGGCAGCGACCGCATGGCGACCTGCCTGTACGCGGTGTACGACCCCGTCGCGCACCGCATCACCATCGCCAACGCCGGCCATCCGCCGCCCGTGCTCCTGCACCTGGGCGGCCGGGCGGAGGTGCTCCGGGTTCCGCCGGGCGCCCCGATCGGCGTCGGTGGGGTCGACTTCGAGGCGGTCGAGCTGGACGCCCCGGCCGGGGCCACGCTGCTGCTGTACACGGACGGGCTCGTCGAGTCCCGGCTGCGGGACGTCTGGACCGGGATCGAGCAGTTGCGGGAGCGGCTGGCCGCCACGGCCCAGCTGACCGGGCCGGACCACTCGCCGCCGCTGGAGGCGCTCTGCGACGACGTGCTCGACATGCTCGGTCCGGGCGACCGGGACGACGACATCGCGCTGCTGGCCGCCCGTTTCGACGGGATCGCGCCGAGCGACGTGGCGTACTGGTTCCTGGAGCCGGAGGACGCGGCCCCGGGCCGGGCCCGCAGGCTGGCCCGCAGGGCGCTCAGCCGGTGGGGTCTGGACGATCTCGCGGACGAGGTGGAGCTGCTCGTCAGCGAGGTGGTGACGAACGCGGTGCGGTATGCGGAGCGCCCGGTGACGCTGCGGCTGCTGCGCACGGACATCCTGCGCTGCGAGGTCGGTGACGACTCCCCGCAGCTGCCCAGGCAGCGCCGTGCCCGGGAGACGGACGAGGGCGGACGCGGGCTGTTCCTGGTCAACCGGCTGGCCCGCAGGTGGGGGGCGACCCGGCTCTCCACGGGCAAGGTGGTGTGGTTCGAGATGGCCACTCCCGGCCCGTAGCCCTTCTCCCCTCTTCGGAGCGGCGTGCACGAAGCGGTCTGACCGACATCCCGCGCCGACGCGAGCGCTCGTGACCGGGGAGCCCGGGTGGTGCACGCCGGGGGCTCCGGGGCCGAACGGCGGCTGACGTGGCGCGTACGCGTGAGGGGCGGTGTCCGTGGTTCACGGACACCGCCCCTCACGCGTGCTCACTGCCCCGACAGGCCGTCCCCTGGCCCGTCACCCGGGGGCTGCTCGCCGTCCTCGGGGTCCTGCGTGGTGCTGGGCTCCCCGCTCGGCGTCACCGAGGGCTCCTGGCTCGGCGGCGCGCTGGGGGTCGTCTCGTCGCTCGGCGTCGCCGAGGGGGTCTCCGAGGGGGTCTCCGGCTCCGCGGACGGGGTCGGTGAGGGCTCCTCGGTGTCGGACGGTGTGACCGAGGGGCTCTCGGTCACCGTCGTCTCGCCGCGTTCGACGCCCTCCAGGTCGAAGGTGGCGTCCGAGCCGCCGCCGAGGGCGCCCAGGGTGTAGTCCGCCCAGATCTTCGCGGGGAAACCGCCACCGTTGGCCCGGCCCGAATTGGCCGTACCGGTCAGCGTGACCTGACCGCCGCCCTCCTTGGTGGACTCGCCGAACAGGGCCACGACCGTCGAGAGCTCCGGGGTGTAGGCCGCGAACCAGGCCGCCTTGTTGTTCTCCGACGTACCCGTCTTGCCCGCCGCGTCGTAGGCCGTGGTGTCGGCCTCGCGGCCGGAGCCGATGTCGACCACCTCGGTCAGCGCGTGCGTCACGGTGTCGGCCGAGCCACGGCTGATCACCTGGCCGCCGATGCCGTCGACCGGCTCCATGGCACGGTCGCGGTGCTCCGCCGACTTGACGATGGTCGGGGTGACCTTCTTGCCGTGGTTGTCGAGGGTGGCGTACACCCCGGCCATGTCCCACGTCGAGGCGTTCATGGTGCCCAGGGTGATGGCGGGGCGCTCGGGGAAGTTCTTGTCCGGTACGCCCATGGCGAGCGCGGTCTTCTTCACGGCGCTCGGGGTGACGTCGACGACCATCTGCGCGAAGACGGAGTTGATCGACTTGTCCATCGCCCGCTGGACGGTCGGGCTGTCGTAGCTGATGTCGTCCTCGTTCTGCGGCGCGAACGGGGTGTCGCTGCCCACGACGGGGCGTTTGCTCGTTCCGTCGTAGACCGTGTTGAGGCCGATCCGGTCGCCGCCCTGGGTCACCGACTCGTTCTCCAGGGCGGAGGCGAGCACGAGCGGCTTGAAGGTGGACGCGGGCTGGTAGTCCTGCCGGGTGGCGTTGGATATCCAGTGTTCGGTGGCACCGACACCGCCGTAGAGCGCGACGACCTTGCCCGTCCTCGGGTCCACGGAGGTGGCGCCGGCCTGGACGGTCGCGTCGATCTTGTTGCCCTTGCGGTCGAGCTGGTCCTCCAGCTGGTCGTCGACCGACTTCTCCAGCTGCTTCTGGCGCTTCTTGTCGATGTTGAGGGTGATCGTCCAGCCGCCGGCCTCCCGCATCTCCTCGGTGACGCCCTGCCGCTCCATCTCCTCGTTGGCGGCCTCGACGAGGTAGCCCGTCTGGCCCTCCATACCGGGGGCGGCCTTGGGGGGCTTCGGGACGGGGAACGTCAGCTTGTCGCGCTCGGCCTGGTCGAGCCAGTTCTCGTCGACCATGTTGTCCAGGGTGTAGGCCCAGCGCTCCTTGACGAGCTTCTTGCCGGTCGGTGAGGCGACGGCCCAGTCGTACTGGCTGGGGGCCTGGAGCAGGGCCGCGAGGTAGGCGCCCTGGGAGACGTCGAGATCCTTGGCGTCGACACCGTAGTAGGCCTGCGCCGCCGCCTGGACGCCGCTCGCACCGCGTCCGTAGTACACGGTGTTGAGGTATCCGGCGAGGATGTCGTCCTTCTTCGTGCTCCGGTCGACCTTGAGCGAGATGACCAGTTCCTTGAGCTTGCGGGTGACCGTCTGGTCCTGCGTGAGGTAGTAGTTCTTCACGTACTGCTGGGTGATCGTGGAGCCGCCCTGCTTGCCCTTGCCGGAGAGGGTGTTGAACAGGCCGCGGGCGGTGCCCTTGAGGTCGACGCCCTGGTCCCGGTAGAACGACTTGTTCTCGGCGGCGACGAAGGCGTGCTGGACGCCCTTGGGTACGACGGCGAGGTCCACGATCTCCCGGTTGGCGCCCCTGTCGTCGCGGGCCAGGAGGGTGCCGTCGCTGTACTTGTAGACGTTGCTCTGCTTCTTGGCCTGGGCGTTGGCCGCGGGCACGTCCACGTACACGTAGAGCGCCACGAAGGCGCCCATCACCAGCAGGCAGAGCCCGAAGAACGTGCCCAGGATCTTCCGCCAGGTGAAGAGTCCGCGTATGCCGCCGCCCCTCCCGGCGCGGCGCGCCGCCCGCCCCTGAGCTCGTCGCGCATCCGCTCGACCCATCGCTGTCGTGCTCCTGTTCCTGTGCTCGTTCCGCTCCGGTCAGATCAATCAGCTAACACCGAAGGAGCGGACAAATGGCAAGCGATCCGGTCTTTTCCGGACGTGACAATCAGCACCCGCTCTCCCAGGAACCGACTCACCAGGGGTGCACAAGGTTGCGAAGTCCGATAATGTGAAATCACATTGCTAGCGTGGCGCTATGCCGCACGAGACGGGGGACCCCATGACCGCACCGCACGACCGTCCCGGCACCACCGACCCGGCCGCCGACCTCGTCCCGGACGCACCCGAGATGCCCGCCCCGCAGGTCAGGGAGACGACGGCACACTCCATCCCGGGTGGCTTCGGGCTGCTGCTGACCGTGCTCGGGGTGCTCCTCGGCATCGGCCTGGCGATCGGAGGCGGCGTCCTCGGCGCCAACGGGCACAACGGCACCGGTGTCCCGCTCCTCATCCTCGGACTGCTGCTCACCGTCGCCTCGTTCTTCTGCATGACCGGTGTGAAAATGGTCGCTCCGGGCGAGGCGCGGGTCATCCAGCTCTTCGGCCGGTACGTCGGCACGATCCGCGCGGACGGACTGCGGTGGATCAACCCGCTGACCTCCAGCCGCAAGATCTCCACCCGGGTCCGCAACCACGAGACGGCGGTCCTGAAGGTCAACGACGCGTACGGCAACCCGATCGAGCTCGCCGCGATCGTCGTCTGGAAGGTCGAGGACACCGCGCAGGCGCTCTTCGAGGTCGACGACTTCCTGGAGTTCGTCGCCACCCAGACCGAGGCGGCCGTCCGGCACATCGCGATCGAGTACCCGTACGACGCCCATGACGAGGGCGGGCTCTCGCTGCGCGGCAACGCCGAGGAGATCACCGAGAAGCTCGCGATCGAGCTCACGGCGCGGGTCCAGGCGGCCGGTGTGCTGATCATCGAGTCGCGTTTCAGTCACCTCGCGTACGCCCCCGAGATCGCCTCGGCGATGCTCCAGCGGCAGCAGGCGGGGGCGGTCGTCGCGGCCCGTCAGCAGATCGTCGAGGGCGCGGTGGGCATGGTCGAGATGGCGCTGGCCCGCATCGCCGAGCAGGACATCGTCGAGCTCGACCCCGAGCGCAAGGCGGCGATGGTCAGCAACCTGATGGTGGTCCTCTGCGGTGACCGTGCGGTGCAGCCGGTCCTGAACACGGGCACGCTCTACCAGTGACGGACGACGCCTCCACTCCTGCCGGCAGGCGGCCGCAGCGCAAGCAGATGCTGCTGCGGCTGGATCCGGCGGTGCATGACGCGCTGGCCCGGTGGGCCTCGGACGAGCTGCGCAGCGCGAACGCGCAGATCGAGTTCTTGTTGCGGCGGGCGTTGGCGGAGGCGGGGCGGCTGCCGGGGGGTGCGGGGCCGATCCCTCGGCGGGGGCGGCCACCGAAGCCGGTGTCGGGGGCCGCGGACGAGTCGGCGCCGGAGGCGGAGCCGGAACCCGGCGCCGAGGGGTGAGGCCGGACCCCCGGGGGCTCCGTCCCCGAACCCCCGGTCCTCAATCGCCGGACGTGCTTGGAATGCGGGCCCGCACCGCCCGAGGGGCCTCCCGGACGGGCTTGGACTGCGGGCCCGCACCGCCCGCAGGGACCCGCGGTTCGGGCTTGGTCCGGGCTGTATACACGCGAGGTATACACAGCATGTAGAGTGCCTCGCATGTCAATCGGTCACACCCTTCTCGGGCTCCTCGAGTCCGGCCCCCGTCATGGTTACGACCTCAAGCGGACCTTCGACGAGAAGTTCGGCCATGATCGGCCGCTGCACTACGGTCAGGTCTACGCGACCATGTCCCGGCTGCTGAAGAACGGTCTCGTCGAGGTCGACGGCGTGGAGTCCGACGGCGGGCCCGAGCGCAAGCGGTACGCGATCACCGAGGCGGGGGTCACCGATGTCGCCGCCTGGCTGGGCCGGCCGGAGAAGCCGGAGCCGTATCTGCAGTCGACGCTCTACGCGAAGGTCGTCCTGGCGCTGCTGACCGGGCGCAGCGCCTCCGGGCTGCTGGACGCGCAGCGGTCCGAGCATCTGCGGCTGATGCGCGTCCTCACCGAGCGCAAGCGCGAGGGCGATCTCTCCGACCAGCTGATCTGCGACTTCGCTCTCTTCCATCTCGAAGCCGACCTGCGCTGGCTGGAACTGACCGGTGCGCGGCTCGACCAGCTGGCCGAGGTGGTCGCCCCGTGACCCCCGACGGTTCCCTGCTCGTCGCCCGGGGCCTGCACAAGACCTACGGCTCGACGCCCGCGCTCGACGGCGCCTCGTTCTCCGTCCATCCCGGCGAGGTCGTCGCCGTGATGGGCCCCTCCGGTTCGGGCAAGTCGACCCTGCTGCACTGCCTCGCGGGGATCGTCGTCCCGGACTCCGGCACCGTCACCTACGCGGGCCGTGAGCTGTCCGCTATGTCCGACGCCGAGCGCAGCGCCCTGCGCCGCAGTGATTTCGGCTTCGTGTTCCAGTTCGGCCGGCTCGTCCCCGAGCTGACCTGTCTGGAGAACGTCGCACTGCCGCTCCGGCTGAACGGCGTGAAGCGCAAGGCGGCCGAGCGCACCGCCCTGGAGTGGCTGGAGCGCCTGGAGGTGGACGGGATCGCCGGCAAGCGTCCCGGCGAGGCCTCCGGCGGTCAGGGGCAGCGCGTCGCCGTCGCCCGCGCCCTGGTCGCGTCGCCGAAGGTGGTCTTCGCCGACGAGCCGACGGGTGCGCTGGACTCCCTCAACGGCGTGCGGGTCATGGAGCTGCTCACCGAGTCCGCCCGGTCGGCCAACACGGCCGTAGTCCTCGTGACGCACGAGGCGCGGGTGGCCGCGTACTCCGACCGGGACATCGCCGTACGCGACGGCCGGACCCGGGACCTGGAGTTCGCCGTATGACCTGGCTGCGCGACCTCGGCCTGGGCATACGCTTCGCCGCGGCGGGCGGCCGTGAGGGCTGGGCGCGGACCGCGCTCACCGCGGTCGGCGTCGGGCTGGGGGTGGCGATGCTGCTCGTCGCCTCGTCCGTGCCGCACCTGCTGGAGCAGCGGTCCGTGCGCACGCAGGCCCGCGAGGAGGCCCCGGTGTCGCGGAACGACGACGCCGTCCCGAAGTCGGACACCACGGTCCTGCGGATCAGTACGGCGACCGAGTACCGCGGCAGCGCCGTCGAGGGCTTCCTGATGCGGGCGGAGGGCGCCCGTCCGGTCCTCCCGCCGGGGGTCGCGGCGTTCCCCGGGCCGCGTGAGATGGCGGCCTCCCCCGCCCTCCGGGACCTGCTGGCCTCCCCGCGGGGCGCGCTCCTCAAGGAGCGGCTGCCGTACCGGATCACGTCGACGATCGCCGACGCGGGCCTGCGATCCCCGAACGAGCTGTACTTCTACGCGGGCAGCGACTCGCTGACGCGGGCCGACGGCGGTCACCGGCTGGCCGGTTACGGCGACGGCACCGGGGACTCGCCTCTCTCACCCGTCCTGGTCGTCCTCGTCATCATGATCTGTGTCGTGCTGCTGGCCCCCGTCGCGATCTTCATCGCCACGGCCGTACGGTTCGGCGGCGACCGCCGCGACCGCCGGCTCGCCGCGCTACGTCTGGTCGGTACGGACATCCGGGCGACCCGTCGGATCGCGGCCGGTGAAGCCCTGTTCGGCTCCGTGCTCGGACTGCTGGCCGGGGTCGTCTTCTTCCTCGTGGGCCGCAGGTTCGTCGGCCACATCGAGGTGTGGAACCACAGCGCGTTCCCGTCCGACCTGGCCCCCGCGGCCTGGGCGGCGGCGCTGATCGCCGTCGCGGTGCCCCTGTCCGCGGTACTCGTCACGCTGGTCGCCATGCGCTCGGTCGTCGTCGAACCGCTGGGCGTCGCACGCGACTCCGGCAGCCGCAGGCGCCGGCTCCGGTGGCGTCTGCTGATACCGGTCGTGGGCCTGGCCGTGCTGGGGCTGACGGGCCGGGTGGACGAGTTCACCCCCGTCGACCCGTACCCGATCGCGGGCGGCGCCGTACTGGTCCTGTTCGGGCTCGCGCTGCTGCTCCCCTGGCTGATCGAGGCCTGCGTGAACCGGCTGCGCGGCGGCCCGCTGCCCTGGCAGCTCGCCGTCCGCCGACTGCAGCTGAACAGCGGGGCCGCGTCCCGCGCGGTCAGTGGCATCACCGTGGCCGTCGCCGGAGCGGTGGCCCTGCAGATGCTGTTCGCCGCGGTCGGCGACGAGTTCGAGACGATGACGGGACAGGACCCGTCGCGCGCCCAGTTCCACACCTTCTCGGAGAAGGTCGGTGGGGACGCGGCCACCCGGACCATCAAGGCGTTCCGGGCCACCGAGGGCGTGGAACGCGTCATCGGCACGGTCGATACGTACGTGACCAGGCCGGGGACGTACAGCGAGGACGAGGTCACGCCGACCACCACCCTCAGCATCGGCGACTGCGCCACGCTGAAGGAGCTCGCCGAGATCGGTTTCTGCAAGGAGGGCGACGTCTTCGTCGTCCACCCCGCGAACGACAAGGAGTTGAGCGACTGGGTCGACGAGACGGCCCGCAAGGGCGAGGAGATCGAGCTCAACCCCACGCTCGACTGGAAGCCGGGCGCGAAGTCGGTCCTCTGGACCCTGCCCGCGGACGCCAGGACCGTCACCGCCGCCCGCAACCCGCTCGGCGAGGAGAACTACGGCATCATGGCGACGGTCGGGGCCGTCGACCCCCGCATACTCCCGAGCGCCCAGACGATAGCGCAGATCAAGGTCGACAAGGGCGTGAAGGACGTCGCCGAACACGTACGGAACACGGCCGCCAGGATCGACCCGGGCATGCGGGTCGGCACCCTGACCTCGGTCACCCGCGACCGCCAGTACGCCAGTGTGCAGACCGGCCTGCGCTTCGGCGCGGCGGCGACACTGCTGCTGATCGCCGCGTCGATGCTCGTCTCCCAGCTGGAGCAGCTCAGGGAGCGCAAGCGGCTGCTGGCGGTCCTGGTCGCCTTCGGTACCAGGCGCGTCACCCTCGCCTGGTCGGTGCTCTGGCAGACCGCCGTGCCGGTGGTCATCGGCCTCCTGGTCGCGACCGCGGGCGGCCTCGGGCTCGGCGCCGTGATGACCTGGATGCTGGCCAAGACCGTGACGCGGTGGTGGCTGTTCCTGCCGATGGCGGGTGCGGGCGGGGTCCTCGTCGTGGCCGTGACCCTGCTCTCGCTGCCCCTGCTGTGGCGCCTGATGCGCCCGGACGGGCTGCGCACGGAGTGAGGCCGCGGAGGGGTGAGCGCG
>NZ_JBHXRD010000011.1:0-231163 GCF_042717325.1 Streptomyces sp. NPDC058637 | reverse complement strand
CGGCGGCAGCGCCCCTGTTCTATGAGCAGGGACCGTAACCGTCCCGCCTGGGCGGCGGCCGGCCCACGGCGCCGTGGGCCGACGGGGACGACAGTCCCGAACACCCGCAACGCTCGCCGGGACAACGGGGCGCCCGGGACGGAATTCCGTCCCGGGCGCCCCGTTCGTGCCAGGCCCTGCCCCGTACTCGTACACACCCGCCGGTCAGGTCTGTCAGGCATCCGGCCGTCCGGATCAGCCCGCGGGAACAGCGGGACGGGCCACGCCGGGCACCCGGGTCTCGGCGCCGGGCGGCAGGGTCCCGTCGAGCAGGTAGCGGTTGACGTGTTCGTCGACGGCGCTGTTGCCGCCCAGGGCGTACACCTCGTGGGAGCCCGAGTCGATGACCCGGATCAGCCGGTGGCCGAGGCGCTGCGCCATGACCCGGCCGCCCTCGTGGTGGTCCAGCGGGTCACCGTCCGCCTGCACGACGAGGCCGGCCGGATATCCGGTGTGCCGGATGCGGGTGGCGGGCTCCGGCGGCGTGAACGTACGGAAGGTCCCCACCCACGGCTGCGCCCGCATCACGCCGAGGCCGTACGGGCAGCGGTCCCGGAAGTCCCGCATTCCGGCGTGGTACTCCGCCGGGTCGGCCGGCCAGTCGGTCTCGCAGGTGACGGCCTCCAGCACCGCCTCGCGGCGCGTACCGGCGGGGCGGCCCGGACGCCACACGGACTGCCCGGACAGCAGCTCGCCGGCCTTGGCCGCATCGCCGGACCCGGCCGTGTCCGTCAGCTCCGCCACCAGGTGGCCGAGCCGGTCCCAGCGCGCACGGTCGGCGGCGAGCGTCCCCACGAGGGTGTCGAAGGAGGTCCGCAGCGCGATGCCCTCGGGGAGCGCGACCAGCGCGGCGGCGGCCCGCTCCACGGAGTCGATCACCGCGTCCGCTCCGGTCCCCAGACCGAAGGCGGACGGCCGCTCACCGGCCCACCCGGCCCAGGCGTCCACGTTCTCGCGGCTCGCCTCCGCCTGGGACCTGAACTGGGCGCGCCAGTCCCAGTCGGGGTGCACCGAGGAGTCCAGGACACTGCGGTCCAGCCGGTCGCCGAACATCGTGCCGTACACCGCGCCCAGCAGGGTCCCGTACGCCCAGCCGACGAAGGTCAGCTTCTCCTCGCCGAGGACCGCGCGGACCAGGTCCATGTCGCGGGCGTTGTTCCGGGTGGACACATGCGGGCGGAGGTCGCCACCGGCCCGCAGACAGCCCTGCTCACGCTCGCGCATGTCGTGGGCGAGCGCCTCGAAGACGGAGTCCGGCGGCCGGGAGTCGAAGGCCACCGTCATCGGACTGTCCTCGCCCTCCAGCCGGGTGGACTCACCCGTGCCGCGTGGGTCGAAGCCGATCAGGTCGTACACCTCGCCCAGCGGGGTCGCCGCGGCCAGCCGGGCGGGGAGCCCGCGGCCGGTGCCGTTGTCGCCGCCGGGGCCGCCGTTCAGGGAGAGCAGAATGCCCCTGCGACGTGCGGGGGCCGTGGCCCGGATCCGGCTCAGGGCGAGCGTGATGCGCGGTCCGTCGGGGCGCGCGTAGTCGAGGGGGGCCTCGATGGTGGCGTGCTCCAGCCGTCCGCCGGGGACGTCGGCGCTCTCCACCGCGGTCCACGCGGGCCGCTGCGCCAGGAGGTCCGGTGCCGGAGGCAGCGGGGCGGCCACCGGGGAATCCACAATCTCTGTCTCACAGGTCATGGCCCCACGATGGTGGGGCGGCCAGGAGCGGGGGTGGAGCCCGGCCTGATTCCCGAGCGGCACCTGAGCGGGCCGCGACCTGCCCACGATCCGCCCCCGGCCTGTTCCGGATCCAGCCCCGACCTGTTGCGGACCGGTACCCGACCGGGCCGCGTCCGGCCTTCCACGCGGACCCGACCGGTTCTCGATGCCGCCGCCACACCGCCGGGCCGCAGGCAGCCTCAGAGGTGCTTGCCCGTGTCCACCGCCCCGAGGGACAGCACCGGCTTCGCCTCCAGGATCTCGCCGATCCGCTCCACCTGGGCGTCCAGCTCGTCCAGCCGGCGCCTGGTCAGCTCGGTGAACGCCTCGACCCGCAGCTCGACCTTGCGCCCCGAACGCTTCTGATGCCACACCCCGGCCGCCGTCCCGCCGATCGTCATCACCTGCACCGTTCCCGCCTGGCCGCTGGAGAGGGCCCGCTCCCCGGCCGGTCCGGGGAACACCTGCTCGCGGGGGTGGCTGCCGACGACGTATGCGTCGAAGTACGGAAGCAGTCGCAACTCATGTTCCACGAATGGCTGTTCCATCCCCGCGTCGGCGGCCAGCTGCCAGGCCGGGCTGCCCTCGACGTCGACGGGACGCAGCTCGTCCCCGAGCGAGGTGAACAGCTCTGCCGCCCACCGGCGGGGTGCGTTCAGCCACTGCGCGAACTGCTGCGAGGTCGCGGGGCCGTACGTGTGCAGGTAGTGCCGTACGACCTCGGCGAGCGCCTCCTCGGCCGGTGCGGGCGCGAAGCCGGGCAGCCAGCGGTCGGGACTCGTGTACGTCACCTTCCGGCCCCGGTTCGGCCCGAAGCACATCGCCCCCCGGTGCCCGGCGGTGTGCAGCGCCTGCCGCCAGCGCGGCCACATCCCGGTGAAGCCGGGGACCACGAGATCGGCGGCCCAGTCACCGAGGCGCGCGATGACCGCCTCGCTCAGCTCGTCGATGGTGGGCGGCTCCACGCCCCGTACCGCGTCGGCCACCGCGGCCACCACGGCCTCGGTCTGCGCCGCGTCCATCCGGGCGTGCTTGGGCATGCTCGACGAGGGAGTCGGTACGGCCGCCAGTGCCCCGGTCCACAGGGGCAGTTCGGTGGACGGCAGCAGATGGACCGTGCCGCGCGGACCGAACGCCTTGACCAGCGTGCGCTCCTCCCAGAGCGCGTCGCGGACATCCGTACGGGTCGTCCCCAGGGTCCGCAGCCCGACGGACAGCTCGGCCGCGGACATCACCTGCGCGTGTGCCCCGCACATGGCGCCCACCACACCGGGGAGCTTGCCGGGCGGTGCCGGCCGGTCCAGCCTGTGCCGGGCCAGCCGTCGGGCGGTCACGTCCTGCCGGGTGATGCTGTCGGTCATGGTCGGGCGTCCTCCTACGGACCAGGTTCTGCTGTCGGTCAGGGCCGGCCGACCGGCCGTCCCGGACCCCGAAAAGGCACGACGGCCGTCGTGCGGTGAACCCGCGCGGCGGCCGTCGGCCTGTTGCTCGTACGGCAGTTGGCAGTGTGGCAGAACGTCGGCACTTCAGGCCCTGGAGCCTTCAGCACGTCGGGACACCGACACGTCCGAAGGTCAGACCTTCACGATGACGTTCCCGGTGAACTTCCCACCGAGCAGGTCGATGAGCGCCTGCGGAGCCGCCTCGTGGCCACCCTCGACGACCGTCTGCGGGAGCACGAAGCGCCCCTCGGCCGTCCACCCGGCGAACGCCGAGTTCCACGCCCAGATCTGCTCCGGCGTGTGGTACGTCGAGAAGGGGCGGATCGAGATCTGCTTGACGATCGCCGTCATCACGTCGAGCCGCGGGAACGCGCCGATCGACTCGCCCACCTGGCCGGCGAGCGCACCACAGAGCGCGAAGCGGGCGTTCGCCGCGGCAGCCTGGACGGCCGCCTCGAACTGCTCGCCGCCCACGGTGTCGAAGAAGACGTCGATCCCGTCCGGGGCCAGCTCGCGGAGCCGGTCCACGACCGGGCCGTCGTGGTAGTCGAAGGCGGCGTCGTAGCCGAGGGTGTTGACGAGGTAGTCGACCTTCGCCTTGCTGCCCGCGGCACCGATGACGCGCTTGGCACCCTGGAGCTTGGCGATCTGGCCGGCCAGCGAACCGACACCGCCCGCGGCGCCGGAGACGAAGACGGTGTCGCCGTCCTTGACCTCGGCGATGTCCACGATGCCGTGGTAGGCGGTGACGCCCTGGGTCAGGTGGTAGAGCGGGCTCGGGAAAGCCGTGGGGTCGAGCTTCCAGTTCTCCCCCGCCGGGCCGACGGAGTACGCGCGGAAGCCGCCCATGTTCTGGACGACGTCACCGACCGCCAGGTCCGGGCTCTTGGAGGCGACCACGGTGCCGACCCCGCCACCCCAGAGGGTCTCGCCGATCTGATAGCCGGGCATCGGCAGATTCGGCTCGGGCTTCATCAGGTCCTGCATCACTGCGGTGAGCTGGAGGTAGTCGGTACGTACGACGACCTCGCCGTCGGCGGGCTCGCGCACCTCCGCCTCGACTACCTCGAAGGCGGCGAGGGTGAGTGCACCGTCCGGGCGGGCGGCCAGCCGTACTTCCTTGGCCTTCGCGGGAATCTCTGCGGTGGTCATGGGACCTCCTGGTCGAAAGTAGCTACCGGGCGAGCATCCCTCGCCGCGCTCGAATCTCACTTGATCGCTTGTCGGACCCAGCACAACAGGCTGCGACGTGTGTTCTCAAGCGACGCTCCGGCCGTTTCCGTACCGTCCGGATCCGTTCGACGCGATCCCGGCGCTGTTCCCCGTGACGACGCCGGGCACCGTTCCCCCGGACGACGCCCGGTTCTGTTCTCCCGTCACGCCGCCAGGCGGCGCTCCCGGCCGAGACGCAGACGCGGGGCGAGCCGGATGACCAGGGCGGCCAGGCCCGTCAGGAACCCGATCCTCCCCAGCAGCGTCCCCGCGCCGTACGGGACGGAGGCCAGCAGTCCGTACTCGTACATCAGAGCGACCGAGGCCGCGACCAGCACCGTCGCGGCGACCCCGCCGTACCGCGAAGGGGCCAGTCCGAAGGCGGTCGGGAAGGCCAGCACGAGCGGGGCGAACTCCAGGAACACGCGCATCGGGTCCGGGCGGGCGGACTCCACGATCCCCGGCCCGGCGACGGTCTCGAAGACGGTGACCGAGGCCACCAGCAGCGGCACTCCGAGCGCCAGTGCGGTCAGCAGGGTGTTGCGGCGAGCGCGCGGCGAGGCAGGAGGGAGGTCCGGCGGTGCGGCCAGCACCATCGACGCGGCCACGGTGAGGGCGAGCACCGTCGGCAGGTTCTGCGCCACCCCCGCCGTGCCACCGGACCAGTGGACGAGCGGTAGGGACAGCGCGGCACCGGCCATCGCCGCGGCCGCGCCGATCCGGGCCCCCGCCCAACGGCCCGCCAGCAGGCACCCGAGCACCACGGGCCACGGTGCGTACGCGAGCGGCGCGTAGGTCCGCTCGCCGTCCCAGGCCTGCGGTTCGAGCGGCCACACCGCCAGCAGGGCGGCCGAGAGGGAGGCCGCCACGGCGACGACGTACGGGATCAGCCCGGCCAGCACCCGCCCCGCGGGCCGGGCCGAGCCCAGGCCGGTACGCATCCGCAGCGCGTGCCCCGCGACGGCCGCAGTCTCACGCAGCACACCGATCCTGCCCTCGCCGTCGGCGACGTCCGCCAGGGTCGCCGAGACCTCCGCGCCGTGCTGCCGCCGGTACGCGGCCGGGTACAGGCGTACGACCCCGTGCCGTCCGGGCAGACCGGCCCCGGCTGTCCCGCTCCCACGGTTCGTCATGCGCCGGCCCCGCCCTGCGCGGGGCGCGCCACCCGGCCGGGGCGTCCGAGCCCGATGCGGCGCTCGGCCTCCGTCGCGGTCGTCCGCAGCCGGTCCGCCTCGGCGCCGAGCACCTCGTACCCGGCGTCGGTGAGCGCGTACGTACGGCGCAGCCTGCTGTCGACGACCTCTTCCCGCTCGACCTTGACGATCCCCTGTCCCCGCAGGCGGTCCAGCGCCCCGTACAGCGTGCCGGCCCGGAGGCGGACCCGGCCGCCGGAGATGGCGGCCACCTCCTGGATGAGGGCGTATCCGTGCCGCGGGGCGTCTGCGAGGGCGGTGATGAGGAGCAACGTCGGCTCCTGCATGGGGCGTTCAGTCATGCGCGGCACTATATACCGGTGAACGGTATATACAATGAGCTGAGTTCGGGGATGTCCGTCGGCGACGGCGGGGAACGCGTGTGGCAGGGTGTCCCCGCAGCTCACGCCGGCCGGGCCTCGCGAGGAAGGCCGGTCCGCGACTGATTCCCGGGCTCCGGGACCCCGTGACGGCGCCCGGGGGCCCGACTGCCGACGTACCACCGGGGGGATGCGTCCCCGCCCGGCACGGATGCAACCCCGCAGGGGCACGCCCGTGAACGGGAAACGCCGCTGATTGCTGCCGGCCGCCATCGATCCCATGCCCGGACCCGGGGGGCAGGTCGAGGGGACGGCCGGGGTGAACCTGACCTCGGTCTCCGTACGCCGCGCGGCGGCCTTCGCGGCAGCCTCGGCGATCATGAGCGGCGGCGGGATGGCGGTGATCCCGACACCGGCCCCCATGTATCCGTCCATGACGGACCGTAGCCTCTCCGTCTTCCGGGCGAATCCGGCGTTCGCCCGTCCCGAGGAGCACCTGATGACGATCCCGCGCGCCGGTCTCGTCAGCTCGGAGACCAGGGAACGCGAGCTCAACTCGTCCTTCGGCGCGTTCTGCCCGGACGGCGGACGGCGGACGGCGGACAGCGGGCAGGGCCTGAAGATCATCGTCCCGCAGGCCGGCCGCAAGGACCGTAACGCGATAGCGGCCGCCCTGCCCCTCTCGGCCTGGGCGCACCGGCCCGGGCGTCCGCCACGGCGACGGAGCCGCCGGGGCGCGCCCGGGTCGGCGGGATCCGTGGACCCGGTGCCGAGCGACGACCGGCGGTACAGCCGGCACCGACACCCGCACCACTCGGGGATGTGAGTGACCCCTATGTGATCAGGTCGCGGACCGTCTGTTCGGACCAGCGGGGGGCGGCCCCGTGCGAGGAGGCGAGGTAGGTGGCCACGGTGCCCGCATCCCACGCCCCGGTCTCCAGCAGGCCGGAGGCGAGTGCGCGGAGGTAAGCGGGGGCGGGCGCCACCGGGGCCACTTCGCCGACGCCCCACGGCGCGGTGAAGGTGAGTACGGGCCATCCGTCCAACTGCCCCGCGCACACCAGGGTCTCGTACCTTCCGGGCCCCAGCCTGACGACACCCGAGGCGAGAACCCCGCTCAGGTCCAGGTCCTCGCCCGGTTCCCGGTACATCTCCTGCGCGGCGATGTCCGCGAACTGCGACGCCGACACCAGGTGGGCACGGGCGTGGACCCGCCCACGGTGTTCCGGGTCGTAGAAGGCCCGCCCGCCGCCCCAGACCGGGGAGGTCGTGGCGAAGTGAAGGGCGCCCCCGAGGTCCACGGGGACGGACCGACGGGGCAGGCGACGGTCCCGGCACCCCGGATAGACGGTGTCGGTCCCGGAAAGCCGGCCGCCCTCGATGTAGCGGGCGAGCCGGGTCAGGCACATGTTGGAGCCGTACGAGGTGTACCAGACCTGACGGGGGGCGTGGTCCTCCCCGGCTGTGGGCTCGATGGGGCGCGCACCGACCATTTCGTGGACCGCTCCTTCGCGCTCGTGTCCGGCCTCACGCCGTACGGACCGACATGCCGGTCACCGGTCCGGTCCCTCGGCGCCATGACGATCATCGCCGGGGCTGCGGCCATGATCCGCTTCCCGCCCTGACCGAACGTCCCGTCAGGCATTGCGTCACACATTGCGTCACACATTGCGTCACTCATTCCTTCACGCCCCGTCATGTTCTGGATGCGCGGTCGCACGGACAACCACATCCGACCGGGTGAACGGAGCCAGAGGCGCGCGAAACGCAGGTGACGGAGGCGATCACGGGCAACGCGGACACCCGCACCCCCACCGGCGACGGCCCCACCGCGACAGCGATGCGGGACGCGATGTCCGGGATCCGCAAGGGTTTTCGCCGAGGCCAACCGGTGGGTGTCCCACGGCACGGCCATCGCACTCGCCGTCGGCTACTTCCGCGCCGCTGCGCCCCCCGGCGCCGCCGCCCGTCCCTGACCGACGGGACACCCCCCACGGAGCCCTCCCGGGACCGGTGAACGGGGCATCCGTCCGGCGGCCGGGCGTACGCGAAAGGGCCAGTTCGAGAGGATCAAGCCTCCGAACTGGCCCTTTGTGCTGTGCCCCCGGCAGGATTCGAACCTGCGACACCCGCTTTAGGAGAGCGGTGCTCTATCCCCTGAGCTACGAAGGCCAGTGCACACGACAGCGTACCGGATCGCCGTTGCCGAGGGCCTGGGAGATAGGGGTGCGGCTCGGGGTGGATCGTGGGCGGGTGCACGGGGTCACTTGACTTGTGATGTGGATCACAGGAACTGTTCGGCGTGGGCGGACAAGTCAGGAAGTGAACTACTCGATGCATGCCCGCATCCGCGCAGGGGACCCGGAGGCCTTCCGGGAGTTGTTCCGCGACCACGCCCAGCTCGTCTACCGGCACGCGGTGCGGACGACGGGGGACTGGGCCGCGGCGGAGGACGTCGTGTCGTTGACCTTCCTGGAGGCCTGGCGGCTGCGCGAGAAGCTGCGGGACGAAGGGGACAGCCCACGGCCGTGGCTGATGGGGATCGCGGTCAACGTGCTGCGCAACACCGGCCGGGCGGTCCGGCGGCATGAGCGGGCGTTGGCCAGGCTGCCGTTACGGGACGTGCTGCCCGACTTCGCGGACGAGCTGGTCGGCCGGATCACCGACTCCGAGGAGCTGGAGGCGGCGAAGACCGCGTTGGCGCAGTTGCGCAAGGGCGAGCGAGAGGTGTTCGCGCTGTGCGTGTGGTCCGGTCTCGGGTACGCGGAGGCGGCCGAGGCGCTCGGGGTTCCGGTCGGCACCGTGCGGTCCAGGCTCTCGCGGGCCAGATCCCGGCTGCGCAAGCTGACGGACGGGGAGCTGAGGCGCCGACGGGAAAAGACGGAACCGGTCAGGGCGGGCGGACAAGTACAGGGTGGCCGCATCGATGCGGTCCGGTCGAACGAGGAGAGAAGCCGATGAATCGCACCCCTTGGCGGCGGCGCCGAGAGCCGCTCGACCATGCGGAGCTGGCGGGGCTGCTGCCTCCGCCGGGCGATCCGGTGCTGCCCCACGGCCGCCTGACCACGCTCGAGGAGCACCTGATGAACGAGATCCAGCAGGCACGGTCCCAGAAGGCGGCGGAAGCGCAGCCGCGGCCCGTGCTCCTGTTCCCGGCCCTGCCCCCCGAGCCGCCGCGCCGCGGCGGCCGTCGGCTCGCGCTGGTCGGTGCGGCCGTCGCTGTCGCCGTGCTGGCCGGGGTGGCCGGGGCCGTGCAGTTCACGGGGCGGGGGGACGGTGAAGCCGCCGGCCCGCCGGAAGGAGCCGTTCCCGCGTCGATCGTGCAGGTGGCCCAGGGAACGACGGACGGCCTGAGCAGCACGGTCGACCGGATCTCCGGCGCGGCGGAGCGGGAGAAGCTGCCCGAGCCACGGCCGGGCCAGTTCCTCTACATCGAAAGCCAGGTCTCCTGGCTGCAGACGTCGGAGAACGTCGACACGGGGGAGAGCAGGACCTATGTGCAGAAGCTGCACCCCCGCCAGGTGTGGATGTCGCCGGACGGCAGCAAGGGCTGGCTGATCGAGCCGGGCAACGACACCACGTCCGAGGACGGACTGACTCTCGACGATGACCGCGAGGATCCGGCGAGGCCGAGCATAGGCGCGCCCAGTTACGACTATCTGAAGACACTGACCACCGATCCGGACGAGCTGCTGAAGAAGATCTACAAGGAGACGGAGGGGCAGGGCAACACTCCCGACCAGCAGGCCTTCACCACGATCGGCGACCTGGTGATGGAGCAGGTGATGCCGGCGGAGCTGGCCTCGGCGCTGTATCGGGCCGCTGCGAAGATTCCGGGCGTCGTGGTCGTGGACGACACGACCGACGCGGTGGGCCGGCACGGCATCGCCATCGCCCGGACCGACGAGACCTCCGGCGACCGCACCGAGTGGATCTTCGACGCGGAGACCTTCAGCTATCTGGGCGAGCGCACGGTACAGATGCGTGACGCGGAGGGGATCAAGGCAGGCACGGTGATCGGGCACACGGCCATCACGGAGCGAGCGATAGTCGACGCGATGAAGGAAGTCCCGGGTGCCAGGAGCAAGGCATGATCGGGCCGGCTGACGGTTCCTGACGGGACCGGCTGACGATTCTTGACGGGGCCGGGGCGCGGGCATAGCGTCGCCGGGTTGCCGAGTCAGCGCCTGGAGAGGTCGTTCGTGCCGCACACCGACCCCACACCCGCCCCAACCCCGGGTTCCGACGACAAGGCGGCCGCACCCCGTGCCCGTAGCGAGGCGACGCTGACCGCCCCGGGTGCTCCGTTCGCCGTCGTGCGCGCCGAGCACGGTCCGCTCGTCTACGCCAACGGGCCCCGTACGCTCCACGAGTTCGTGGAGACCACCTGGGCCTTCGGAGAGCAGCCGTTCCTGATCGCCGGTGACCGAACCTGCACCTACGCGGAGTTCTTCGCTGCGGCGTCCGCGTTGGCTCGGCGGCTCACCGGGCCGTACGGGCTGCGCTCCGGTGATCGGGCGGTGATCGCGATGCGCAATCACCCGGAGTGGCAGATCGCCTTCTGGGCGGTGCAGATGGCCGGACTCGTCGCCGTTCCGCTCAACACCTGGTGGACCGAGCGGGAGTTCGACCACGCCCTCGCCGACTGCGAGCCGTCGGTGCTGCTGGTCGACGGGGAACAGCTGCCGAAGGTGGCGGACTGGGGGGAGAAGGCCGGGGCACGGTTCGTCGTCTTCCACGACGAGGGGGCCGGAGCCGAAGGGACCGGAATCGGGTGGGTCGGAGTCACAGGGGCAGAAGTCGGAGGGGTCGGACTCCCGGGCAGGGCCGAGCGGTACGCGGACCTGCCCGAGCCCGACCCGCTGTCCGCGCCGCCCGATGTGGAGATCCGGCCCGAGGACGACGCCACGATCCTTTACACCTCCGGCACCACCGGGCGCCCCAAGGGGGCCGTCGCCACACACCTAGCCCAGGCGGGTGCGGCCCTCAACCCGCGCTACCAGGCGGCGGCGTCCGCACTGGGCCGCGGGGTCATCCCGGGGCAGGGGCCGGCGCCCGTCACCCTGATGACGTTCCCCTTCTTCCATGTCGCGGCGTTCACCAGTCTTTACGCCGCGATGGCGGCGGGCGGGACCCTCGTTCTGATGCACAAGTGGGATGCCGACGAGGCGCTGCGGCTGATCCGTGCGCACCGGATCACGCACTACGCGGGTGTCCCGGCCACAGCGCTCCAGTTGCTCGCCGCGGCGGACCGCTCGGGAGACGGTCTGGAGAGTCTGCGGATGCTTAACACAGGTGGCGCGGCGGCTCCGCCGGATCTGGTCGCCCGGCTCACCGCCCGGCACGGCGAGCGCATCGAGCCGCGCAACGGCTACGGCCTGACCGAGACCAGCGGCGGGGTGCTGGCCAACTTCGGTGCCGCCTACCGCGCGCACCCGGAGAGCGTCGGCACCCCGACGCCCGTCACCGAGGTGCGGGTCGCCGGTGCGGCGGGGGAGGAGCTTCCCGACGGTGAGGTCGGTGAGCTGTGGCTCCGCGGCCAGTCGCTGATCCGCGGCTACTGGCGCGACGAGGCG
Source organism: Streptomyces sp. NPDC058637 (assembly GCF_042717325.1). Taxonomy (NCBI): domain Bacteria; kingdom Bacillati; phylum Actinomycetota; class Actinomycetes; order Kitasatosporales; family Streptomycetaceae; genus Streptomyces; species Streptomyces sp. NPDC058637. The sequence continues at coordinate 219,677 of NZ_JBHXRD010000011.1, read as the reverse complement.
GCGACGGACGAGGCGTTCAGCGGAGGCTGGTTCCGGACGGGCGATCTCGCCGTCGTGCGGGACGGGCGGGTCACCGTCGTCGACCGGATCAAGGACATGGTGATCCGGGGAGGCGAGAACGTGTACTGCGTGGAGGTCGAGGCCGCGTTGCACGACCACCCGGACGTGGAGGACGCGGCAGTGCTCGGTGTCCCCCACCCGGTGCTCGGTGAGGAGGTCGCGGCGGTGGTCCGGCTGCGTGCCGGTGCCGTGGTCTCCGTCGAGGAGCTGCGGGCGCAGGTGGGGCGGGTTCTCGCCGCGTTCAAGGTGCCGGCCCATGTGCTGGTGACTCACGAGCCGCTGCCCCGCAACGCGACGGGGAAGATCCTCAAGCGGGAGCTGCGCGGGCCGGTCCAGGAGCGGGCGCTGAGGCGTGAGGGCTGAGCGCGCCGTCAGGGCCGGGTGATGCGCACCCGGTAGTTCCCGTCGGGCTCCTTCGAGAGCACGGATATGCGTATTCCGTGCGGCCGGTCGGTGAAGGTCTCGCCGGGCTCGAACGGGGCGTCGGAGAGTTCGGCGTGGACGTTGGGCCGCCGGGTGCAGCCGCCGCTGTCCTCGGTGCTGTCCGCGACGGACACCGGGCCCTGGCCGGTGTCCACGTCGGAGCTCACCTTGTAGATGAGGACGCCGGGCCTGCACACCGCTTCGTCGTTGCCCGCGGGGGTCCGTACCTCCACGGCGTAGCCGGACTGGGCGCTGAGCGGCACGAAGGCCAGCTTCGTGCCGCCCTCCGTGGCCAGTGGCTCGAGGACGTGTTCGGTGGTGCTGGGCATGGCGGCGCAGCGGACCTGGCTGTTGTCGAGCCAGCCGAGCTTCCACTTGTGCCAGGCCAGGAGGTCGTTGTTGGCCCCCCAGTCCTCGGACATGATGTCCCAGTGCCCCACGGAGCCGCCGCCCTCCGTCGTGTAGAGGTCGGGCAGTCCGAAGACATGGCCGTTCTCGTGCGGCAGGACCCGGTAACCGGTCTCCGCGTACGATCCCGAGCCGTCGTCCTGACGGCTGTAGACGAAGGACGTGTTGGCGAGCGGTATCCCGTCGGCGAACGGTGCGTCGTCGTTGCCGGAGAAGGTCACCGACAGGACGGTGTCCAGCGCGGAAGGGCCCGCGTTCGGGGTGACCAGGACGTTGACCAGGTCGTACGCCGAGAAGTCGACCTTCGGATCGGCGACGGCCACGAGGTCCTTGACAAGTTTGCGGTAGCCCGGTTCGTACGGTGAGCCACGCTCCATGCCGTACTCCGCGAACGGCAGCGGCATCCGCAGCCAGTCGTTCACGGGTGCGTCCGGTACGTAGGTGAGCCGGCCGTAGGAGCTGGTGCGGAACCAGTCCGAGGTCTGCGGGAAGAATTCCGCGAGCCGGTCCGCCGCCGGTTCCGTCGCCTGCGCGTCCGGGAAGTCGATCATCAGATTGAGGGCGTTGATCTGCCCGGTGGAGCGCGCGTACCCCGGCGGGGTCGGCATGCCCTCCGACATCTGTACGCCCATGGTCGCGGGGATCCGGCACGGGCCGAGGCCGGTCCCCCGAGGTGCGGCCACCGGTCCGGCGGAGGCGCGGCCGGCGACGTGGAGGGTGGAGCTGGCCGAGGCCATGGTGGCGATGACCAGGGCCGTAGCCCCGGCGAGGGCGAGGGGGCGACGGTATCCGCGTATCCGGTGGCGGGGCTGCTGCATAGGGCGTCGCCTTCGGGTCCACGGCAGCCGGCCGGCCCTGACTGCGCTCTGGCGATCAGCCTGTGCCGGGCCGTGGGGGTCCGCTCGCTGGGTGGGCCGGTGGAGGGTTCTGCCCCGCCACACCCTGTGACTCAGGTCACAGAGTGACGGGAAATATCCGGGGATCCTTTCCCCGTTTGACCATGTGTCCCCGCGAAACGGGGAAGTGGTCCCCGGTTGATCCAGGGGTCGCCCACACGTCGAAGGAAGGGCCGCAGTCGTGGAGACCGTCGTCGAAACCGCCTCCTGCGCCGCGCAGCGCCGTACGCCCCGTCCGCGGGCCGACGCCCTGCGCAATCGGGAGCGGATCGTGACGGCCGCTCGTGAGATGTTCGTCGAGTTCGGGCCGGACGTGCCCCTCGACGAGGTCGCACGCCGTGCCGGAGTCGGCAACGCCACGCTCTACCGGAACTTCCCCGACCGTGCCGCGCTCGTCCACGAAGTCGTCCTCTCGGTCACCTCGCGCACCACGGAGCGCGCGCAGGAGGCCGTGGCGGCGGAGTCCGACCCGTTCGCCGCGCTCAGCCGCTTCGTGCACGCGGCGGCAGACGAACGGATCGGCGCCCTGTGCCCGATGCTGTCCGGCGGCTTCGACAAGAGTCATCCCGAACTGCTCGCCGAGCGCCGTCGCCTCGAAGACGTCGTCGAAGGGCTCGTGGAGCGCGCCATGTCCGCGGGGCGGCTGCGCACCGACATCGCCGTCGGTGACGTACTCGTCGCCCTCTCCCAGCTCACCCGGCCGCTGCCCGGCATCGCCTGCCCGAGCATCGACCGGTTCACCCACCGCCATCTGCAGCTCTTCCTGGACGGCCTGGAAGCACCGGCCCGCTCCGAACTGCCCGGATCGGCGGCGACCATGGAGGACCTGCGCCGCGGGAACTGACGCCCGCGCAGCACCAGAGACCCAATAGACCACGGGCCCGAGCGGCCGACAGAACCCACATGAAGCAGGTCGGGGCCTGACCAGCAGGTCCGACCGCCAGTCCGGCGCACCCTCTTCCGGTGGTGCCCGCCGATCCGTCCGCGGGCCGCCTCGCCGGTCCCACGACTCTTCGCGTCCACGCGCATCCTTAGGTGGCTACTCCCATGTCAAAAACAGCCGACGTCCGGCTTCCTGATCCCAGTCGCTGGAAAGCACTGGCGTTCATCGCTCTCGCCCAGCTGATGGTCGTGCTCGACGCGACCATCGTGAACATCGCGCTGCCCTCCGCCCAGACCGACCTGGGTATTTCGGAGGGCAACAAGCAGTGGGTCATCACCGCGTACGCGCTCGCGTTCGGCGGGCTCCTGCTCTTCGGCGGACGCATCGCGGACCTCTGGGGGCGTAAGCGCACGTTCGTGGTCGGCCTGATCGGCTTCGCCGCGGCCTCCGCGATCGGTGGCGCCGCCCAGGGCGAGGCGATGATGTTCGGCTCCCGCGCCCTGCAGGGTGCCTTCGGCGCACTGCTCGCGCCTGCGGCCCTGTCGCTGCTCGCGGTGATGTTCACCGACGCCAAGGAGCGCGCCAAGGCCTTCGGCATCTACGGAGCCATCGCCGGTGGCGGTGGCGCGGTCGGCCTGATCCTGGGCGGCTTCCTCACCGAGTACCTGAACTGGCGCTGGACGTTCTTCGTGAACATCCCGTTCGCGATCGTCGCCGCCGCCGGTGCCTACTTCGTCATCCGTGAGCCGGCCGGGGGCCGTAACCGCTCGCCGCTCGACATCCCCGGCGTCGTCCTGTCCACCCTCGGTCTGGTCGCGCTGGTGTACGGCTTCACGCGCGCCGAGTCGGCCGGCTGGTCCGACTCGCTGACCATCGGCATGTTCATCGCGGCCGCCGTGCTGCTCCTTGCCTTCGTCGTGACCGAGTCGCGCGTCAAGTCTCCGCTGCTGCCGCTGCGTGTCCTGACCGAGCGCAATCGCGGAGGGGTGTACCTCTCCCTGGGCCTCGCCATCATCGCGATGTTCGGGCTCTTCCTCTTCCTGACGTACTACCTGCAGGTCGCGAAGGGATACTCGCCGGTCAAGACCGGTTTCGCGTTCCTCCCGATGATCGCGGGCATGATCATCGGCTCCACCCAGATCGGCACCCGGCTCATGACACGGGTCCCGCCGCGCCTGCTGATGGGCCCCGGATTCCTCGTGGCCGCGATCGGCATGCTGCTGCTGACCCAGCTGGATCTCGACACCTCGTACGCGGGCGTCATCCTGCCGGGCCAGCTGCTGCTCGGCCTGGGCATGGGCACGGCGTTCATGCCGGCCATGTCGCTGGCCACGCACGGCATCGAGCCGCGTGACGCGGGTGTGGCCTCGGCGATGGTGAACACCTCGCAGCAGGTCGGCGGAGCCATCGGTACGGCGCTGCTCAACACGATCGCCGCCGGTGCCACCACCGCGTACATCGCGGACCACGCCGCGGGTGCCACCGACCCGAAGCTGCTGCAGATGCAGGCCATGGTCAGCGGTTTCGCCAGCGCCATCTGGTGCGCGGTGGGCATTCTCGTCGCCGCCTCGGCCATCGCGACGGTGCTGATCAACACCGGGCGTCCGGGCGCCGGAACGGCCGGTTCGGCCGATGGTTCCGGGGAGCGTGCGGACGGTGTCGAGGACGAGTTCAAGATCCCGGTCATCGCACACTGAGTCATGACGGCCGTGACGGCCGTGGTGCGCGCGAGGGGTGTGACGGGCATGAGAGGTGTGGCGGGAGGTGCAGCACCTGGCACCGCCTGACACCCTCTGACGCCCCTGGTACACCCCAGGATCTGCCCTGGCTCCGCTCAGCGGAGCCAGGGCAGATCCGCGTCCGTGCCCTCCGGCTGGAGTCCGGCGGCGATGACCTGCATGATCTCGCCGAGGCTGACCACCTGTTCGGGGGTGAGCCGGGCGAACATCGCGTGGCGCACCGCGTTCACGTGCCCCGGAGCGGATCGGGCGAGCATCTCGAAACCCTCGTCCGTGAGGACCGCGTTCTGACCGCGTTTGTCGGAGGGGCACTCCTCGCGGCGGACCCAGCCGTTCTTCTCCAGCCGGGCGACGGCGTGGGAGAGCCGGGAGCGGGTGATCTTGGCGGCCATGGCCAGCTCGGTCATCCGCATCCGGCGTCTTGGCGCCTGGGAGAGCTGGACGAGCAACCCGTAGTAGACGTGCGGCATGCCGGCGTCGCGCTGCAACTGGCGGTCGAGGTGGTCCTCCATGAGCGTGGTGGCGTGGAGATAGGTGCGCCACACGCTCTGTTCTTCGTCGGTGAGCCAACGAGGCCCGCCGGTGGATGTCGTGGTCATGTACTTCACTGTACGACCTTTTCTTGAAAGTTGAACTAGATAGAGCTAAGGTCTCCGGTAGTAGGAACTTGAAGATTCAAAGAAATGATCTGTCGAATCCCCGGTGCTCGGCTCAGGTGCCTGTTCCCCGGTGCCTGTAGAGAACACATACCTTGATCGGCGGAGGAATGGGAGTGTCATGACTGTCACTACGGAGCGGATGCCGGCCCTCTACCTCTCCCACGGCGCGCCGCCGCTCGCCGACGACCCGGTCTGGCCCGGTGAGCTGGCGGCCTGGTCCGCCGGACTCCCGCTCCCCAAGGCGATCCTGATGGTCTCCGCCCACTGGGAGGAGGCTCCGCTCGCCCTCGGTGCCACCGAGACCCTGCCGCTCGTCTACGACTTCTGGGGTTTCCCGGAGCACTACTACCAGGTGCGGTACGCGGCCCCGGGCGCCCCGAAGCTCGCGGAGGACGTGCGCAAGCTCCTGCGCGCCGCGGGTACGCCGGTGCAGGACGTCCCCGACCGCGGCCTCGACCACGGGGCGTACGTGCCGCTCGTCGAGATGTTCCCGGACGCGGACATCCCCGTACTCCAGATCTCGCTGCCGACGCTGGACCCGCGGAAGCTGATGGACATCGGGCGCAAACTCGCTCCGCTGCGCGACGAGGGTGTGCTGATCGTCGGAAGCGGCTTCTTCACGCACAACCTGGCGGCGCTGCGGCAGCCCGGCACCCCCGGCTGGTCGGCGGAGTTCGACGACTGGGGGCACCGGGCGCTGCAGGCGCAGGACATCGACGCGCTGCTGGACTTCGAACGCAAGTCGCCCGCGGGCAAGCTGGCCCACCCCCGCACCGAGCACTTCGCCCCGCTGTTCGTGACGCTCGGTGCTTCGGAGGATGAACTCGATCAGGGACGCAGTGTCATCGACGGCTTCTGGATGGGTCTGGCGAAGCGCTCGGTCCAGTTCGGCTGAGCATCGGCTTCTCGTACCAGGACACGTCCCAGAACCGGCCGAACTTCCGCCCCACCTCCGTGTACGTCCCGACGTGGTGGAAGCCGAAGGCGTCGTGCATCCGGACGGACGGTTCGTTGGGCTGGGCGATCGCCGCGTACGCGCGGTGGACGTCCTCGCCCGACAGGGCCTCGAAGAGGGCTTTGTAGAGCAGGGTGCCGATGCCCCGGCCCGTGGCGCCCGGCGCGCAGTATGCGCTCACCTCGACCGAGGTGCTGTACGCCGCCTTCGGCCGGTACGGGCTGCTGGTGGCATAACCGAGTACCACGGGCGCGTTGTCCGACGTACTGACGTCCGAGGCAACCAGCAGCCGGTACGGGCCGTCCTCGGGGTGTGAGCGCAACCACGGCAGACGTTCGGCCGGTGTGAAGGCCGATGTGTCGAATGTGAGTGCGGTCTCACGGACGTAGTGGTTGTAGATGGCGGTCAGAGCCTCAAGATCAGCTTCCGTGCCGGGTCTGACCTGCACTTCTGTGGGTATCTGGGCCATCTGTCCTCCTGTCGGGGCGGACAGGGTACTGCATGATCTCGAAGGCGAATGGTCGCCGTGGGAATTCTGTCCGGATTCCAGTCGTTGTTTCCATCGGATGCAGGGCACCCGGAAGGGTGTCGCGACCTACTCAGCAAGGGAGCTCGCATGGCAACCCGTGCCGTCGCTCGTCGTTCGTCCGCCAGTTCTGGCGGGACCGACCGGGCAAGCAGTGTTCGCGCCGTGGGCGGGGAGATCGCCGATCGCGACCTGGTCGGCATGTACCTGGACGAGATCGCCCGCACACCGCTGCTCGACGCCGCCAAGGAGGTCGAGCTCTCACAGACGATCGAGGCCGGCGTATTCGCCCGGCAGATCCTCGACGGCCAGGTGGAGAGCGAGGCCGGCGGAGCGAAGCGCAAGGAGCTGGAGGCGCTGGTTGCCGACGGCGAGCGCGCCAAGGACGTATTCATCCGTTCCAATCTCCGGCTCGTCGTCGCCGTGGCCCGGCGCTACCCGAGGGCCGGCCTGCCGCTGCTCGACCTGATCCAGGAGGGCAACGCCGGCCTGGTGCGTGCGGTCGAGAAGTTCGACTACGCCAAGGGCTTCAAGTTCTCCACGTACGCCACGTGGTGGATCCGCCAGGCCATCACCCGCTCGATAGCCGATCAGTCGCGCACCATCCGGCTCCCCGTCCACCTCGTGGAGGAGCTCGGCCGGATCCGACGGGTCCAGCGCGAGTTCAACCGCGAACACGGGCGCGACCCGGAGCACGCGGAGATCGCGGCCGAGCTGGACTCCAACGCCGAGCGGGTCGGCAACGTCCTGGACTGGGCCCGTGACCCGGTCAGTCTCAACATGTCCGTCGACGACAGCGGGGACACCCAGTTCGGCGATCTGCTGGAGGACACCTCCGCGGTGTCCCCCGAGCAGTCCGTGATGACGCTGCTGCGCAGCGAGGAGCTCGAAGACCTGATCGGCAAGCTCGACAACAGGACCGCCTCCATCATCCGCATGCGGTACGGGATCGAGGACGGCCGTGAGCGGACCCTCACCGAGGTGGGCAAGCAGCACGGTCTGACGCGGGAGCGGATCCGCCAGATCGAGAAGCACGCATTGCTCGAATTGAAGCGAATGGCTCACGACACGGGCTTTGACGCTGCGGCGTGAGCCAATAACCCGTAATCTCCCCATCAAGCCGGTTCGCACCGGCCCGACGACCGGTCCCGTACCGGTCCCCTGAGCTGAGTCCCGGCGCCCACCCCCCCCGGCGCCGGGGCTCATTCATTTCCGCTCACCCGGATCCGGCCGACGAGGCGCGGGTCAGACGGGCGCCCAGTCCGCTCAGATACTCCACCAGCCGCGGCGGCCCGTGCGCCTCGAACTCGCAGTCCACCAGAGCCAGCCGCAGTGCCACCCACTCCAGCGAGTCCGAGGTGACCGTGCGCAGCCGGCAACTGCCCGCGCCGGTCGGCTCCACCGCGCCGAGGATCGCGGGCAGCCGTGCCGTCACGAAGTCCGCCGGTGCCCGGAAGCTCACATCGATCCGGAGCTCCGGCTGCATCCTGGTCATCGACCGGGCGATGAACTCAGCCGCGTCCCCGTTCTCGGTGGGCAGCTCGCGCGGGGTGAAGCGGGCCCCGGTGGCGAACGGCTCGTTCACCCGGTCCACCCGGAAGGTGCGCCAGTCCTCGCGGTCCATGTCGTACGCGACGAGATACCAGCGGCTGCCCGTGCTCACCAGCCGGTACGGCTCGACCTGGCGCTTCGACGCGGTGCCGTCCCCCGCGCGGTAGCCGAAGCGCAGCCGCTCCCGCCCGGTGGCCGCCGAGGCGATCACCGTGAGGGTCCGGGGGTCGATGGTCGAGCCGTCGCCGCGGGTCAGCGGCACCGTCGCCCTCTGCAACGAGGAGACCCGCTGCCGCAGCCGTGACGGAAGCACCTGTTCCAGCTTGGCCAGCGCCCGCACCGAAGCCTCGTCGACCCCCTCGATGGCATGCCCGGCCCCGGCCCTCAGTCCCACCGCGATGGCCACCGCCTCCTCGTCGTCCAGCAGGAGGGGCGGCATGGCGCTGCCCGCCACCAGGCGGTAGCCGCCGATGGAGCCGCGGGACGCCTCGACCGGGTATCCGAGGTCGCGAAGCCGGTCGATGTCTCGGCGGATCGTGCGGGGGCTGACGTCGAGCCGCTCGGCCAGCTCGCTGCCCGGCCACTCGCGCGGGGTCTGGAGGAGCGACAGCAGATTCAGCAGTCGTGCCGGAGTGTCCGTCATGGGTCCAGGATGCCGGTGCATCAGGACACGATCTGACCTAATGGACTCCTAACTTCTTCCTATGACTTCTTCCGAATCTCTGCCGTCCACGGCAGCCGCCCACACGGCGCCCACGGGGCCGGACGCCCCGCAGGACCGTGCGGACCGGCGCCGCTGGTTCGCGCTCGCGATCGTGATGACCGCGGCCTTCATGGACCTGGTCGATGTCACGATCGTCAATATCGCCATCCCGAGCATCACCCGGGACACCGGTGCCTCGTTCTCCGAGATCCAGTGGATCACCGCCGGGTACGCCCTGGCCTTCGCAGCCGGCCTGATCACGGGCGGACGGCTCGGTGACATCTACGGCCGCAAGCGGATCTTCCTCATCGGGATCGGCGGCTTCACGATCGCCTCCGCCCTCTGCGGCTTCGCCGGGAACCCGGAGATGCTGGTCGCCTCACGCATCCTGCAGGGCGGCATGGCCGCACTGATGGTGCCCCAGGTCCTGTCGATCGTGCACGCCACCTTCCCGGCACACGAACGCGGCAAGGTCTTCGGCCTCTTCGGTGCGATCGTCGGGCTCGGCGCGGTCTCCGGACCGCTGCTCGGCGCGCTGCTCACCGAGTGGAATCTCTTCGGCCTGGAGTGGCGGCCGATCTTCCTGATCAACCTGCCGGTCGGTATCGCCGGACTGATCCTGGGACGCAAGTTCATCAGCGAGTCCAAGGCACCGAAGGCGCTGCGTCTCGACCTGGCCGGTGTGTTCATGGTGACGCTGGGCCTGCTCATGCTGCTCTACCCGCTGACCCGGGGACGCGAGCTGGGCTGGCCGGTGTGGGGGTACGTCTCGATGGCCTCCAGCCTCCTGGTCTTCGCGGCGCTCATCGCGTACGAACGGCAGAAGGCGAGCAAGGACGGCTCCCCGCTCATCGAGCTGTCGCTGTTCCGGGTGAAGAGCTTCGCCGCGGGCATCGCCGTACAGATGACCTTCGGTCTGGTCCTCGGCGTCTTCTTCCTGGTGTGGACGCTCTACATGCAGATGGGGCTCGGCTGGAGCGCGCTGCGGGCGGGCACCACCGGGATCCCGTTCTCGATCTCCGTCTCGGTGGCCGCCGGCATCTCCGTACAGAAGCTGGTGCCCCGCTTCGGCCGCAAGGTTCTCCAGTCGGGCGCGCTGCTGATGATCGCCGGGCTGCTGGTCTACATCGCCGAGGCCGAGCGGTACGGCCTGGCCATCACCCCCTGGCAGATGATCGTGCCACTGGTGATCATGGGCGCGGGTATGGGACTGATCGTGGCCCCGCTGACCGACGCGGTGCTCTCCGGGGTGCCGAAGGAGCACTCGGGATCGGCGTCCGGGCTGATCAACACCGTGCAGCAGATGGGTACGGCGCTGGGGCTCGGTCTCGTGTCCGTCGTCTTCTTCGGATCCATCGGCGAGGACCTGGCACCGCGGGAGATGGGACCGGCCTTCGTGAACGCGTTCCAGCAGTCCCTGTGGTGGGTGGCCGGAGTGCTCACGGTGATCTTCCTCGTGATGTTCGCCCTGCCGGCCAAGCCGCAACTGCACCTGGAGGGCGGCGACGACAAGGCCCCGGTGCCGGACGCCGAGGCCACCAAGGAGCCCGCCCTTTCGCACTGATCCGCACCACGCGGTCACTGCGGCCCGCGACCCCGGCCCGCCGGCCCTCGCCCGTCCGTCCCGTTCCCGGGGCGGACGGGCGATCGCGTTCCACGCGCCGTGCCCTTACGGGTCAGCAGATCCTGGTGCGGTTCTCCATGGCACGGCGTGCGGTGTCCTCGTCCCCGTACACCTCGCACATGTGACGGCCGTCGGGCGTCGCCGTGTGCTCGACCTCCCACAGGCTCGTCTCGCTGCCGTCCAGCAGCAGGAAGGCGTGCTCGTAGAGCGTGAATCCGGCGTCGCGGCCTTCGACGCGGCACTGGCGGCCGAAGATCTGCGTGATGTGGTGGGCGAAGGCGGCCCGGAGCAGTCCCGCTGTGTCGGCGCCCGGCCGGTCGCTGTTCTCCGCGCGCCGAAGGACCCGGCGGGCATGGTCCGCCGAATTGTCCGGGGCGTACACACGGGGGAGGGGCGCCGGAGGGGCGGACATCAGCAGCGTGAGGACGTCCAGGTCACCCCGCAGGTTCTCGTCGCCGAAGGCCGGGGTGTCCCAGAAGGTGCCCGCGAGCCGTGCGGCGGCGATCTGGGCCTCCCCCTCGTCGTCGTACAGCTCGTGCCGGCGGGGGACCGAGAGGTCCCGGCCGCCGCCGTGCACCAGCTCCCACAGGGTGAGCGCGGTGCCGTCGGCGAGCAGATACGTGTGCCGGTAGGTCTCACGGTGCAGAACGGCACTGTGATGGGACGAATGCAGGGCACTGCTGTGCGCCAGGGCCGTCCCGAGACGGTCGACCGTGGTGTCGGACAGATCGAAGGAGTTGAGGGCGCATCGCAGGAGTCGCTCGAGGTGCTGCTCGGTTGTCTCGTACGGATCGCTCAAGGTGCTGTCTCCAGGCCGTCGCCGCGTGTTACTCGATGCGTGCATAACGTAGTCCCTGGGTCTGACATCGTGACCGGGGTTAGCAAAAAACGTACGACGCACGCAGAAAGTTCCCGGGCGGTCAGGACGCGCCGTAGAGATCGTCGTACGACGGGAACGCGCCCCCCGGGCCGTCGACTCCCCGTGCGGCCCGGACGGCCTTCACGACGGCGCTGGCCAGCGCGTCCGCACCCGCGGACAGGATGTCGTTCAGCTCGGCCACGGGCTCCGAGGACAACGGCCGCCGGCCGGTCGCCAGGGTGAACACGGTGTCCCCGTCGGACAGCAGATGGACCGGCCGCACGGCGCGCGCCAGTCCGTCGTGCGCCGTGCCCGCGAGCTTCTGCGCCTGGGCGCGGGTGAGGGCGGCGTCCGTGGCGACGACGGCGATCGTGGTGTTGAAGGGCCTGCCCCCCTTGGCCTCCCGGATCCCGGCCAGCCGCCGGCCTGCGGCCTCGTGGATCTCGCGAGCGGGCTGTACGGGTGGTTCCCCGGCGCCGTACTCCCCGTACAGCACCCCGGTGCGCGGATCGATCACGGAGCCCGCCGCGTTCACCACGGCCAGCGCCGCGACCGTGGTCCCGGAGGGCAGCCGCACGCTCGCCGTGCCGACACCGCCCTTGATCTGTCCGGCCACCGCACCCGTGCCCGCCCCCACCGTTCCCTCGGCGACGGGCGCCCCCTCCGCCGACGCGGCGGCGGCCTCCACGGCGGACCGGCCGGTCGAGGCGTCGGGGCGGGCCCGCCAGTCACCGCCCCGGCCCAGGTCGAACAGGCATGCGGCCGGAACGACCGGCACCACCTGGGAGGGATCGGGGCCGACCCGGACCCCACGCCCCTGCTCCTCCAGCCAGGCCATCACACCGGACGCGGCGTCCAAGCCGTACGCACTGCCGCCGGTGAGGACCACGGCGTCGACCCGCTGCACCAGATTGCGCGGGTCGAGTGCGTCCGTCTCCCTCGTGCCGGGCCCACCGCCGCGGACGTCGACGGCGGCGACGGCACCGCCCATCGGCGCGAGGACGACGGTGGTCCCGCTCAGCGCGCCCTCGCCGGGCACCCGGGCGTGCCCGACCCGGATCCCCGCCACATCGGTCAGCGCGTCCAGTGGCCCCGAAGCGGGCATGTCCTCGGCCATGGCGAACTCCTTCTGGGGTGTGTGGCGATGCCGGATGTGAGGCGACGCCGTGCCCCGCGAACGTACCGCCGCCGGACCTGCGGGTTGCGGGCCACCTGAGCGACGCGCTCACCCCTCCGATGCCTATAACGGGACCAAACGCACCGTGCGGACCTACGGTGGCCCGGTGACCGAGCCACCAGAAGCGCCGACCGCCGAGCAGCCCGATCCCGGCGCCCCCGCCGACCCTCCCGGCGAGGCCGACGGCCGGAAACGAGGTCCGGGACCCGTGCTCGCGGCGCGGGCCGCCGCTGCCGTCCCGCGCTCCGTCACCGGACGGGCGACGCTGGCCGGTGTCCTCGTCTCCGGCCTGCTGATCCTGGCGATCGTGTTCGGCAGCCGCCTGCTGCGCAACTTCGACTCGGCTCTCCTCCCGTACGCCGTGGCCACCGTCTTCCTCGCATTCGGCGTCGCCTACCGCTACACGGTCTGGATCTCCGCTCCCGGTGCCCGGCGCCTCTTCACGCAAGGCCGGCGCAGCCTGTTCTCGGCCGAGAACTTCCGCAAGGCACCCACAGCCCTGCCGAAGATGATCGCGACGTACCTGGGCTTCCAGAAGTTCCTCGGCGCCCGGTCGCACGCCCGCTGGGCCGCCCATCAACTGATCTTCTGGGGCTGCATCCTCGCGTCCCTGATCACCTTCCCGCTGACCTGGGGCTGGTTCACCTTCACCTCCGGCAACGGCTCGGGGCCCGGCTACGAGATGCGTATCTGGGGCGTCAAGATCCTCGGATTCGACTCGCTGAACTTCGTCGGCTGGGTGATGTTCCACGGCCTGGATCTCGCCGCCGTGCTGGTCATCCCGGGCGCCGCCTACTTCCTGTGGCGCCGGATGAAGGACCGCGGCGCCATGACCGGACAGCGGTTCGCCTACGACCTGGTCCCGCTGCTCGCCCTGATCATCATCTCGGTGACCGGCCTGCTGCTCACCTTCTCCTCGATCTTCCTGCACGGCGGCGGTTACGAGTTCCTGGCGATCCTCCACATGGTGTCGGTGGTCTTCACCCTCATCTACATCCCGTTCGGGAAGTTCTTCCACATCGTCCAGCGCCCGGCAGCGGTCGGCATGCAGCTCTTCAAGTACACGTCGCGCCAGGGCGACGAGGTCTTCGCCTGCCGGCGCTGTGAGGAGCCCATCGACACCGGGGCGTACGTCGAGAACCTCCGCGGCACCATGCGTGACCTCGAGCTCGGCTTCGACGAGTGGGCCGAATACTGCCCGCGCTGCAAGCGGGTGCTGCGCGGCAGCGCTTATCTCTCCCAGGTGAAGAAGGGCTTCCAGTGACCGCGGACCCACGCGCAGCCGACGGCCGTACCGTCCTCCCCCTCGACCCCTCCCTCGCCCCGCCGGGCTCCCAGGGCTTCCGGGACGCGGGCGGCATCCCGGCCGACAAATGGCACGCCGACCAGAACGGCGAGACGCTCGTCCCCACCCACTGCTGCTTCTGCGGGGTCCAGTGCGGGATGTACCTCCGCGTGGACCGCGGGGGCAAGGTCTTCGGCGTGGAGCCCCGCAACCACGACATCAACCGCATGCGGCTCTGCCCCAAGGGCATCAACGCCTACCAGCAGGTCAACCACCCAGACCGCCTCACCGCCCCCCTCATGCGCCGCTCCCGGGACGAGGAACTGCGTGAGGTCTCCTGGGACGAGGCACTCGACTTCACCGTCTCCGAGATCAAGCGCATCCAGGAGGCCCACGGGAGGGACGCCGTCGGTGTGCTGGGCGGGGCCAGTCTCTTCTCCGAGAAGACGTATCTGGTCGGAAAGTTCGCCCGGGTGGCGCTCAGGACCAGGCACGTCGACTACAACGGCCGGCTCTGCATGGTCAGCGCGGCGGGCGCCAACAAGCTCGCCTTCAACATCGACCGGGCCGGCAACCCGTTCTCCGACATCCTGCTCACCGACTGCCTGCTGCTCGCCGGAGCCAACGTCGGCGAGTGCTTCCCCGTGCTGACCCAGTACGTCTGGGGGGCCCGGGACCGTGGCGCCACCTTGATCGTGGTCGACCCGCGCGAGACGGCGGTCGCCCGCACCGCCGACATCCATGTCGCGCTCAAGTCGGGCACCGACTCGGCCTTCTTCAACTCCGTGCTGAGCGTGGTGATCGAGGAGGGCCTCACCGACGAGAACTACCTCGCCGCCCACGCCGACGGGTGGGAGGAGGTCAAGGCCAATGCCGCGCTGTACCCCCCTTCCCGCGCCGCCGAGATCTGCGGGATCCCCGCGGAACAGGTCGTCCAGGTCGCCCGCGCGTTCGCCCGCGCGCCCAAGGCCATGGCCTTCCACGCCCGGGGCATCGAGCACCACACGCAGGGCGTGGAGAACTGCCTCAGCGTGATCAACCTCTGTACCGCCACCGGCCACATCGGCAAGCCCGGCGCCGGCTACGGCACCCTCACCGGTCAGGGAAACGGTCAGGGGGGCCGTGAACACGGCCAGAAGTCGGACCTCCTCCCCGGTGGCCGCTCGATCCTCAACGAGGAGCACCGCCGGCAGATCTGCGAGATCTGGGGCATCGAGGAGTCCGAACTCCCGGCCGCGGGTACGTCGATGATGGAGATGGTCTGGCAGATGCAGCGCCGGGAGATCCGCGGCCTGATCGGCATCTGCAACAACCCCTTCGTCTCCCTCCCCAACTACGCCGTGGTCAAGGACGGGTACGACACCGCCGAGTTCCACGCCCAGTTCGACTTCTTCCTCTCCGAGACCGCGGCCAACGCGCACGTGGTCTTCCCCGTCACCATCTGGGCCGAGGACGAGGGAGTGATGGCCAACGCCGAGGCGAGGGTCGTCAAGCACAACAAGGCCCAGGAACCGCCGGCGGGTGTGCGGACCGACACCTGGGTGATGTGCGAGATCGCCCGGCGTCTCGGCGCCGGGGACAAATTCGCCTTCAGCGGTTCCCGTGAGGTCTTCGACGAGCTGCGCAGGGCCTCCGCGGGCACGATCATCGACTACTCCGGCATCACCTACGAACGGCTCGAGGAGACCGGCGGGATCTCCTGGCCCTGCCCCTCCACCGACCACCCGGGAACCCCCCGGCTGTTCGAGGACGGCACGACCTACCACGCCGACGGCAAGATCCACATGCAGGTCGTCGAGTGGCATCCCCCGGCGGACCCGTACGACGACGAACACCCGATGATCCTGACCACCGGACGCACCGTCGCGCACTTCCTCTCCGGCAACCAGACCCGCAGGCTGGGCGCCCTCGTCGAGCAGACTCCTCGTCCCTGGGCGGAGGTCCATCCCTCCCACGGATTCCGCAACGGCGAACCCGTCCGGGTCGTGACCCGGCGCGGCAGCGAGGTCTTCCCCGCCCTGGTGACCGAGGCGATCCGGCCGGACACGGTGTTCATCCCGTACCACTGGCCCGTCCCCACCGCGGCGAACGCGCTCACCATCGACGCCCTCGACCCACGATCCAAGATCCCCGAGTACAAGGTCTGCGCGTGCCGCATCGAGCACGCGGCCGAGATCGACGAGGTCCCCGCGCCCCCGGTCGCGCCCGGCCACGTCGCCTACCCCGAGACCCAGGTCTCCCGTACCGACCCGTTGCCGCCCACAGCCCCCCAGGGCCGCGGCACCTCGGAGAGGGGCTGATGCCCGCATGATGGGTCGAACGATCTTCATCGACCCGGGGCGCTGCATCGGCTGCCAGGCCTGTGTCTCCGCCTGCCGGGAATGCGACTCGCACCGTGGCAAGTCCATGATCCACCTCGACTACACCGACGAGGGTTCCTCCGTCGCCTCCCTTCCCACGGTCTGCATGCACTGCGAGGACCCGGTGGCCCCCTGCGCCGAGGTCTGCCCGGCGGACGCGATCCTGGTCACCGCCGACGGCGTCGTCCAGCAGGCGGACACCACCCGGTGCATCGGCTGCGCCAACTGCGTCAACGCCTGCCCGTTCGGCGTCCCGAAGATCGACCTCCAGGCGAAGCTGCAGATGAAGTGCAACCTCTGCTACGACCGCACCGCGTATGGGCTGGCCCCCATGTGCGCCACCGTCTGCCCGACCGGCGCCCTCTTCTACGGCACCGTCGAGGAGCTCCAGGCGGAGCGTCCCGGGGTGCAGGTCGCCGACACCTTCGTCTTCGGCGAGAGCGAGGTCCGCACCGGAGTCGCCATGGTCGTGCCCGCGGAGCGGGTCCAATGGCCGGTACCCGGCGGACTTCCCGTCGTCGAGGTCAACGGGAAGGACGTCCGCCGATGAGCGTCACCGAACAGTCGCAGCCGGGCCACGACCCCGACTCCGGCGGCGACCCCCGCGAGGCACTGCACGACAGGATCGCGGCCGACTCGCTCACCACCCGCCGGGACTACCTCCGGATCGTCGCCACCGTCTCCGGCGGCCTCGCCGTGGGTGGCCTGGCGGTGGCGGGCGGGATCCTCCACCGTCACGGTGAGTCGGAGGACGGCAAGGCCCCCGCCCCGAAACAGATCGCCGCGCAGCTGCTGCCCGGCGAATCCCTCGCCTTCCGCTATCCCGGGGACGAGGACCGGGCCGTCGCCGTGCGGCTGGACGACGGCACCCTCGTCGGCTATTCCGCGGTCTGCACCCACCTGGCCTGCGCGGTGCTCTGGCGCAAGGAGCGCGGCACGGAGGGCGAGCTCTACTGCCCCTGCCACGAAGGGGTCTTCGACGCCCGCACCGGTGAGGTCACCGCCGGGCCACCACCCCGCGGGCTGCCCAAGGTGGTGCTGACCGAGTTGGACGACGGCAGCGTCTGGGCCGTCGGCACCACCCGCTCCGGGGAGAGCGTCGAGGCGGGGCTGTGCCGTCAGCTCGGCGAGGACCGCCCGGATCTCGCCGCCCGGATCGGCTGCCCCGGCACCGGAGGGGGTGCGGAGGGGCCGTCCTCACCGGCTCGTCCGGCTGTAACGGCGTCCTCGGCGGCGGGTGAGCCGCCCCGCGGACCCGGCGACGCCACGGCGACCGGGAGGCCGTCATGACTGAGCCCCTGGACCCGGTCGAGCCGCCGCGGCCCGCCGACCCCGCCGGATCCGCGTATCCCGACTACCACCCGGGCAGCGCGCGCGCCGAGCTGAACCGCCCGGTCCACGAGCGCTATCCCCAGATCCGGCCCACCAGCGGGTACGCCGACCCACGGGTACGGCACACCGGTCCGGGGCCCGGGGCGGGCTCGGAGCAGGAGCCCGAGCGCTCCGCGAAACTGACGGCCCGGCTGGTCCTGGCCCTCAGCGTGGTCATCGGTCAGCTGTGGGCGCTCACCGAGGTCGTCAACGTGTGGATGGAGGGCGACACCGGTACGGCCTGGTGGGGCGCCGGCTTCCTGTGCCTGTCGTTCCTCGTCGTGCTGGGACTGTGGCTGGTCGATCCGAAGGACCGGTGAACGCGGCCGTACCCTGGAGGTATGAGTACCGCCCCCACCCCCGGACCGCGAGAATCGAAGCCGCCGCAGCCGCAGGAGCAGCAGCCGCAGGAGCCCAGGCATGAGCCGTTGGCTCTGATCTTCGACGATCCGCTGGACCGGCAGTCCGCGGACGACACGGACCAGGGGTGGGGCGAGCGGGCTCCGTCCGGCGGCAGTGCGGCCGATCTGGCGCGCTTCCTCGACGAGAAGCCGCCCCACCACATCTGATTCCCGCCGGTCCCGCGCCCGGCCGCTGAGGACGGGCGACGCCGGGCCACCGGCTCGTCCCGGATCTCCTTCAGCACCTCCAGCTCGCTCACCTCCAGCGCCTCCTTGACGCCTTCCTTCGCCGCCTGAGCCGCAGCGCGCCTGGCGAGGTGCTTCACCATGGGCATCACGATCAGGAAGTAGCCGACGGCGGCAGTGATCAGGAAGCCGAGGGCCGCGCTGAGGACCGATCCCCGGAGGATCTCGATCCTCTCCGCCCCTCCGGTCCCCGGGTCCATACCGCGGGGGCCTCGCAGGCAGGAGCGGTACCGCTCCAGGTCCTGGGTCCCGAAGGCACCGACGAGCGGATTGATGATTCCTTCGACGATCGCGTTCACCTCGCACCAGAGCCTTCCCCCGGTCGGGCCGTAAGGGGAATGAACGGCTCCGCGACCTGAAGCGGTGGAAGGACACACTGTCCCATCAGGTGCGTCCGACAAGTGAGTTGACGATCTTTCAGTTCTGGTCGGCGTGGGACACCGCCACCGCGAGCCGTCCCGAGGCGCCGGCTCCCGCGAGGGCCGCAGCGGTCTCCCGCTCCACGGACAGCACCACCAGGGCGCCGGCTTCCGGCCCGGCACCGCCGTCCGGCCCCGGGAAGGCCCCACCCGCGCCCGTCGCGTCACGCGGTACCTCCGTCACCCGTACGTCCTTCGCCACCACCCGGGCACCGGCCTCCCCGTCGTGCGCGGCGATCACGTCGACACGGTCCCCCGGCCGCAACAGCCGGACCGTCGCCGCGTCCGCGATCCGAACCGGCGCGGACAGCAACCGCACCGGCCGCCGCTCCGGGCCCGGCGGCGCGCCGACGCCCGTGACGGCGGCCCCCCTCCCGTCGTCGGGCCCAGGTGTGCCCGAGCCGGCATCGGCCAGGCCCGAAGCGGCGAGCACCGCGGAAGCGAGGGCGAAGCCCGCAGCCATGGCGCGGCGCCGCCCCCGCAACGCCCGCCGCAGTCGTCGTCCACCACCGCCGCGCACGCGCAGGGGACCGAAGAGCGGGACCCCGCAAGGCGGGGGAGGCGCGGGACGCGTATCGGGCACCGACGGGAACATGACCAACACCACCTGTCGTGAGGGAAGTCCACGGGGAACACGCGACGAATCGCGTGAGGGGGAGTCCCGCGGGACCTCCCGCCGAACTCCCCCTCACGATCCACTCTCCGCGCGAAGCCCGCACAGCCCTGTGGACAGGGCGCGCGTTGTGGACAACTCGGTCACCCGTACGAGAAGCAGCCCCGGTACAAGAGGCCGGGCTACGGAGCTACCGGCATGCCGGGCTACCGTGACACCGAGGTGCTGGACGGTGTGGGCCCGTCAAGGCAGTTCCACCCCCGTGTGGATGCCGTCCAGGGCGTGCATGCAGACGCAGTCACGGTCCGCGTTCGCCGGCAGTGCGGCCACCGCGTCGAACAGCACCGACCGCAGCCGGTCCACATTGGCGGAGAACACCTTCAGCACATCGCTGTGGTTGACGCCCTCGCCGGCCTCGGCGCCCGCGTCGAGGTCCGTCACGAGTGTCAGCGTCGTGTAGCAGAGCTCCAGTTCACGGGCCAGGACCGCTTCGGGGTGCCCCGTCATCCCGACCACCGACCAGCCCATCGCCGCGTGCCAGCGCGATTCGGCACGGGTCGAGAAGCGAGGCCCCTCGACCACGACCAGCGTTCCGCCGTCCACCGGGTCCCAGTCGCGCCCGCGGGCCGCGGCGAGGGCCGCCTTGCGCCCCTGGGGGCAGTAGGGATCGGCGAAGCCGAGGTGCACCACGTTCGGCTCGGTGCCGTCCGTCCGGGTCACACCGTCGTAGTAGGTCTGCGTACGGGCCTTGGTGCGGTCCACCAGTTGATCCGGTACGAGCAGGGTGCCCGGCCCGTACTCCGGGCGCAGGCCGCCGACGGCGCACGGGCCGAGCACCTGACGTACGCCGACGGAGCGCAGGGCCCAGAGGTTGGCGCGGTAGTTGATGCGGTGCGGCGGAAGGTGGTGGCCGCGGCCGTGGCGCGGGAGGAAGGCCACCCGGCGGCCCGCGATCTCTCCCAGGAAGAGGGAGTCGCTCGGCGCTCCGTACGGGGTGTCCACCTGGACCTCGGTCACGTCCTCCAGGAAGGAGTAGAGACCCGATCCGCCGATCACGCCGATATCCGCTGTACCCGTTTCTGCGTTCACCATGCGGTCACACTAACCGGGCACGCACGACCGGGACCCCGCTGAGTGGATCAGTGGGGTCCCGGTGAAGCGTATGAAGGTGTGCGCGCGGCCTCAGGCGGCAGACGTACCGCTCGACGAGGAACTCGACGAAGCGGAGGACGCCGAGGACGAGGACGACGTCGAAGCGGTCGGCTTCGAGTCCGATCCCGACGAGGACGACGTGCTGGAAGCGGAACCGGACGCCTTCGCGGACGACGTGGCCGGCGTGCTGCTCGACGAGGAGCCGCGGCTGTCGTTCCGGTAGAAACCGGAACCCTTGAAGACGATGCCGACCGCCGAGAACACCTTCTTGAGGCGTCCTTCGCAGTTCGGGCACACGGTCAGGGCATCATCGGTGAACTTCTGCACCGCCTCGAGGCCCTCGCCACACTCGGTGCACTGGTACTGATAGGTCGGCACTTGATCCTCCTGGCACTCTCACTCAATGAGTGCTAACGACGGTCCATACTGACGTATTCCGAGCGATCAGTCCACCGTGACCGGCTCGCGGTGACCGATCCCACGCGCCACCGTCCGCCCCCGGGACGCCGGTGTCAGCCGCGAGCGCAGGGCCAGCAGGGTCACCAGGGCCAGCGCCGTGCCGATCAGCGGCACCACGAAACCGGTGCTCGCACCATGGGCGTCCGCGAGCTGTCCGGCCACCGTGACGGCGGCCGCCTGGCCCAGGGCCACCGCGCCGGTCAGCCAGGTGAAGGCCTCGGTCCGCGCGGACGCCGGCACCAGGGCCTCGACCAGCGTGTAGCCGCTGATCAGGGCCGGGGCGATGCAGAGCCCGACCAGCAGGCCCAGACCGGCCAGCAGCGGCACGGAGTGCACAGCCCAGAGACCTGACGCGGTCAGGGTCAGGGCCACGTATCCGACGATCAGGCGACGGCGCGGGCTGCTCTTCCAGGCGATGGCCCCGCAGGCGATACCGGCCAGCATGTTGCCGGCAGCGAACACCCCGTACAGCAGACCGTTCACGCCGGGGCGGCCGATCTCCTCGGAGAACGCGGTCAGGGAGACCTGCATTCCGCCGAAGACGGCGCCGATTCCCAGGAAGGTGATCGCGAGCACGCGCACGCCCGGTACGGAGAGTGCCGAGCGGTGCGGCTCCGCGGCGGTCGCGGCGCTCCGGACGGCGGGCTGGGTGGCGCGCCGGGCGGCGAACAGGAGGCCCCCGACGAGCGTCAGCGCGGCCTCGGCGATCAGCCCCGCCGCCGGGTGCACGCCGGTGCACAGCGCCGTCGCGAGCACGGGTCCGACGACGAAGGTGAATTCGTCCGTGACGGACTCGAAGGCGGCGGCCGTGGACATCAGCGGGGAGGCCGGACGCCCCGGGGCGGCGCCAAGCGTGGCCGCCCAGCGGGCCCGGACCATCGGCCCGATCTGCGGGATGGAGGCACCGGTCGGCACCGCCGCCAGGAACAGTGCCCACAGGGGCGCGTCCGCCAGGGCGAGCGCCGTGAGCACACCGACGGAGGCGGCGTGCACCAGGACTCCGGGCACGAGGACGGAACGCTGGCCGAAGCGGTCGGCGAGCTTGCCGCTCTGGGGCGCGAACAGGGCCATCGAGACCCCGGACACGGCCGCCACGGCGCCCGCGCTGCCGTACGAGCCGGTGGTGTGCTGAACCAGGAGCACGATGCCGATGGTCAGCATCGCGAAGGGCTGCCGGGCCGCGAAGCCCGGAAGGAGGAAGGTCCACGCACCAGGAGTGCGCAGCAACTGCCCGTAACCGGGGCGGTCGGAGACCGTGGACGCCACGGTCCTTGCCTTTCTGCCGCCTGGTGGCCGGGCTCCGCGCGGGGCGCCGCACAGGGGTGCGGGCTCGGGCGGGAGCTGCCGAGAGCTGTCCTCTTCGCGCGGAACTGCGGTAGATGCCGGGCGCTCGCTCCAGAGGCGAATGGACGCCACGACCGCCATACGGTCGCGCCAGCTCTGCATCAGGCAGAGTTGGTCGATAAAGATCAATACGTGTGGATCATGTGTAGCAGTCCTTCATCCTACAGGCCCTGGGTTCGATGTGCCTCTGATTGCGCCAGAGGCCCCCGTCACCACCTCTGATCAGTGGTGCGCCTTCGTGCCACCCGAAGTACCGCCCGACGTACCGCCCGAAGCGCCCCCGGACGTACCGCCCGACGGGCCCCTCGGCCTACCACCACCCGGCCGCCCCTCGCCGCCTCTGCCGAGCTTCTTGGCCAGCTTCATCACGTGCGGCACATCGGGTGAGCCGTTCTGCTGACGCCCGCCCGTCCCCAGCCAGCCGGCCAGCTTGCCGCCCTCGCCGACCGCCCGCAGCCGTGCCTCCGTCGCGTCGCGTACCGGGTCGGTCGCGACCACCAGGAGCTCGTCCCCGCGCCGGAGCACGGTGGACGGGGCGGGCACGAAGCTCTTCCCGTCCCGGACGACGAGGGTGACGGCTGCCCCTGCGGGCAGCCGCAGCTCGGCGACCTCCACGCCGTGCATCTTCGACTTCCCGGGGATGGCGACGGACAGCAGATGCCCGCGCAGCCGCTCCAGGGGCGCCGACTCGATGCCCAGGTCCGCCGTCTCGGACGGGTCCTCCGAGATCTTCAGGGCCCTCGCGAGCCAGGGCAGGGTGGGCCCCTGGATCAGCGTGTAGACGACGACGAGCACGAAGACGATGTTGAAGACCCGGGTGCTGCCCTCGATCCCGGACACCATGGGAATCGTCGCCAGGATGATGGGGACCGCGCCGCGCAGGCCCGCCCAGGACATGAGGGCCTTCTCGCGCTGTGGCAGTCCGAACGGCGCCAGGCTGATGAAGACCGACAGCGGCCGTGCGACCGCGGTCAGCACCAGCCCCACGACCACGGCGGGCCAGAAGTCGTCGATGAGGTCGTGCGGGGTGACCAGCAGGCCGAGCAGGACGAACATGCCGATCTGCGCCAGCCAGCCGAGACCGTCCGCGAAGCCGCGGGTGGCCGGCCAGTGCGGCAGCTTGGAGTTGCCGAGGACCATCGCGGCCAGATAGACGGCCAGGAACCCGCTTCCGTGGGCCATGGCGCCCGCCGCGTACGCGGACACGGCGATGGCCATCACGGCGATCGGGTAGAGGCCGGACGCGGGCAGCGCCACATGACGCAGTCCGAGGGAGCCGAGCCAGCCCACCGCGAGGCCGATGGCCGCGCCGATGGCGAGCTCCAGGGCTATCTCCCCGACCAGTACGTACCAGTGCTCCACGGGGCCGACGGCGGAGAAGGCCACCACCAGGATGACCACGGGGGCGTCGTTGAAGCCGGACTCGGCCTCCAGGACGCCGGTGATCCGGGAGGGGAGCGGGACCTTGCGCAGCACCGAGAAGACGGCCGCCGCGTCGGTGGAGGAGACGACGGCGCCGATGATCAGGGCCTGTCGCCATTCGAGGCCGACGAGATAGTGCGCCGCGCTCGCGGTGATGCCCACGCTGATGCCCACGCCGACAATCGACAGCACGGCCGCCGCCGGCAGTGCGGGTCTGACTTCCTTCCACTTCGTGCCCAGCCCGCCCTCGGCCAGGATGACGACCAGGGCGGCGTAGCCGATCACCTGGGTCAGCTCGGCATTGTCGAACTTGACGTCGAAGATGCCGTCCTGCCCCATGGCGATACCGATGCCGAGGTACAGGAGCAGGCTGGGGAGCCCGCTGCGGGACGAGATGCGTACGGCCGCGACGGCGACCAGCAGGACGAGCGAGCAGACGAGCAGAAGTTCGTTGAGCGCGTGGACAGTCAGGGTCCGTTCCTTCCCTGCGTACGCCTTCCGGATCGACCTCCGGCGGCCAGTACTTCGTTACCTTACCTAATCTTTAACGTTTCCTTGACGCGTTCGAGTGTCCGTGCGAGGACTACGCAAATGGATGCATCCCCATACCGCGTCCGAGTGGCTTCGGCGGGGCGCCTATGGTTGCTCCTGCACTCCCAGGACCACCCTGCCCCTCGAAGGACAGCGATGCCCGCCAACACAACCGCCCCTTCCGGTTCTTCCGATGCGAAGAAGCCCGGCAGGAAGAAGGGGCGACGCGCCCGCCTGTTCGTGATCGTCCTGGTGCTGGCGCTTGTCGCGGGTGTCGGTTACGGCGCGTTCTGGTCCGTATCCACGGTCCGGGCCTCGTACCCGCAGACCACCGGTTCGATCGAGCTCAAGGGTCTTACCGGCGACGTCGACGTCAAACGCGACAGTCACGGGATCCCGCAGATCTACGCGGACTCCGACAGCGACCTCTTCCGTGCCCAGGGCTTCGTCCAGGCGCAGGACCGCTTCTGGGAGATGGACGTCCGCCGTCACATGACGTCGGGCCGGCTCTCCGAGATGTTCGGCTCCGGCCAGGTGGAGACCGACTCCTTCCTGCGCACACTGGGCTGGCGCGAGGTCGCGCAGGAGGAGTACGACACCGAGCTCGACGAGGACACCAAGAAGAACCTCCAGTCGTACGCGGAGGGGGTGAACGCGTATCTGGAGGGCAAGGACGGCAAGGACATCTCCGTCGAGTACGCGGCCCTCGGCCTGACCAACGACTACAAGCCCACCGAGTGGACCCCGGTCGACTCGGTCGCGTGGCTGAAGGCGATGGCCTGGGACCTGCGCGGGAACATGCAGGACGAGATCGACCGCTCGCTGCTGACCAGCAGGCTCAGCAAGACGCAGATCAAGGACCTCTACCCGGCCTACCCGTTCGACAGGAACGACCCGATCGTCGACCGGGGCGCGGTCTCCCCGGCCACCGGCACGTTCGAGCCGGACGCCGAGCCGTCGGACGACATCGGTGCGCAGACCCCCGAGGGTGCGACCGAGGGCCTGAACACCCAGCTCTCCGCGCTCTCCGACACCCTGGACGAGATCCCGGCCCTGCTCGGCCCCAACGGCAACGGCATCGGATCGAACTCCTGGGTCGTCTCCGGGGAGCACACGACCACCGGCAACCCGCTGCTGGCCAACGACCCGCACCTGGCGCCCATGCTGCCCTCGCTCTGGTACCAGATGGGGCTGCACTGCCGTGAGGTCTCGGAGTCCTGCCGGTACGACACCGCCGGTTACACGTTCTCCGGGATGCCCGGTGTGATCATCGGCCACAACCAGGACATCGCCTGGGGCTTCACCAACCTCGGCGCGGACGTCACCGACCTCTTCCTGGAGAAGGTCTCGGCCGACGGCTACCAGTACGACGGCAAGACCGAGCCCTTCGTCACCCGTGAGGAGACCATCAAGGTCGCGGGCGGCAAGAGCCGGAAGATCACCGTCCGGGAGACGAACAACGGGCCGCTGATCTCCGACCGCAGCAGCGAGTTGGTGAAGGTCGGCAAGAAGGCCCCGGTCACCAACTCCGCCCCGGACCGGGGCGACGGCTACGCGGTCGCGCTGAAGTGGACCGCGCTGGACGCCGGCAAGTCGATGGACGCGGTCTTCGAGCTCAACCGGGCCAAGGACTTCAAGTCCTTCCAGGCGGCGGCCGAGCACTTCGAGGTGCCCTCGCAGAACCTCATCTACGCGGACACCGAGGGCAACATCGGCTACCAGGCCCCCGGCAAGATCCCGGTCCGCGTCAAGGGCGACGGCACGACGCCGAGCCCCGGCTGGACGTCGGAGTACGGCTGGGAGGACAAGCCGGTCCCGTTCGCCGAGCTGCCCTACGAGTACAACCCGGACCGCGGCTACATCGTCACCGCCAACCAGGCCGTCATCGACGATTCGTACAAGCACCTCCTCACCGAGGACTGGGGCTACGGCGCACGCAGCCAGCGGATCAACAGCCTCATCGGGGACAAGATCAAGCGCGGCGAGAAGATCTCCACCGATGACATGCAGACGATGCAGATGGACAACGAGAGCGCGATCGCCGCGAAGCTGGTCCCGAAGCTGCTGAAGATCGGCATCTCCGACAAGAGCGTCCGCGAGGCCCAGAAGCTGCTGGAGGGCTGGGACTACACCCAGGAACCCGACTCGGCCGCCGCCGCGTACTTCAACGGTGTCTGGCGCAACATCCTCAAGCTGGCCTTCGGCAACAAGCTCCCCAAGGAGCTCCGCGCCCAGGGCGACTGCCTCAGCGTGCTGCCCGCCACCAGCACCGGACCGGTGGACGAACAGACCAAGCGCGTACGGGAGTGCGGCCAGCGTGACCCCGACTCGGCGCAGCCGGACGGCGGCGACCGCTGGTACGAGGTCGTCGGGTCCATCCTCGACGACACGGACAACGAGTGGTGGAAGGTGCCCGCCCAGGGGCGCCAGGAGGCGATCGAGAACCGGGACCAGCTCTTCGCCCGTGCCATGAAGGACGCCCGCTGGGAGCTGACCGCCGAGCTCGGCAAGGACACCAGCACCTGGAGCTGGGGCCGGCTGCACCAGCTGACCCTGCGCAACCAGACGCTCGGCACCGAGGGCCCCGACCTCCTGCAGCGGGCCCTCAACCGCGGTCCGTG
This sequence comes from Streptomyces sp. NPDC058637, assembly GCF_042717325.1. Taxonomy (NCBI): domain Bacteria; kingdom Bacillati; phylum Actinomycetota; class Actinomycetes; order Kitasatosporales; family Streptomycetaceae; genus Streptomyces; species Streptomyces sp. NPDC058637. The sequence continues at coordinate 192,990 of NZ_JBHXRD010000011.1, read as the reverse complement.
GCACCTCGGCGGCGGCGAAGCCGCTGTCAACGCCACCGGCTGGAACGCGGCGGGCGGCTACGACGTGATCTGGGTGCCCTCGATGCGGATGGTCGTCAACGTGGGGGAGTGGGACAAGTCCCGCTGGATCAACCTCACCGGCGCCTCAGGGCACGCGTTCAGCGCGCACTACACCGACCAGACCGACAAGTGGGTCGACGGTGACCTGCTCGACTGGTCCTTCGAACCCGACGCGGTCCAGCAGTCCACGGTCGACACCCTGACGCTCGAGAAACCCTAGGCAGGGTTCCGGGGAGTGAAGTGCCGCGCCCCGGCAGGCGTGACGACGGCGTCCACGGGGTGGTCGTGCGGTTCCTCCGGAACCCGCGCGACCACCTCGTCGTCGTACAGCAGGACGACGAGCGCGGGGTCCGCCCCGGCCGCCGACAGCCGGGCCAGCACCCGGTCGTAGCTGCCCCCGCCGCGGCCCAGCCGCATCCCGCGCCGGTCCACGGCGAGTCCGGGCAGCAGGACCACGTCGGCCCCGAGGACCGCTCGGGGCCCCAGGCGTACGCCGTCCGGCTCCAGCAGCCCCCGTCCGGCGGGGACGAGATGTTCCGCGCCCTCGTACTCGGCCCAGTCCAGGTCGTTGTCCGGCATGAGTACCGGCAGCAACACCCGTACGCCCCGGGCACGCAGCGTGTCCAGGAGCGCGTGTGTCCCGGGCTCTCGCCCCACGGACACGTAGGCCGCCACGGTCCGGGCTCCTGCCACCTCCGGGAGGGCGTATGCCGTCGCGGCGAGAACCGCGGCGGCGTTCTCGACGTCCTCAACGGACAGGAGCCGTCGCGAAGCGAGGAGTTCGCGCCGTAGTAGTGCCTTTCGGGACATGTCATCGTTCAACGGGTGCTCGCATACCTCTTTTATGGGGTTGTATGAGTACGAAGTTAACCGGACGCTCATCTTCCGCCCATACGCACCGGTTACAGTTCTGCGCATGACTCAGTCGCGCCCCAGGATCAGCAAAGCTGTCATCCCAGCTGCAGGTCTCGGCACCCGGTTTCTGCCGGCCACGAAGGCCACTCCCAAAGAGATGCTGCCTGTCGTCGACAAGCCCGCCATCCAGTATGTCGTCGAGGAGGCGGTCACCGCAGGCCTCTCCGACGTACTGATGATCACCGGTCGCAACAAGCGTCCCCTGGAGGACCACTTCGACCGGAACTACGAGCTGGAGTCCGCGCTGACCCGCAAGGGAGACGCCGAACGGCTCTCCAAGGTCCAGGAGTCCAGCGACCTGGCCACCATGCACTACGTCCGCCAGGGCGACCCGCGGGGCCTCGGTCACGCAGTCCTGTGTGCCGCACCGCACGTCGGCGACCAGCCCTTCGCCGTCCTCCTCGGCGACGACCTGATCGACCCGCGCGACCCGCTGCTCGCCCGCATGGTCGAGATCCAGGAGCGCGAGGGCGGCAGCGTCGTCGCCCTCATGGAGGTCGACCCGGCGCAGATCCACCTGTACGGCTGCGCGGCCACCGAGCCCACCGGCGACGGCGACGTCGTACGGGTCACCGGCCTGGTGGAGAAGCCCGACCGCGCCGACGCCCCCAGCAACCTCGCCATCATCGGCCGCTACGTGCTGGACCCGGCGATCTTCGACATACTGCGCCACACCGAGCCGGGCCGGGGCGGCGAGATCCAGCTCACCGACGCACTCCAGCTGCTGGCCGAGGACGAGAAGGTCGGCGGCCCGGTGCACGGTGTCGTCTTCAAGGGCCGCCGCTACGACACCGGTGACCGCGGCGACTATCTGCGTGCCATTGTCAGACTCGCGTGCGAACGTGAGGACCTGGGCCCGGACTTCCGGACCTGGCTGCGCAGTTACGTCACCGAGGAGTTGTAACAGCTTGAGCAGCACGATCTGGTCGGTGGACGAGCACCTGTCCGACATCCTCGCCGCGGTGAGGCCGCTCGAACCCATCGAGCTGCAGCTGCCCGACGCCCAGGGCTGTGTCCTGACCGAGGACGTCATGGTCGAGGTCGCCCTGCCGCCCTTCGACAACAGCTCGATGGACGGATACGCCGTCCGGATCTCCGACATCGAGGGCGCCAGCGAGGAGTTCCCCGCCGTCCTCACCGTCGTCGGCGATGTCGCGGCGGGCGACGGCGGGCTGGCCGACGGCCGGTCGGTCGGCCCCGGTGAGGCCGCCCGCATCATGACCGGAGCCCCGTTGCCCGCGGGCGCCGAGGCCGTCGTCCCGGTCGAGTGGACCGACGGCGGCACGGGCGAGGGCCCGGCCGACGCCATGCGTGCCCACAGCGACGCCCCGGAGGGGGCGAGCGGCGAGGTCCGGGTCCACCGCCCCGCCGAGGCCGGGGCCCATGTCCGGGCCCGGGGGAGCGATGTCCAGCCCGGGGACCTGGCGCTGCGCGCCGGCTCGGTCGTCGGGCCTCCGCAGATCGGGCTGCTCGCCGCGATCGGCCGCTCGACGGTGAAGGTCCGGCCCCGTCCGCGTGTCGTCGTGCTCTCCACCGGCAGCGAGCTCGTGCAGCCGGGCGAGGAGCTGACCGGCGGCAGGATCTACGACTCCAACAGCTTCGCCCTGACGGCCGCCGCCCGGGAAGCCGGAGCCATCGCGTACCGCGTTCCCGCGGTGGCCGACGACGCGGAGACACTGCGCGCCACGATCGAGGACCAGCTGATCCGCGCCGACATCGTCGTCACCACCGGCGGCGTGAGCGTGGGCGCGTACGACGTGGTCAAGGAGGCGCTGTCCTTCGTGGGTGACGAGGACGAGCCCGGCAGCGGCATCGACTTCCGGAAGCTCGCCATGCAGCCGGGCAAGCCGCAGGGCTTCGGTGCGATCGGCCCCGACCACACGCCGCTGCTGGCGCTGCCCGGCAATCCGGTGTCCTCGTACGTCTCCTTCGAGCTGTTCGTCCGTCCGGCCATCCGGGCACTGATGGGTCTCGACGACGTCCACCGCCCGACGGCCACGGCCACGCTGGACATCGACACGGCGCTCACCTCGCCGGCCGGCAAGCGGCAGTTCCTGCGGGGGACGTACGACGCGGAGGCGGGCACCGTCACCCCGGTCGGCGGACCCGGATCCCACCTGATCGCCGCCCTCGCCCAGGCTGACGCGCTGATCGTGCTGCCCGAGGACGTCACCTCCGCCGAGCCCGGCGCGGAGACCCAGGTGATCCTCCTCCGCTGACTTCGGCGCGGTGGCGGTACGGTATCTGGCGCTGTGTCTTACCGGGGGGAAGCCCCTCGGGCGCCCGGCCCGTACTCCGGTGCGGCCGGGCGGGCAACCGGCGCCCTACCGCTAGGCGGAGTGAGTTGAGTACGCAGAACAGGCTGACGCACATCGACGAGGCGGGCGCGGCCCGCATGGTCGATGTGTCGGAGAAGGACGTCACGGCCCGCGTCGCCCGGGCGAGTGGCCGGGTCCTCGTGTCCCCGCGCGTCGTCGAACTCCTCAGAGGCGAAGGGGTTCCCAAGGGAGACGCCCTCGCCACGGCGCGCATCGCCGGGATCATGGGCGCCAAGCGCACCCCGGACCTCATCCCGTTGTGCCATCCGCTGGCCGTCTCCGGCGTCGAGGTCGACCTGAGCGTCGCCGACGACGCGGTGGAGATCGTGGCGACGGTGAAGACGACGGACCGCACCGGGGTCGAGATGGAGGCCCTGACGGCCGTCTCGGTCGCCGCCCTCACGGTGATCGACATGATCAAGGCGGTCGACAAGAGCGCCGTGATCACGGACGTCCGGGTCGAGGCGAAGTCGGGCGGCAAGTCCGGCGACTACCGGCGCCCCGCACCGGAGGGCGACCCCCTGCGCCCCGCACCGGAGGGGGCGGAGGCATGACCGTGCCCGACAGTGAGGCGGTGCCCGGCGGGGCCCTGACCGCCCCGTACGCGGCCCTCGTCGTGACCGCTTCCAACCGCGCCTCGGCCGGTGTCTACCCCGACCGGGGCGGACCGCTGGTCGCCGAAGGGCTCGCCGCTCTCGGGTTCGCCGTCGACGGCCCGCAGGTCGTCCCCGACGGCGACCCCGTGGAGGCGGCTCTGCGGGCCGGTGCGGCGGCCGGCTACGACGTGATCGTCACCACCGGAGGTACGGGTGTCTCGCCCACCGACCGGACCCCTGAGGCCACCCTCCGTGTCATCGACCGGGAGATCCCCGGCATCGCCGAGGCGATCCGGGCCGAGGGCCGGGACGAGGTGCCCACGGCCGCGCTCTCCCGCGGCCTCGCCGGCATCGCGGGCGGCACCCTCATCGTTAACCTGCCCGGCTCCACCGGCGGCGTACGCGACGGGCTCGCGGTCCTGGGCAGGCTTCTGGTGCACGCCGTCGACCAACTGCGCGGCGGCGACCACCCCCGGCCGGGGAGCCCGAGCTGAACGTCCCGACCTGGCCGGTGATCCTGACCGACGGCGCGATCACCCTCCGCCCGATAAAGCTGCGTGACCAGCGCGTGTGGCGCGAGGTCAACCGCCGCAACCGTGACTGGCTGCGGCCCTGGGAGGCGACCGTCCCGCCGCCCGCCCCCGGCGGCCCCGTGGCCCGGCGTCCGACCTACCGCCAGATGGTCCGTCACCTGCGCGCAGAGGCGAACGCGGGCCGCATGCTGCCCTTCGCCATCGAGTACGAGGGCCGTCTCGTCGGGCAGTTGACGGTGGCCGGGATCACCTGGGGCTCGATGTGCTCGGGGCATGTCGGCTACTGGGTCGACCAGGGTGTGGCGGGCCGCGGCGTCATGCCCACAGCCGTGGCGCTCGCCGTCGACCACTGTTTCCGTACCGTCGGGCTGCACCGGATCGAGGTGTGCATCAGGCCCGAGAACGGCCCCAGCCGAAGGGTCGTGGAGAAACTCGGATTCCGCGAGGAGGGATTGCGTCCACGCTATCTCCACATCGACGGCGCGTGGCGGGACCACCTGATCTTCGCCCTGACCGCGGAGGAAGTGCCCGACGGACTGCACCGGCGCTGGCGCAGGGCGCGGCCGGGTGCGCCGCGCACGCCAGGGGAAATGAAATAAGTGTTCGAAATTGATCGCTCTGCGACCGTTGGTGAACCCACTCGCATCGGGTGCTGTTCCGAAGATTCGCAAAAAAAGTCCGTGATATCAGCCTGATCGTGCGACACACCGGGCCAATTGGCGGATGCTGCCGTGCAAACCCCTCTACGGTGTGAGCGTGAGCAGTAGCGGCCTCATCTACGCAGTCATCGTCGGTGCCTGGGCCGCCTACCTGGTGCCGATGTGGCTCCGCAGGCAGGACGAGCTCAATGAAGCCCGACCGACGGAACGCTTCAGCACCGCCATCCGGCTGCTGTCCGGACGGGCGGCCATGGAGCGCCGGTACGCCAAGGAGCTGCAGGAGCGCGATGCCGGGGAGGCGCCTGGCGACGTGGACCCGGATGCCGTCACGGACCGATTGGATTCCGTCGACGTCCGGGCCTTTTCCGCGCCCCCGGCACACACCGAAGCCCGGTTGAACGACCCGGCGCAGGACGCTCCCGAGCGTCCGGCCTCCGGTCGTGCGGCCGCGGAGCAGGCGCGCCCGGCACCCGTCCGGCGCCCGCGCACCGCCGGCGTGGAGAGTGAGCGTGAGCGGCGGGCCCAGCGCACCAAGGTTCTGGCGCGCCGCCGGCGCACGACCACGGTCCTGTTCATGGCGTTCACGCTCGGCGCGATCGTCGCGGCCGTCGGCGGTCTCCGCTTCCTGTGGGCGCCCGCCGTCCCGGCCGTGCTCCTGAGCTCGTACATCGTGCATCTCCGCGCCCAGGAGCGCCGCCGGTTCGTCTTCACCATGGACCGGCGCAGGGCCGAGGTCGCCGCGCAGCGGCTCCGCGAGAACCGGCCCCGACGGCACCAGCCCGCGGCGACGGCTCCCGCCGAGCCCGACGAGGAGCCCGAAGCGCGTCACCCCGCACCCACCCCGACGGTCTCCCCGCAGGAGGCCGGGCGCCGCGCTCTCGTCGAGCAGACGGACCACGCGGAGTGGGTCGACCAGCAGCGCGAGCGCGGTCCGGCCCAGGGCGACAGCTGGGAGCCGGTCCCGGTCCCGCTGCCGACCTATGTCACCGCCCCCGTCGCCCCGCGTGCCACGGGCGGGGTGGAGGTCGGCGACCCGGAGACCTGGAGCGCGGCCCGCTCCAGCACGGCCGAACCCACGGGCACCTCGCACCCCGTCGTACCCGAGGCGGACCCCGCGCCGCGCCGCCGCGGCGACCAGCCCCGGCGCACCCGCGACCGCGGCCGGACCCCGCTCTTCGACCAGTACGACGACGAGGACCGGCCCCGCGCGGCCAACGAGTGAGACCCGTGGGATCCCTGCGGGAGGCCGACTTGCCTGACCTGCGGGATACGGATTTCCGAGCACCCCGTCGAGGGTGCTAAAGTTTCACTCGTTGCAAGGGCCTGTGGCGCAGTCTGGTAGCGCACCTCGTTCGCATCGAGGGGGTCTGGGGTTCAAATCCCCACAGGTCCACCGCACAGCGAGATCCCGGTCAGACGGTCACCGTCTGACCGGGATTTTGTCGTTCGAGCTGCTGCCTGTGTGAAAGCCGGGCCGCCGGGACCGGGCTCGCGGTGCCTCCGCGACGCGCTGTGGGTGGCCGAGTGGCGCCGGAAGCGCCTTCCAGGCGTACCTGACAAGGGCGGGAGTAACGCCAACGGGTGCGTGCTGCCTGCGGGGTGGCCACCGGCTGAAGCACGAGATGAACCTCGCCCCTCGCCGTCTTCGCGTCAGCGCCTGAGCGGAGGAACGGACCATGGTAGACCTCGGCGCCAAGGACTGGGCCGATGAGCTCGAACCGCGTGACGCCGGCTACACCGTCGTCCGGGCCGGAGCGCGCGAGCACACCGAGTGGGGGTCCGGCGTGGGCCGATGCGGCACGGAACCGGGGTCTCATGCACCTGGCGTCCGCCTGGCCGGCGTGGGCGTGGGGCGACCGGTTCCTGGACATCGGTACCGGGATCCCCACCGCGCCGAATCCCCATCAGGTCGTCCAGGCCGTCACACCCGGGGCCCGGGTCGTCTACGCGGACAACGACCCCGCCGTCCTGCGTCACGCGGAGGCTCTGCTGATCAGCAGCCCCGAGGGTGCGATCGACTACATCCACGCGGACGTACGGCAGCCGGAGGCGATCCTCGAACGTGCCGCGGGGTTCCTGTACTTCGGCCGACCGGTGGTGCTGTCGCTCATCGCGCTGACCATCACCCGGAGCTCCGGCCGGAGACCGAGTCCGCGTACAGGAAGGGGCCGGCCTACGAGGGCTGTCCCAGCGGCTTGGCCATGCAGATGCTGCTCTCGTACAGCCGGTAATGGCCGAACTTCGTGCAGGGCGTGTAGCCGCTGGAGGCGTACAGCGCGATAGCCTCGGGCTGCTTGTTGCCGGTCTCCAGGACCATGCGGGTGCGGCCTGCGGCCCGGGCGTCGGCCTCCAGGGCGGCGAGGATGCGGCGGGCCAGGCCCAGGCCGCGGCCCGCGGGTATCACGAACATCCGCTTGATCTCGGCGTCGCCGTCGGAGTAGCCCTCGTCGTTCCGGTCCTGGGTGCGCCAGCCGCCGGTGGCCACCGGCTGGTTCCGGTCGTCGTAGGCGAGCAGGTACAGTCCGCGCGGCGGATCGAACATGGCGGGGTCGAGCGGCGTCATGTCGCCCCCCTCGCCGTAGCGCTCGGCGTACACGAGCTGCACCTCGTCGTTGAGTTTGACGGCATCGGGGTGGTCGAAAGGCCGAGGCTGGATAATCATGCGAGTCATGGTACAGGTATGCACTAGTGTGTCTCGGTACTGTACGGGGATGCTGACTGTTACCACAGTAAATGTGAACGGGCTCCGTGCCGCCGCGAAGAAGGGTTTCGTCGAGTGGCTGGAGCAGACCGAGGCCGACGCGGTCTGCCTCCAGGAGGTCCGTGCCGAAGCGCAGCAGCTCCCCGAAGAGCTGCGCGAGCTCGACGGATGGCACACCACCTACGCCCCGGCCGCGGCCAAGGGGCGCGCGGGAGTCGCCGTGTACACGCGGCACGCGCCGGAGCGTGTGCAGATCGGGTTCGGTGGATTCGAGGTTCCGGGGTGTGAGGAATTCGACACCTCCGGCCGCTACGTCGAGGTGGATCTGCCGGGTGTGACGGTCGCCAGCCTGTACCTGCCCTCCGGCGAGGTCGGTACCGAGAAGCAGGAGGAGAAGGAACGCTTCATGGCGGCCTTCCTTCCCTATCTCCAGGGGCTGAAGAAGCGGGCGGCCGCCGAGGGGCGCGAGGTCGTCGTCTGCGGTGACTGGAACATCGCTCACCGGGAGGCCGACATCAAGAACTGGAGGGCCAACAGGAAGAGCTCCGGCTTCCTCCCCGAGGAGCGGGAGTGGCTGAGCCGGGTGTTCGACGAGGCGGCGTACGTGGACGTCGTCCGTGCGCAGCACCCGGACGAGGAGGGGCCGTACTCCTGGTGGTCCTACCGCGGGCGGGCCTTCGACAACGACGCGGGCTGGCGCATCGACTACCAGATCGCGACGCCCGGACTGGCCGGCCGGGCCGTGAAGGCGTGGGTGGAGCGCGCCGCCACGCATGGTGAGCGGTGGAGCGACCACGCGCCCGTGACGGTCACGTACGAGCGCTGAGGCAGGCGGGGCCCGGCCCTTCCCCAGGTGTGTGGTGAGGCGCGTGGCGGGCCCGTGCCCCGGTGCGCGTTTCCAGGGCTACGGCGCGGGACGGGGCGTGTCCTCGGCGCGTAGCTTCCGGTCCATGGCCATGGACAGCTCCGCGTCCACCACCGCGTGGGCCAGCGTGCGCAGTTGGTCCGGATCGGTGTCCTCGGCGTGGGCGTGCAGGACGCGCACGAAGAGTCCGGCGAGGGCGTCGGCGTGCTCACGGACCAGGCGGCCGGAGGAGAGCACCGCGGAGAGCGGCACCCCTTCCCGCACCAGCTCCGCCGACACATCCAGCAGGCGGCGGCTGATGTGCACGATCTCGTCGCCGTCGACGGCGAGATAGCCCAGTTCCAGGGCGGCGGCGAGATTCTCCGCCGTGGCCTGGTCCCCGAAGTAGTCCGCGAGCTGCTCGGGAGAGAGCCGGACCGGGGTCTCCTCGGTCGGCTCGCCCAGGCCCAGCACCTCGGCGACATCGCGGCCGCTGTCGAAGGTGGCGGCGAGGTCGGCGATGCCGTTGAGCGTGTGGCCGCGGTCCAGCAGGCCCGTGATGGTGCGCAGCCGCGCCAGATGGTGGTCGTCGTACCAGGCGATGCGGCCCTCACGGCGCGGTGGCTGGATCAGCCCGCGCTCCCGGTAGAAGCGCAGGGTGCGCACGGTGATGCCGGCCTCCCCGGCCAGCTCCTCCATGCGGTATTCGCGGTGCTCGCGTCCTTCGGCCACACCCGCACCCTATGTTGTACCGCCGGTAACTTTCCTTGCCCAGGCCCCTACCCATCAGTACGGAGCTGTTCTACCCTCCCAACAACGCCAGTGATTGCTGGCAGAGTCGCGTACGTACCGCGGGGAGGCGGCAGCATGGCCCAGCACGAGCACGTACGAGTGGCGGTGATCGGATCCGGATTCGGGGGCCTCGGGGCCGCGGTCCGGTTGCGCCGCGAAGGCATCACCGACTTCCTGATCCTCGAACGGGCCGGATCCGTCGGTGGCACCTGGCGCGACAACAGCTATCCGGGCTGTGCCTGCGACGTACCGTCCCACCTCTACTCCTTCTCGTTCGCGCCCAATCCGGACTGGCCCCGCACCTTCTCCGGGCAGGAGCACATCCGCGCCTACCTGGAGCACGTGGCCGACACCTTCGGGCTGCGCCCGCACCTCCGGCTCGGCCATGAGGTCACGCTCATGCGCTGGGACAACGAACGGCTGTACTGGGTGATCGAGTCGGCGAACGGCACCACGGTCACGGCCGACGTCGTCGTCTCCGCGACCGGACCGCTCTCCGACCCGAAGCTGCCCGACATACCCGGGCTCGCCGACTTCCCCGGCAAAGTCTTCCACTCGGCGCAGTGGGACCCGGACCACGATCTGACCGGCAAGCGCGTCGCCGTGATCGGGACCGGTGCCTCCGCCATCCAGATCGTGCCGGAGATCCAGCCCCGGGTGGCCTCGCTCACGCTTTTCCAGCGGACACCGCCCTGGGTGATGCCGCGCATGGACCGTGCCATCAGCCGCGCCGAGAAGTGGCTGCACCGCACGCTCCCCTTCACCGGCACCGCACGCCGCGGACTGCTCTGGGGCATCCGGGAGCTGCAGGTCGGGGCCTTCACCAAGCACCCCGACCAGCTCGGCCTCGTCGAGCGGATAGCCAGGGCCAACATGGCCCGGGCGGTCAAGGACCCGCAGCTGCGGGCCAAGCTGACCCCCTCGTACCGCATCGGGTGCAAGCGCATCCTGCTCTCCAACACCTACTACCCGACGCTGGCCCGGCCGAATGTGGACGTCGTCGCCTCCGGCCTGGCGGAGGTGCGGGGCTCGACCCTGGTCGCCTCGGACGGTACGGAGACCGAGGCCGACGTCATCGTCCTCGGTACCGGCTTCCACGTGACGGACATGCCGATCGCGACCCGGGTCGTCGGCGCGGAGGGCATCACGCTCGCCGAGTCCTGGAAGGACGGCATGCAGGCGCTGCGCGGTGCGACGGCGGCGGGCTTCCCCAACTGGATGACGATCATCGGCCCCAACACGGGGCTCGGTAACTCCTCCATGATCCTGATGATCGAGTCACAGCTGAACTACATGGCCGACTTCATGCGCCAGCTGAACGTCCTGGGCGGACGCGCGGCGCTCGATGCCCGGCCCTCCGCCGTCGGCGCGTGGAACCGGCACGTCCAGGAACGGATGAAGCGGACCGTGTGGAACACCGGCGGCTGCACCAGCTGGTACCTGGACGACGAGGGGCGCAACACCACGGTCTGGCCGGGGACCACGGGTGCATTCCGGCGGGCCACACGCACCGTCGACCTCGGGGAGTACGAGGTCGTCCGGGCGCCCGCCGTCAGCACGCAGGAGAAGTCCCTCACCGAGGAGATCGCCGGATGAGCCGACTGCCGCACCGCGCGGACACCCCGCCCGTGCCCGTACGCGAACTGACCGTCCTGTCCGCCGACGGTTCGTCCGTCCACGTCGAGCTGCACGGGCCCGACGGCGCCCCCGCCGTGGTCCTGGCGCACGGCTGGACCTGCAGCACCCGCTTCTGGGCCGCCCAGATACGCGACCTGGCGGTCGACCACCGGGTCGTCGTCTACGACCAGCGGGGACACGGCCTCTCCCCGGAGGCCGCGGGACCGGACGGATACAGCACGCGTGCGCTGGCCGACGACCTCGAAGCGGTGCTGAGGGCCACCCTCGCGCCGGGACAGAAGGCGGTGCTCGGTGGGCACTCCATGGGCGGGATGACGCTGATGGCCGCGGCCGGCCGGACCGCCGTGCGCGAGCACGGGGCGGCCGTCCTGCTGTGCAGCACGGGCAGTTCGCGGCTGACCGCCGAATCGCGGGTGCTGCCGATGCGGGCCGGTGCCCTCCGTACGCGGCTGACCGGGAGGATACTCGGTGCTCCGGCACCGCTCGGGCCGGTCAACGGGATATCGAAGGCGATACTCAAGTACGCGACGATGGGCCGCGGTTCGTCCCCGGATCGGGTGGACGCCTGTGCCAGGATCGTGCACGCGTGCCCCCGCAGGGCTCGCGTCGCCTGGAGTCGTGTGCTCGCGGAACTGGACCTGGAGGCACGGCTGCGGGAGCTGCGGCTGCCGACCGCCGTCATCGCGGGCACGGAGGACCGGCTGACGCCGGCCGTGCACGCACGCGCCATCGAGGCGGCACTGCCCTTGAGCCTCGGGCTCACGGAGCTGACCGGAATAGGCCACATGACGCCGGTCGAGGCGCCCGAGGTGGTCACCGCGAAACTCCGGGAACTGGTGGCCGCGTACGTCACTGTGGACAGCGCGGCGCAGGCCGTGAGCGAGGAGGAGGTCGCATGAGCGCCAGACGGAGTCTCGAAGGACAGGTCGTCGTCGTCACGGGCGCGGCACGCGGTGTGGGTGAGCTGCTGGCCCGCAAGCTGTCGGCGCGCGGGGCCAAGCTCGCGCTGGTCGGTCTGGAACCCGACGAGCTGAAGAAGGTCTCGGAACGGCTGCACGCGGAGAGCGACCACTGGCACGCGGACGTCACCGACCACGAGGCCATGGCCCGGGTCGCCCGCGAGGTCAAGGAACGCTTCGGGAAGGTCGACGTCGTCGTCGCCAACGCCGGGGTCGCCTCCGGCGGGCCGTTCGTGGACTCCGATCCCGTCGCCTGGCGGCGGGTCATCGAGGTCAACCTGATCGGTGGCGCGGTGACGGGGCGGGCGTTCCTGCCGGTGCTCATGGAGAGCCGCGGATACTTCCTCCAGATAGCGTCGCTGGCCGCGATCACCCCGGCGCCGATGATGAGCGCGTACTGCGCGTCGAAGTCGGGCGTGGAGGCCTTCGCGCACAGCCTGCGCGCGGAGGTCGGCTACCGGGGGGTGAAGGTCGGGGTCGGCTATCTGTCCTGGACCGACACCGACATGGTGCGCGGTGCCGACGAGGACGCCGTCATGCGGGAGTTGCGGCAGCGGCTGCCGTGGCCGACGAACCGTACGTATCCGCTGGGTCCGGCGGTGGACCGGATCGTGGCAGGGATCGAGCGGCGGTCCGCGCATGTGTACGCCCAGTGGTGGCTGCGTGGCATGCAGTCGGTCCGGGGTTACCTGCCGATGCTGATCGGGGCCGTCGGGCAGCGCGAGATGGAGCGGTTCGGGCTGCGGCTCGAAGGCGTGAGCAAGGGGCTCGTGGGGGCCGGCGGCGCGGCGGACCAGGAGGAGCGGACGCGTCACGAATGATCGAAATGCGGTGAATGTTCGGGTGTGTAAGTCTGAGCGAGGCCCTTACGGGGCCGCCCCCACGCACCCACATAGGAGTGAACAGCATGGGCATCGCAGACCAGTTCAAGGACAAGGCGCAGGAGCTCGCCGACCAGGCCAAGCAGAAGAAGCCGGGTGAGCGGCGGGACGAGGCGCGGGAGCGTTCGTCCGGTGCCTCGGACGAGCGTTCGGAGCGTCGCGGCTCGGAGCGTCCGCAGCGCTCGGAGCAGGCCGGGGTGCGGGAGCGGGCGCAGGACACGGCGGACCGTGCGCGTGAGCGGTTCGATCGCTGACGCGTCTGCGTTGTGAGGGGCGCATCCGGGGGACCGGGTGCGCCCCCCTTTGCGTGGGCTCGGGTCCGCCCGGGCCTGGTCCTCAATCGCCGGACGGGCTGGGGATTGCCCTCAAGCGCCGGGCGGGCTGGGTGGGGTGCGGCCCGTGTCGCCCGTGCCGTGGGGTGCCCTCAAGCGCCGGGCGGGCTTGAGGGGATGGGCTGGGCCGGGCCGCCGGGTGCTTTCAAGCGCCGGGCGGGCTTGGAGGGGTGCGGCCCGTGTGGGCGGGTGCGGGGCTTGTGCCGGGGTTTACCTCGGGGGGAGCGGGGGGCGGCGGAGGGTCGGGGCTGTGGCGTAGGTGGGGGGTGTGGCCGCGGGGTGGTCCCTCAGGAGGTCCAGGGCCACCCGGACCGCGTCGTCCAGGACCGCGTGGCGGCCCTCCGCCCAGTCCAGGGGGGTGCGCAGCGCCTCGACGTCGGGCTCGACGCCGTGGTTCTCGACGGACCAGCCGTACGTGTCGAACCAGGCCGCGTTCATCGGCACCGTGATCACCGTCCCGTCACCGAGCCTGTGACGTCCGGTCATGCCGACCACGCCGCCCCAGGTGCGCTGGCCCACCACCGGCCCCAGTTTCAGCAGCCGGAAGGCGGCCGTGATCATGTCGCCGTCGGAGGACGTGGCCTCGTCCGCCAGGGCGACCACCGGGCCCCGGGGTGCGTTGGACGCGTAGCTGACCGCCTGTGCGTTGCGGGTCAGGTCCCAGCCGAGGATCGTGCGGGTGAGCTTCTCGACGACCAGTTCGCTGATGTGGCCGCCCGCGTTGCCCCGTACGTCCACGATCAGGGCCGGGCGCGACACCTCCAGCCGCAGGTCGCGGTTGAACTGGGCCCAGCCCGAGCCACCCATGTCCGGGATGTGCAGATACCCGCACTTGCCGCCGCTCAGGTCCCGTACGACCTCGCGGCGCTTGGCCACCCAGTCCTGGTAGCGCAGCGGCCGTTCGTCGACCAGGGGGACGATCGCGATGCGGCGGGAACGGCCGCCGCCCTCGCCCCCGGCCGGGCGGAACGTCAGCTCGACCGTCGTGCCGCCCGCTGCCGTCAGCAGCGGGTACGGCCCCGCCACCGGGTCGACCGGCCGGCCGTCGACATGCGTGAGGACGGCGCCCTCCCGGATGCCCGTACCGGCGAGCGGTGAACGGGCCTTGGAGTCCGAGGAGTCACCGGGCAGGATCCGCCGTACCGTCCAGTCGCCGTCCCGGCACACCAGGTTCGCGCCCAGCAGCCCGATCGCCCGCTGGTAGTGCGGCGGCCCCTCGTTGCGGCGGGCGGGCGAGACGTACGCGTGGGAGGTGCCCAGCTCGCCCACCACCTCGCGCAGCAGATCCGCGAACTCGTCGGGTGAGGCGACCCGTTCGACCAGGGGCCGGTACTGGGCGAGCACGCCGTCCCAGTCGATGCCGCACATGTCCGGTTCCCAGAAGTAGGACCGGATGATGCGCCCCGCCTCCCCGTAGGCCTGGCGCCATTCGGCCGCCGGGTCCACGTCGTGCAGGATGCGGCGCAGGTCGAGATAGACCGTGGAGTCGTTGTCGCCGGCCTCGTTGGACGGTACGGCGCGCAGCTCGCCGTCGTCCATGACGACCAGCCGGGTCCTGTCCCCGCTGACCGCGAACCAGTCGAGGTGGTCGACCAGTTCGGTCTTCCGGGCCTTGGCGATGTTGAAGTGCTCCAGCGTGGGCCGGCCCGACATGTCCGCCGGGTTGGCGAACGTCTCGCCCAGCGCACCGGAGATCGGCCAGCGCAGCCAGACGAGACCGCCGCCGCCGACCGGTTGCAGCGCCGAGTACTTCGACGCCGAGACGGGGAACGGCGTCACCCGGCTCTCCAGACCCTCGAACTCCACCGTGACCGTCGGCCCTTCGACGGTGCCTTCGGGGATGTCCACCGGGTCCAGCCCGCCCGCCGCGGGCCGGCCGTCGGGGAGCAGGGCGAACGGTGAAGGGGTGGCCGAGGAGAGCGGGACCAGGTACGGGCGGCAGCCCAGGGGGAAGGAGAGGTCGCCGGTGTGGACGTCGTACACCGGGTCGAAGCCGCGCCAGGACAGGAAGGCCAGGTAGCGGCCGTCCCCGGTGAAGACGGGGTTCTCGTCCTCGAAGCGGCCGTTGGTGACATCCACTATCACCGGGGCGCCGGGGCCGGTGATCCTGGCCAGCTTGATCTGCCGCAGCGACCGGCCGATGCCCGGGTGCGACCAGGTCAGCCAGGCGCCGTCCGGCGAGAACGCCAGATCTCGGACCGGGCCGTTGAGCGAGCGGATCAGCTCGGTGACCACGTCGTCCGGCTCGGAGGCGGAGGCGGGAGCAGGAGCCTCCGTCGGGGCGGAGGCGTCGGAGGCGACGGAGGCGGCGGAGACGTCCGCCGGATCCGGGAGGGCGGCCAGGTCCGGGGCCCGGCCCCGCGTGGTGTCCAGCAGCAGCAACCGGCCGTCGTTCGACGCGACGGCCAGTCGTTCGCCCTCCGGGTCCGAGGTGATCTCCTGGACCCTGCCCAGCCGGCCGGAGGCCAGCCTGCGCGGCTCGCGGTCGCCGCTGGCCCGGGGAAGGTAGGCGATCTCGATCGCGTCGTCGCCGTCCGCGTCGGTGACGTACGCGACCTGGCCGCTGCTGCCGAGCATCTCCGGCAGCCGGACCCGCACCCCCGGGGTGTCGGTGATCGTGCGGGCGGGCCCGTCGCGGTGCGTGAGCCAGTACAGGCTGCCGCGTACGGAGACCGCGCTCGCCCGGCCCGTCTCGTCCACGGACAGCGAGTCGACATGGCTCGACGCCGGTACCTGGTAGGTGCGCCGGCCCGTGCGCGGTCCGCCGAGCCGTACCTCCAGCTTCCGGGGCACGGCGTCCGGCGACTCCAGGTCGTCGACCAGCCACAGATCGCCCGCGCACTGGTAGACGACCCTGCCGCCGTCGCTGGACGCGTTACGGGCGTAGAACGCGTCGTGGTCGGTGTGGCGGCGCAGATCGCCGCCGTCCATCAGGCACGAGTACAGGTTGCCGACGCCCTGGTGGTCGGAGAGGAAGGCGATGCGCCGGCCGACGAACATCGGCGCGTCCAGATGCCCGCCGATGTCCGGCAGCAGCCGCTCGCCGTGCAGCCACAGCCGCCCGGTCGCCCCGCCCCGGTAGCGCTTCCACGCCGACGGCTCGTGCGGCGGCGTACCCGTGAGCAGCAGGGTGCGCCGCTCCCCGTCGATGTCCGCGACGGCGATGTCGGAGACCGGCCCCCAGGGCAGCTTGCCGCCGGGGCTGCCGTCGGTGGGGACGCTGTAGGCCCACGAGAAGTACGAGAACGGCTGGTTGTGCGAGGACACGGCGAGGATCTGGGAGCTGTCGCCGGGGTCGGGGCTCCACCCGCAGACCCTGGTGTCCGTCGAGCCCCAGTACGTGAGTCTGCGGGCGGGGCCCCCGTCGACAGGGGCCAGGTGGATCTCTGGATCGAGCGTGCGCCAGGTCGTGTAGGCGATACGGCTGCCGTCGGGCGAGAAGCGCGGATGACTGACCCGGGTCCGGTCGACAGTCACCCGCCAGGCACGGCCGGGCCGCTGCCCCGCCGCGGCGAGAGGAGCGACCCAGAGGTCGTCCTCGGCCGCGAAGCAGAGCAAGTCCTTGTGGAGGTGCGGGAAACGGAGATACGCGACGTCGTCACTCACCCTCCAATGCTTTCCGCGCGAAGGGCCTCCGGCAACTTGTGTCGCACGACACAAGCGAAACAGTTTCGTTTCGCTGGGGGAGGGGGGTAGCTTCGAAGTGTACGAAACGGTTTCGTTCGCTTAGTGGATCATCGGCTCGCCCGCCGGGCCGGCCGACCACTGACGTACGATCCAGCAGGCGCAAGGGAACAGGAGGTCGACACATGGCACGCAGCCGGCTCACGCCAGAACGTGAGAACGAGCTGTACGCCGCTGTGCTCGACCTGCTCGGCGAGGTCGGCTACGAAGCCCTGACCATGGACGCCGTTGCCGCCCGCACCCGTTCCAGCAAGGCCACCCTCTACCGCCAGTGGGGGAGCAAGCCCGAGCTGGTCGTCAGGGCACTCCGGAACAACAAGCCGGTCCACCTTGCCGAGATCGACACCGGTTCGCTGCGCGGTGACGTCCAAGCCGTGCTCACCCGCACCGACGACTGCCAGATGGAGAAGAACTCCGCGCTGTTGCGGGGTCTGAGCCATGCCGTCCACGACAACCCCGATCTGTTCCAGGCGCTGCGTGAGCTGCTGATCGAGCCGGAGATGACCGGTCTCGGGGCGTTGCTCCAGCGGGCCGTGGACCGGGGTGAGGTGCGTCCGGACAATCCGGCGCTCCCCTATGTACCGCACATGATGATCGGCGCCTTCGCCGCTCGGGAGCTGGTCGAGGACCGACCGGTCGACCAGGCGTTCCTCGTCGACTACGTGGAAGCCGTGGTGTTCCCCGCCCTCGGCGTCTGACGTCCCCGCTCGCCCCGCGTTTCGCACCACCTCTCCCCGACGCCCCACCTGACACGCCGCTCTCGTCGTCGGGCTGGTTCCTCACGCCCTTTTCCACTCCACGACCTGACCGGGAGTACTCCTCCGTGGCCACATTCCTTTACAAGCTGGGGCGACTCGCCTTCCGGCGCCGCCGCTATGTCGCCCTCGTCTGGGTGGCACTGCTGGCGCTCGCCGGATTCGGCGCCGCGTCCGCGTCCACCGCCACCTCCAGCTCCTTCTCGATTCCCGGCACGGAGGCCCAGAGGGCCTTCGACCTGCTGGAAGAACGTTTCCCCGGAGGCAGCGCCGACGGCGCGACCGCCCGGGTCGTCTTCAAGGCCCCCGAGGGCCAGAAGGTCACCGACGCCGGCAACAAGGCCGAGGTCGGCAAGATCGTGGACGAGCTGGAGTCCGGCTCGGACCAGATCGCCTCCGTCGCCGACCCGTACAAGGCGGACGCCGTCAGCGAGAACGGTTCGACGGCGTACATCTCCGTCTCCTACGAGGTCAGCTCGATGGAGCTGACCGACGGGACGCGGCAGGCGCTGGAGGAGGCGGGCGAGTCCGCGCAGGACAGCGGGATGACCGTGGAGATCGGCGGTGACGCGCTCCAGGCGATGCCGGAGACCGGTGCCACCGAGATCATCGGGATCGCGGTCGCCGCGGTCGTGCTGGTCATCACCTTCGGTTCGCTGATCGCCGCGGGGTTGCCGCTGCTGACCGCGATCGTCGGCGTCGGAATCGGCGTGTCACTGATCACGGCCCTGGCCAACGTGCTCGACCTGGGCACCACCACCTCCACGCTCGCCATGATGATCGGCCTCGCGGTCGGCATCGACTACGCGCTCTTCATCGTCTCCCGCTACCGTGCCGAACTGGCCGAGGGCAGGGAACGCGAGGAAGCGGCCGGGCGGGCCGTGGGCACGGCCGGATCCGCGGTCGTCTTCGCCGGTCTGACCGTGGTCATCGCGCTCGTCGGGCTCGCCGTCGTCAACATCCCGATGCTGACGAAGATGGGCGCCGCCGCGGCCGGCACGGTCGCTATCGCCGTCCTCATCGCGCTCACCCTCGTCCCCGCACTGCTGGGCTTCGCGGGCAAGCGGGTCATGGGGCGCAAGGCGCGCAAGGCCGCCCAGGAGGAGAACAAGCCCGAGGCGAAGCCGAACATGGGCACCCGCTGGGCACGGTTCGTGCTGCGCAAGCCGGTGTGGGTGCTGCTGGCCGGAGTGATCGGCCTCGGTGTCATCGCCGTACCGGCCGCCTCGCTGGAGATGGGTCTGCCGGACGACGGCTCCCAGCCGAAGAGCACCACGCAGCGCCAGGCCTACGACCTGCTGTCCGACGGTTTCGGACCCGGGTTCAACGGTCCGCTGCTGGTCGTCGTGGACACCAAGAGCAGCTCGGACGGCAAGACGGCCGTCGAGCAGGTCTCCCAGGAGATCGAGGGCATCGGCCACGTCGCCGCCGTCAGCCCGGCCACCTTCAACAAGGCCGGCGACGCCGCGACCATCACGGTCGTCCCCGAGGACCGGCCGAGCTCCGTCGAGACGGAGGACGTCGTACACGCGATCCGTGACGCCGGCGCCGACATCAGGAGCGACACGGGTGCCGAGGTGCTGGTCACCGGTGCCACGGCGATGAACATCGACTTCTCCGAGAAGATGAACGCCGCGCTGCTGCCCTACCTGGCGCTCGTCGTCGGCCTGGCCTTCCTGCTCCTGATGGTGGTCTTCCGGTCGCTGCTGGTGCCGCTGAAGGCGGCCCTCGGCTTCCTGCTCTCGGTCGCCGCGGCCCTGGGCGCGGTCGTCGCGGTCTTCCAGTGGGGCTGGCTCGCCTCGCTCTTCGGGATCGAGCAGACCGGTCCGATCATGAGCATGATGCCGATCTTCATGGTCGGTGTGGTCTTCGGTCTCGCGATGGACTACGAGGTCTTCCTGGTCACCCGGATGCGTGAGGCGTACGTCCACGGGGAGACGCCTGGCCAGGCGATCGTCACCGGCTTCGAGCACGGGGCCCGCGTGGTCACGGCCGCCGCGGTGATCATGATGGCGGTCTTCGCGGGCTTCATCGGCTCCGGCGAATCGATGATCAAGATGATCGGCTTCTCGCTGGCCATCGCGGTCTTCTTCGACGCCTTCGTGGTCCGGATGGCCATCGTGCCCGCCGTGCTCGCCCTGCTCGGCAAGCGTGCCTGGTGGCTGCCGCGCCGGCTCGACCGTGCGCTGCCCAACGTGGACGTGGAGGGTGAGGGCCTGCGTACGGAGCCCGCCGCAGGCGGTCCCGCGGACGGCGAGCGCGAGCTGAGCCGCGTCTGACCCGCGGCTCGACCCGAGCCGCGCCTGCTCCGGGTTCCGCGTCCGAGCGGAACGTGGCCCCGGTGCGCCGGTTACCTGTGGGGACGGGGGGCCGGAGCGACAGAGAGCCCCCGTGCACGCGGCACGGGGGCTCTCGTCATGCGCGGGTGGCGGACGCGGCCGAGGCGGGCTCCGCCCTGGTGGCGGTCCGGGTCTCCTCCCGTACGCGGCGCAGGAAGCGGATCAGCGGCGCGATGTCGAACTGGAACACGGCCACGCCGTCCGGTGAGTGCAGCTCCACGACCAGCTGGGCCCGGCCGCAGGGCCAGACCCGTATGTCGCCGCGGCTGACGGGGGAGCGCAGTCCCTTCTCCAGGAGGTCACGGCCGAAGGCCCAGTCGACACCGCCGGGCAGCCCGAGGTGGACGGTCTGCGGTTCGCCGGGGTCGTGGCGCAGCTCCACGGGGATCAGCCGCGGGTCGGGTCCGTCCGTGATGAGCCGCGCTCGGGCGTGTTCCTGGATCACGAGGGGCATGGGCCGGCTCCTTCTGTGTGAACTCCTCCGCCCATCCAATGTCGCATATGTTCACATTTGGGCGCGTTGAGAGGAGAAAGCAGTTGGGTTGGCTGCGCTCTTGCGAAGGCTTCGCAACAAGGCACTATCATTGAGCGGTTGCCGACCGCCCGCAGAAACGCCCCGAAGCGGAGCCACTCCATGCATGTACCCGACGGATTCATCAACGCACCCGTCTCCGCCGTCGCAGGAGTCGTCGCCGCGGGTGCGGTCGCCGTCTCCCTCCGGGGTGCCAGGCGGGAACTGGATGAGCGCACCGCGCCGCTCGCCGGTCTCGTCGCCGCGTTCGTCTTCGCCGTGCAGATGCTGAACTTCCCGGTCGCCGCCGGCACCAGCGGCCATCTCCTGGGCGGGGCGCTGGCGGCGATCCTGGTCGGGCCCTACACCGGGGTGCTCTGCATAGCCGTCGTCCTGCTGATGCAGGGCATCCTCTTCGCCGACGGCGGCCTCACCGCGCTCGGCGTGAACATCTCCGTGATGGGCGTCGTCACCGTCGTCGTCGCGTACGCCCTCTTCCGCGGGCTCGTCCGTGTGCTGCCCGGCGGCCGACGCTCGACCACCGCGGCGGCCTTCGTGGCCGCGCTGGTCTCCGTACCGGCAGCCGCCGTCGCCTTCACCCTGCTCTACGCCGTCGGCGGGACCACCGACGTACCCATCGGCAAGGTTCTCACCGCGATGGTCGGCGTCCACGTCCTGATCGGCGTGGGCGAGGCGGCGATCACCGCGCTGACCGTCGGTGCCGTCATCGCGGTGCGTCCCGACCTCGTCCACGGTGCACGCGGCCTCGCCGCCCCGCTCAAGCTCCGTGTCGACGGCGAGCTCGTCGACGCCCCGGCCGCCGCCCCCGCCCCCGCCGCCCCGCGTTCCACGCGCAAGGTCTGGGCGACCGGGCTGGTCACGGCACTCGTCCTCGCGGGCTTCGTCTCCTTCTACGCTTCCGCGAACCCCGACGGCCTGGAGAAGGTCGCCGCCGACAAGGGCATCGACGAGAAGGTCGAGGAGCACGGCGCGGCCGACTCCCCGCTCGCCGACTACGGCGTCAAGGACGTCGAGAACACCCGGATCTCCGGTGGTCTCGCCGGAGTGATCGGTGTCGGCGTCACCGTGGCCGTCGGAAGCGGTGTCTTCCGGGCCGTGCGCAGGCGCCGGACGCCCCAGGAGCCCGTCACCACCGGAACCAGGTCCCACTGACATGGGATCCGGCCACGCGCACAAGCTCTACCGGCACGGTCACTCCCCGGTCCACGACCTGCCGCCGCACTGCAAGCTCGTCGCGGTCCTCTGCTTCGTCGTGGTCGTCGTCTCCACACCGCGCGAGGCCGTCTGGGCCTTCGCGCTGTACGCCGCGCTGCTCGCCGCGGTCGCCGCAGCGGCCCGGATCCCCGTCGGCTTCCTGCTGAAGCGGCTGGTCATCGAGGTGCCGTTCGTGGCGTTCGCGGTGCTCATGCCGTTCGTCGTGCCCGGCGAGCAGACCGAGATCCTCGGTGTCTCCGTCAGCGTCCCCGGGCTCTGGGGCGCCTGGAACGTCCTCGCCAAGGGCACCCTCGGCGTGGCCGCCTCGGTCGTCCTGGCCTCCACCACCGAGCTGCGTTCCCTGCTGCTCGGCCTCCAGCGGATCGGGCTCCCGCCGCTCCTCGTCCAGATAGCGTCGTTCATGATCCGCTACGGCGACGTGATCACCGACGAGCTGCGCCGGATGTCGATCGCCCGCCGCTCCCGCGGATTCGAGGCGCGCGGTATACGGCACTGGGGTGTCCTCGCGAAGACGATGGGCGCCCTGTTCATCCGCTCCTACGAGCGCGGCGAACGTGTCCACCTCGCCATGGTCAGCCGCGGTTACACCGGCACCATGCCGGTGATCGACGAGGTGACCGCCTCCCGCACCCAGTGGGCGTACGCGTCCGTGCTCCCCGTGCTCGCCCTCGTCGTATGTCTGCTGGGATGGACCGTATGAGCCTGCCCACCGCCCCCGCGCCGTCCCTCGAGGTCAGCGGCCTCGCCTACGCCTATCCGGACGGTCACCAGGCCCTGTTCGGCGTCGACCTGACCGTGGCCCGCGGCGAACGGGTCGCCGTCCTCGGCCCCAACGGGGCGGGCAAGACCACCCTCGTCCTGCACCTCAACGGCATCCTCGACGCGGGCGCCGGCACCGTCCGGGTCGCCGGGCTGCCGGTGGAGAAGCGCCACCTGGCCGAGATCCGGCGCCGGGTCGGCATCGTCTTCCAGGACCCCGACGACCAGCTCTTCATGCCGACCGTCCGCGAGGACGTCGCCTTCGGGCCCGCCGCGGCCGGACTGCGCGGCCCCGAGCTGGAGGAACGGGTCATGACCGCGCTCAAGCAGGTCGGCATGGAGGCGTACGCGACCCGGCCCCCGCACCACCTCTCCTTCGGCCAGCGCCGCCGGGTCGCCGTCGCCACCGTCCTCGCCATGGAGCCGGAGATCCTCGTCCTGGACGAGCCCTCCTCCAACCTGGACCCGGCGTCCCGCCGCGAACTGGCCGACATCCTGCGCTCCCTGGACGTCACCGTGCTGATGGTCACCCACGACCTGCCGTACGCCCTCGAACTCTGCCCACGCGCCGTGATCCTCAGCGACGGGGTGATCGCCGCCGACGACCGTACCCAGGACCTCCTCTGCAACGGCGAACTGATGCGCGAACACCGGCTGGAGCTGCCCTTCGGCTTCGACCCGCGTTCCGTCGTCGTGCCGCTCACGTGAACAGACCCGACCCGCCCCCCGCCCGGCCTGCGGTCCGATGCACCATGGGGGGATGAGCGGGAGCGCGGGAGCAGGCGTGGACGTACGGGGCACGGTGACACCGGGGTTCGAGGCGGTACGGGACGCCTTCGTCCGGAACTTCGAACAGCGGGGCGAGCGGGGGGCGGCCGTGACGGTCTACCGCCACGGCCGCAAGGTCGTGGACCTGTGGGCCGGCACGAGGGATGTCGACGGCACCGAGCCGTGGGCCGTCGACACCGTCCAGATCGTCCGGTCGGCCGGCAAGGGCATCGCCGCCGCCGTACCGCTGCTGCTGCACCAGCGCGGGCAGGTGGACCTGGACGCCCCCGTCGGCACGTACTGGCCGGATTTCAAGGCGAACGGCAAGGAACGCGTCCTCGTACGCCACCTCCTGGCCCACCGCGCCGGCCTGGCCGCCCTCGACGCGACGCTGACGCCCGAGGAGGCGGTCGACGGGACGTCCGGACCGCGGGCGGTCGCCGCCCAACGACCGCTGTGGGAGCCCGGAACCGACCACGGCTACCACGCCCAGACCTACAGCTGGCTCGTCGCCGAACTGGTCCGCAGGACCACCGGACGCACCATCGGCCGCTGGATCGCCGAGGAGATCGCCCGCCCGCTCGGTCTGGACTTCTGGTTCGGGCTCCCGGCGGACGAGGCGCACCGGATCGGGCGGATCGGGCCCGTCGAACCCCCGGTGACCGAGGGCAACGGCGGCGCCCTGCGCCTGCGCCCCAAGCGCTCCGTCGCCGAGGCCTACCGCGACCCCGCCTCGCTCACCCGCCGCGCGTTCGGCGCGATCGACCCGCTCCCCGACGAGAACGACCCCGTCTACCGGGCGGCCGAACTCCCCGGCAGCAACGGCGTCGCCACCGCACGCGGCCTCGCCCGCTGCTACGCCGCGATGATCGGCGAGGTCGACGGCCACCGGCTGTTCGCACCCGCCACGCTGACCCTGGCCCGCACGGAGGAGTCCGCCGGCCCGGACCGGGTCCTGGTCGTCAACACCCGTTTCGGTCTCGGCTACATGCTGCACGGCCCGGCCGCCCCGCTGCTGGCCCCCGGCTCCTTCGGCCACCCGGGCCGCGGCGGATCGCTGGGCTTCGCCGACCCCGAATCGGGCATCGCTCTCGGCTATGTGACGAACGGTCTGCAGAAGGGAGTGACCGCCGACCCCCGTGCCCAGGCACTGGTCAGGGCACTACGTTCGGTCCTATGACTCCTTCTCCTTCCGCGGCACGCTTCGACGGACACTCCGCACTCCTCACCGGCGCGGGCCAGGGCATCGGCGCGGCCACGGCCCGCAGGCTGGCCGCCGAGGGTGCGGCCGTCCTCGTCACCGACCTGGACGCCGCACGGGCCCGGAGGACGGCGGCGGAGATACGCGAGAGCGGCGGCACGGCCGAGGCGCTGCCCTGCGACGTGGGCGACCGGGCGGCCGTCGAGGTGGCCGTCGCCCACGCGGTGGCGTCCTTCGGCCGGCTCGACGTCCTGGTCAACAACGCCTACGCCAACCACGAGGACGCCCCCCTCTTCGAGGACGAGGCGGACGAATCCTGGGACCACACCCTCGACATCACCCTCACCGGCCCCTACCGCTGCTCCCGCGCCGCGCTGCCGCACCTGGTGGCCTCCGGCCGGGGCGCGATCGTCAACATCGGCTCGGTCAACGGCGAGCAGGACTTCGGCGGGCATGCCTACAGCGCCGCGAAGGCGGGCCTGGCGAGCCTCACCCGGACACTGGCCGGCCATGCGGGCCCGCGCGGTGTCCGGGTCAACCTGATCGCCCCCGGCACGATCCGCACCGACGCCTGGGCGGGCCGTGACGCCGACCTGGCACGGGCGAGCGCCCTGTACCCGCTGGGCCGGCTCGGCGCCCCGGACGACATCGCCTCCGCCGTCGCCTTCCTCGCCTCCCGGGACGCGTCCTGGATCACGGGGACGACGCTGCGGGTGGACGGGGGCCTCATGGGGGTCAACACGGGCTTCCGCAGGGCGATGTCGGGCGAGGCGTAGTCCGGCGGCCGGATCCCCGTCCACGCCGGACTCAGTCGCAGGAGCGCCGGTATTCGATGTGGGGGAGAAGGCTCTCCCACTGGGCCCTGTCGATGTTCGTCGGGTGCGTGCGGCACAGCTCGTCGTAGATGCCGTCGGTGTCGAGCGGGAGCAGGAAGGTCGTGTCCCGCACGCCCCGGACGTCCGAGTCCGGCACGACAGCCATGAACGGGCGCTCGTCCGGCAGGAATTCGACCCGGGCCGCCGTATCCAGTGTGGCGAGGCTCGGGGTGTGCCACCGGCCGTGCGGCCCGACGGCCCAGATCCGGTACGGGGAACCGGTCACCGCGCGGCTGCCGTCCGGACTCATGGCGATGGTGGCGACCGGCCTGTCGAACCGCATCGCACTGCGCACGCGCTCGGGGCGCCGGGGGTCTCTCACATCCCAGAACTGGGCCCTGCCGTCGCTGAGTACGGTCATGAGGATGTCCGGGCCGGCCGGGTAGTAGCCACCGGAGGAGGAAGGTAACGCGATGTCACTCTCCGTCGGACGGTCGACGTCCGACAGGTCCCACAGCCGCACATCCTCCGCCGCCTTCTCGACGACGAGCAGGTTCGAGGAGTGCAGGAAGCCCCCGCTCTCCCCGAGAGCGCCGTCCTTCACGGAACCGGCCCTACGCGGGTGCGCCGGGTCCGTGACGTCCCAGAGCCGGAGATCGCTCCGGTCGCCCGCGCCCCGTTCCGTCGTCACCAGCGTGTGGCGGCCCGCGAACCAGAGGCCGCCCTGGCTGAACTCCACCGGTGCGTCGATCACGCCACGGCGCACCGGAGCGTGCGTGTCTCCCACATCCCACAGCTCGATGCGACGGCCGTTCGCCGTCCCGATCGCCAACCGCGCCCCATCGGCGCTCACCGCGGTGACCACATCCGCGGTCCTGATCGACATCACTTCTCCGGGGACCGGCTCTCCGTCCGGACCGAATTCCCACAGCCGGAAGTCGTGCTTCTGCGAGCCGCTCGTGTACCGGTGCGCCAACAGCACCGGTGTGCGCCTGCCGGGGAGGAAGTATCTGGCCTGCCACGCTTCGGGGACGTCGAACGCCCTGCGCGGCGCGGCGGCGTCCTTCAGGTCCCACACATGCGTCGAGCTGGTGTAGTCGTCCCGTGCGACGGTGGTGATCATGAAGCGGCCGTCATCGCTGACGGCCCTGGTCCCGGGGTCCGGGTACGCCAGGGTCCCCTTGACCGAAGGCGCCGAGGGCTTCGCGGGCCACAGGCGTACGGCACCTTTCACATCGCCGGCGGCGACGAGCGTTCCGTCCCGGCTGTGAGCCACGGCCTGTACGGGCTCGGCCGCGGGCAACTGGGTCTGACCCCCGAGTCTGTACAGGGAGGAGTCCGACTCCCCTACGTCACGGAGGAGCAGGTGTCCTCCGGCGGAGGCCGCCGCGAGCACCGTTCCATCCGCGCGGAAGCTGATCGAGGGCACCCCGTAGCTGACTCCCCAGGTGCGTTCGTAGTCCTCGGCCGCGACGGGCTCCAGCCTGCGCTCCCCTTCGAGCTTCCACCAGGCCAGTGTCCCCTTGGCTCCGGCGGCGACCACGAGATCACGCCGGGGATGGAAGGAGACCGCCTGCACCGAGGCGGCGGTGCCGAGGGACAGCAGCGCGGGCCGGTCGGGGTCGCGCACGTCCCACAGCCGCACCTGGCCCGGGATCTCACCCTTCGGACCGCCGACGCCGTTCCCCGTGATCAGCAGACGGCCGTCCGGGCTGAACGCCAGGGAGATCAGTGCCTCCTCGGTCTCGGTCCGCTCCGTGCGCGGTTGCGGGCGGGCGGGTTCGACCAGGTCCCACAACCGCAGCCTGCCCTTGCCGCTGCCGCTCGCCAGGGTCCGGCCGTCGGGGCTGAAGGCCAGCGTGTAGGCGGTCTCCTCGGCGGTCGTGCGTTCTGCGAGCCGCTTCGGCTTCCCCGGGTCGGCGGTGTCCCAGACGGTCAGCCGCTTCTCCGTCTGCACGGCGAGGAGAGGTTCGCGGGGGTGGAAGGCGATCACGGCGGCCTTGCCGAGATCCATCGCGGCCGCCTCCCGAGGTACCCCGGGCCGGGAGATGTCCCACAGTCGCACCCTGCCCCCGGCCTGGCTGGTGACCAGCGTCCTTCCGTCGGGACTGAACGCGATGTTGAGAACGGCCCCGTCGTCACGTGCCGGGATGTCGACCGGTGCCAGCGTGGTGTAGGCCGAGTACAGGCTGGAGCGCGTCTCCGGGGTGGGCGCGGTGCGGTACGCGGCCAGGCTCATCCGAAGGGCTGTCCGGGGATCGCGCTCCCGCATGATGTCGGCCTGGGCCGCCACCTGTCGGGCGATCAGGAGGGTTTCCCGCGCTTCCGCGTCCGTCTGCGCACGGCGGGCCACGAACGCCAGCGTGGTCGCCACCAGGGCCAGCACCAGGACCATCACCACGCCGGAGGCCAGCAGCTTCTTCTTGCGCCGTTCCGCCGCCCCGCTCGCGCCGAGGAAGTCCCGCTCGACCGGCCGCATGGGCAGCAGTCGCGTGTCGTCCCGGGCCAGGGACCGCGCCGCCGCCAGATGCCGGCCGGCGTACAGACCGCTCGGCGGACGGCCGGTCTCGGCCCAGGCGTCGGCGGCCTCGCCCAGCCGGCGGCGTACCAGCAGGCCGTCCAGGTCCGCGTTGATCCAGTGGCGCAACCTCGGCCAGCCGTACAGCAGCGAGTCGTGACAGAGCTGCGCCTCGCCGTCGTCGACGACCACGAGCCGGGCGTCCGCCAGCCGACCGAGCAGGGCCTCGCCGCCCGCCAGCTCCTCCGTGCGGACCCGGCGGCGTACGGCCTTGCCGTGCCCGTCCACCAACCGCACCATGCGCAGGCACAGTTCGCGAAGCTCGCTGCGGCCCTCCGCGTCGAGCGAGGCGTGGATGTGCTCGGCGGCCCTGGCCACAGAGGAGCCGATGCCGCCCGTGGCCTGGTATCCGGCGAAGGTCAGCAGGGTGCCACGCCGTGCCGCCCAGGTCTCCTGAAGGGCGTGGGCCAGGAACGGCAGGGCGACCGCGTCGCCCGCGCCACCGCGGGCCTCGTGCAGTTCGCGCAGCAGAAGAGCGGACAGGCCGTCCTCCAGCCGCAGCCCCGCGAGGGCGGCGGGCCGCTCGATGGCGGAGCGCAGCTCGTCCCGGGTCATCGCGAGGACGGTGAACTGCCCGGCCCGTACGACGCGGGACAGCCGGGGATCGCGCAGGCACTGGCCGAAGTAGTCGGCGCGCAGCCCGAGGACGATACGCGGCCGGACCGCGGCACGGGTTCCGGTGGCGGTGTCCGTCCCGGCGGCGGTACGCGGATCCGGCGACCCTTGCGACCCTTGGGGCCCGTGTGACCCTTGGTGCGCGGCGCCCGTGTCGTCGCCCGTGTCCTGGCTCGTTTCCTCGCCCGTGACGGCGCGGATGAACAGCTCCCGCTCCTCGGCGTCCTCGCAGTGGGTGAAGATCTCTTCCAGCTGGTCGATCACCAAAACACCCGGCGCCCGGCGCCCGTCCGCCGGCGGAACGAACCGGCCCGCTCCCAGCGCGCGTTCCACCTCACCGAACGGCTGTCCCACAGCCTCGGCCCACCGCGCCGTCAGCGTCCGGAACGGGTGGTCGCCGGGGGCGGCGACCAGCAGTGCGGGCCCCGGTCCTCCCGGGCCGAGTGCCGCGCCGAGCCCGGCCCGGAGCAGCGAGGACTTCCCCACGCCCGACGGGCCCACGAGCACGACGGGCAGGCCCGCGTCCGCGGACGACCCGGTCACCCGGTCGAGTAACGCGCGCGTCAACTCCTCGCGGCCGAAGAAGAGATGGCGCTGCTCGGGCAGGAAGGGCCGCATGCCCGGATACGGGCAAGGGCCCTCGTCCCGTGCCCGAAGGGCCGGAGCCGGACCCTGAGTCAGGTCCCGACCCGGATCGTCCGTGGCCGCGTACCGCGGGTTGGCGGCCAGGACGAGGTCTCCCATCCGCCCCACCGTGTCCGAGTGCGGGCGCGCGGGGGCGGCCTGCAACCGCCGGTCGAGGTGGCGGTACACGTCCGCCAGCGTGAGCCATTTCGGCCCGCCCGCGTCGCCCTCCCGCAGCAGCCGGAGCAGCGCCCCGCCGAACAGTGTGTACTCCTCGCCCTCGGGGGCGAAGGACGCGGCGTAATGAGTGGCGGATGCCAGCAGGAAGCTGCCGTCCGGCCGGGCCGAGACGTACGGGTTCCCGCGCGGACCCTGTGGAGCGGCCTCGGCGAGTCCGGAGAAGCAGCAGTCGAGGATCACCACCGGGCGTACGGGTGCCGCGCTCAGCAGGTTCCTGATCTCGGCGTACGGGACGGCGTGGACCGTGTCGTTCGCGGAAGCGGTGGCCGAGGTGGCCAGGTACAGCTGGTCACCGGGGCCCAGGAGGCCGTGCCCGGTGAAGGACAGGACGACGACTCCACCCTCCGCCCGGTCGACGGCCGCCGACACGGCTGCCAGGACGTCCGTCGGGCCGGCGGGATCCGTCACCAGACGGACCTGGTCCGTGGCCATACCGCACACCGTGCGCAGCGTCTCGGCGAGTGCGGCCGCCGATCGTGTGGCGCTCGGCAGGTCCGACAGCCGCGCTCCGGCCGGCTGCTGTCCCGTACCGATCACGACAGCGTGGCAGTCGGGTCCGGTCAGGTGCTCTCCCGCGTCCGGATCGGCTGCCACCGGTCAGGCCCCGCCCTGCGGGGCCCTGTCCCGTGCGGCGCTGTCCCCGTCCGACGTGTCCTGCCGCGGCCGGATCGCCTCGGCGACGCGCTCCGCCACCTCGCCGGAGGCCTCCGCGGTGAGACCGCGCACCCGCTCCGAGGAGACGGTGACCTGGGTGCCGTCCGGCAGGGTGATCGTGACGGTCTGCGTGCCACGACGGTTCTGGAGCCACGCCACCACCGCGGCGGCGAGCGCGGCTGTCATCCCGCCGGGCGCGAGCAGCAGCGACAGCAGCTCGCCCGCCGTCCCCATGGTCCCCGCCACCGGTTCGTGACCGGGCTCCGTCGTGACCCGGTCACGCAGCTCCGGGTGGCGTCGCAGCCACCGGCCCAGATCGTTCGGTGCCCCGACCGAGCCGCTGCCGGGGTCGCCCACAGCCAGCGTGACCCGCATGAGCTCCTCCCTCACCTGGGGTGACTCCCCGGTCGCTCAAGGCTAGCATCCAAGTCCCTTTGCCAGAGGGGGTGTTGTCACTCCGGCCGGAAGTCGCGGGACGTCGTCCGGCCGGTGGCGCCGCGTCCGCCGGGGGGCGACGTGCGCGGAAAACCGGTACCCGGGGCGTGGCCCCGCTCAGTACCCTCGCCCGATGATTGATCATGGAGTTTCCGACCGTCTCGGCCGACGGGTGGCCCTGCGCGACATCGACGCCGACAACTGGCGCGCGGTCGCGGACGTCGCCCCGCTGGACGACCAGCGTGACCACGTTCCCGCGCTGGCCGCGCGCTATCTGCTCCTGACGACACGCGAGGACACCTGGCACTCGCTGGCCGTGTGCGCGGGCGACGACGTCGTCGGGCACGTCATGTGGGCCCGGGACGAGGACGGTTCGTACTGGATCGGCGGCATGCTGATCGACGGCGTTCAACAGGGCCGGGGCGTCGGACGCGCCGTCGTGCGCACGCTCACCGCGTGGCTGGCGGAGCGGGAGGACTGCGAGGTGGTCCGGCTGTCGTACGCGCCCGGCAACACGGCGGCGGGGCGGCTCTACACCTCTCTCGGCTTCCGCCCGACGGGTGATGTCGAGGACGACGAGGTGGTCGTGGAACTGGCGGCGTCCGCCGTCGTACCCCTGTGACACAGTGAAGTGACGGGTCAGGACGCAGCGGAGCCGACAAGGACACGGGAGACGCCGATGGGTGACTTCTTCGAGCGGATCGTCGATCTGGACGTGACCGGCGAGGACGCCGGGCCGCTCGCCGGGCGGATGGTCGACTGGATGGTCGCCGAAGGGCTGATCACGCGCGGGACGACCAAGGACGCCATGTACAGCCTGTCCGTCGACGTCGGGTACGTACCCGGCCCCGACTGGGCGCGGGCGGTGGCCGATTCCTCCGATCCTTCGTGGATCCCGGGCCCTGTCGCGGTCGTTGTCGGCCGTGACTACCACGTCGGTGGCCAGGGGGAGAGCGAGGCGGACTCCGCGACCTGCCCGCGGTGCGCGACGACGACCGTGATCATCGACCACCCGGAGTCGTGGGAGGCGGACCCGGAAGCCTGGCAGCCGTTCCTGGACGGCATCGAGGCATGGAAGGAGACGGGCGCCGGCACGGCGCCCTGTTCCGCGTGCGGAGTCTCCTCCCCGGTCACCGACTGGAAGTTCGGCGCCGGGTTCGACCTCGGCGCGCTGGCCTTCAACTTCTGGGGCTGGCCGCCGCTCGGCACCCGCTTCCTCGCGGACTTCCGCAGGCGGCTGGGGCACCGCACCGAGGAGCAGTCGGGGAAGTTCTGACCGGCCCGGCCGGCTCGCGCCGGCCGCCGGGAGCGGTACGAAGCAGGCCGGGACGGCCCCGATCAGGGCTCCGCCCCCCGGAGATCAGGGTGAAGGACGGCGACCGGTCGCGGATGGCGTGCGTGATCGCGTTCCAGGAGGCGTGCGTGAGGGCAGCGGCCAGGACGGCCGCCGCCACCAGCGGTGTCGCGCCTACTGCTCGCGTACGTCCACCAGGGTGCCGCCCGCGTGCCCGATCAGGGTGGCGGGGTCGAGCGCGAAGACGGTGTGCGGGGTGCCCGCGGCGGCCCAGACCACCGGGTGGTCCAGCAGGCCGCGGTCGGCCAGCACCCGGGTCCTCGTCACGTGGCCGAAGGGCGGCACCCCGCCGATCGCGTAACCCGTGGTCTCCCGGACCAGGCCGGCCCCGGCCCGCCGGACCTCTCCGGCACCCAGCTCGTCGCGCACGCGCCCGACGTCCACCCGGGACGAGCCGTCCATCAGGACCAGGACCGGGACGCCGTCCGCCTCGAAGACCAGCGACTTGACGATCCGGCTGAGCTCGCAGCCGATCGCGGCGGCGGCCTCCGCCGCGGTGCGGGTGGCATCCGGGAAGCGGCGAACCTCGACGTCGAGGCCCAGCTCGCGCAGGGCCTCGGCGAACCGCGGGTGGGCGTCGGAGTGGGTGGGGGCGGGGGTGATGTCGGATGTGCTCATGCCCGGCACGCTACTGAACGGCCCGGCTCCCGCACCAGACGGTTTCGGCGCGTCCCCGCCGTGGCCGGGACGGCACCACGACGGCAACCCCGGTCAGGAACCGGCCCGCAGGACCGCCGCCACCACCGGGCCGGCCGCGTCGCCGCCGTGGCCGCCGGACTGGACGACCGCCGCGGCCGCGAGGTCGTCGCTGAAGCCGGTGAACCAGCTGTTGGACGTGCCCTGTCCGTCGACCTCGGCCGAGCCCGTCTTGGCGCCCTTGTCGCCGCCGACCGAGGCCATGGCCGCCTTGCCGGTGCCCCAGGAGGCGGTGGCCCGCATCATGTCGTTCAGCTGCCGGGTGACGTTCTGCGAGAGCGGGCGGGAGGCCGAGGCGAGCTGACGGTCGTCCAGGTCGCGCGGCACGATGACGGGCTGGCGGAAGGTGCCGGTGCGGGCGGTGGCGGTGACGGACGCCATGTTGAGCGCGTTCATCTGGACGGTGCCCTGGCCGATGTACTGGGCGGCCGCCTCGCCGCCGGTCTCCTCGGGGACGCTGCCGTCGAAGGAGACGATGCCGGTCTTCCAGTCGAGGCCGATCCCGAAGACGTCCCGGGCCTCCTTGGAGAGTGCGGCGTCGTCCTTGGTGTCGTCGATCAGTTTGATGAACGCCGTGTTGCACGAACGGGCGAAGCTGGTGGTGAACGTATCGGTGGGCGGGAGTGCGAAGTTGCCCAGGTTGTGGAACGTCCGGCTCTGCCAGGTCGCCTCCTTCGGACACTCGACCGGGCTGGTCGACGAGACGAGCCCCTTCTCGATCAGCATCGCGGCCGTCACGATCTTCATCGTGGAACCCGGCGCCTGCTTGCCCTGCATCGCCGCGTTGAAGCCGGTCGCCGGGTTGTTGGCCACGGCGCGGATCGATCCGGTGGACGGCCTCACGGCGACCACCGACGCCCCGCCGAACTGCTTGACCGCCTTCTCGGCAGCCGCCTGGGCGCCCGCGTCGAGCGTCGTCTGCAGCCTGCCTGGCCTCCCCTTGGTGAGGGTCAGCAGCGTCGTGTCGGGAAGCACCTCGTCCGCGGGCTCGATCCAGGTCTCGATGCCGGGCGACCCGCCCGCCTCGGCGCCGTACTTCTCGCGCAGACTGTCCAGGATCGGCCCGAGCGACGGGTAGGTCTCCTTGTCGAGGACCTTGCCGTCGTGGTCGACGGCCTCGATCGCCGCCGTCGACGACTCGCCGGTCCGCAGCGACGCGCCCTCGGTCAGCTGCGGGTGGATCACCGTCGGCTGCCAGTCGACGAGGGCCTTACCGGTGGTGAGGCCCCGCACCACGGTCAGCTCCGAGGCGTACGACCAGGGCTTGGTCTTCCCCTCGTACGACACCGTCGCCTTCACCGTGTACGGCACCTTCGCGCCGACGGCGGCACCCGGCGTGATCACCGCCTTCGTGACGTGGGCGTCCGAGGCGTAGCCGGCCAGCAGCGGCTCGGCGACGTCCTTGTTGTTGGTGAGCAGCGACGCGGCCGTAGCGTCGCCGGACGCCCACGCCTTGAGGAAGTCCTTCGACGTCTCGGCTATCTCGGACTCGCTCGGCGGCCCGGTCCGCACCTCGCCGGACGCGGCCGCGGTCTCTGTACCGCCGTCGCCACCACCCCCGACCACGCTGTAGGCGCCGTAGCCGATCCCGCCCGCCACGAGCACGAACGCACCGCCGACCACGGCTACCCTCACTCCACTGCGCATGTCTGCAGTCCCCCTCCCCAGGAGTCCCCCTTGAACGTGTTCAGGGGGGATGTCCTCGGCACTGTACGGGACAGGAGTGACGGGTGAGGGGGTTGTTATCGGACCGCGACACGTCGGGCGAGAGCGCTCTCCCCCAGGCTCGCGCCGTTCGTTCCCGGCCGTCCGGTCACACCCAGCTGTCCAGCCACATCCGGTCCCGCCAGGAGTCCTCCGGCAGGGACGTGCCCGTGTAGAGGGGCCAGAAATACACGAAGTTCCAGACGATCAGCAGCACCAGGACCCCCGCCGCGATCGCGCCCAGGGTCCGTCTCCGCTCGCCCGTCGGATCGCCGGTGCCCAGGCCCAGTTCCTGCCTGGGCCCCGTCCCCGGCGCCGGGCCCAGCAGCGCGCCGATCATCATCGTCACCGCCAGACAGAGGAACGGCACGAACACGACCGCGTAGAACAGGAAGATCGTCCGCTCCTGGTAGAAGAACCAGGGCACCCAGCCCGCCGCCACACCGCACGCGATCGCGCCCGCCCGCCAGTCGCGGCGGAAGAACCAGCGCCACAGCACGTACAGCAGCGCCACGCTGCCCGCCCACCACAGAAGCGGGGTGCCGATCGCCAGCACCTCGCGGGCGCACTTGCCGCTCTCCGACGCGGTGCAGCCCGCCTTCTCCTCGTAGAAGTACGAGACCGGGCGGCCCAGCACGATCCAGCTCCACGGGTTGGACTCGTAGGTGTGACCCGAGGTCAGGCCGACGTGGAACTCGTACACCTGGTGCTCGTAGTGCCACAGGCTGCGCAGCCAGTCCGGCAGCCAGGTCCAGTTGCCGCCCTTGCCCTCGGTCGCCGCCCAGTCGCGGTAGTACCCCTTGTCCGTGACGATCCAGCCGGTCCACGAGGCGAGGTACGTGCCGATCGCGACCGGCACCGTCGAGACGAACGCGGGCAGCAGGTCCCGCAGCACGACGGCGCGGTACGGCTGCTGCGCACCGGCGGTGCGTCGCGCGCCCACGTCCCAGAGCACCGTCATCACACCGAACGCGGCCAGGATGTAGAGCCCGTTCCACTTCGTGGCGAAAGCCAGTCCGAGCATCACACCCGCGGCGATCCGCCAGGGGCGCAGCCCGAGGCGGAGGGTCTCGGCGACATGGACGTCCGGACGCAGCACCCCCTCCTCGTCGACCGGCAGCGCGGCGGCCAGTCTGCGGCGGGACCGGTCACGGTCGAGGAGCAGGCAGCCGAAGGAGGCGAGCACGAAGAACATCAGCACCAGGTCGAGCAGCGCGGTGCGGCTCATCACGAAGTGCAGCCCGTCCACGGCCAGCAGCGTGCCCGCGAGGCAGCCCAGGAACGTGGAGCGGAAGAGCCGGCGGCCGATGCGGCACAGCATCAGCACCGACACGGTGCCGAGCAGCGCCACCATGAAGCGCCAGCCGAACGGGGTGAAGCCGAAGATCTGCTCGCCGATGCCGATGACCCACTTGCCGACCGGCGGATGCACGACGTAGCCGGGATCCACCGGGATGTCCACGGAGGACGGGTCCTTGAGGATCGACTTGTCGACGTCCTTGGGCCAGGAACCCTCGTACCCCTGGTTGATCAGGGCCCAGGCGTCCTTGGCGTAGTACGTCTCGTCGAATATCACCGCCTTCGGGCTGCCCAGGTTCCAGAAGCGCAGCACCCCGGCCACCAGGGCGACCAGGAGCGGACCGCCCCAGGCCGACCAGCGGACCAGGTGGTTCGCCAGGGTCCCAGGCACGGCGAGCACCTCCCAGAACTGCCGTCCCGGGCGGGTGTACGGGGGCACCAGGCGTTCGCGCAGCCCGGTCTCCGGCCGTGGGGAATGGCCGAAGCGGCGCAGCCGCTGTTGCCAGGAAGGCGGCTGGTCGCCGGTGTGATCCCCGGCGTCGTGGCCCTGCTGGGCTTCGGGCGCAGTACTCGTCACCGCGCCATCGTAGGGAACGCATCCGTGCGAGTGGTGCCGCCCGTGCTGGGAGGATGGCCGATGTGACTGGAACGACTGGAACGCTCGTGCTCGCAGGGACCCCCATCGGCGACGTGGCGGACGCCCCGCCACGGCTCGCCGCCGAACTGGAGACGGCCGACGTGGTGGCCGCCGAGGACACCCGGCGGCTGCGCCGGCTCACCCAGGCGCTCGGTATCCACACGACGGGGCGTGTCGTCTCCTACTTCGAGGGCAACGAGTCCGCGCGTACGCCGGAACTCGTCGAGGCGCTGGTCAACGGGGCGCGCGTCCTGCTGGTCACCGACGCCGGGATGCCGTCCGTCTCCGACCCCGGCTACCGGCTCGTTGCCGCGGCCGTCGAGAAGGACATCAGGGTCACCGCCGTGCCGGGCCCGTCGGCCGTGCTGACGGCGCTCGCCCTGTCCGGGCTGCCGGTGGACCGGTTCTGCTTCGAGGGCTTCCTGCCGCGAAAGGCGGGCGAGCGGCTCGGGAAACTGCGCGAGGTCGCGGACGAACGCCGCACGATGGTCTTCTTCGAGGCACCCCACCGGCTGGACGACACCCTGGCCGCGATGGCCGAGGTGTTCGGCACGGACCGAAGGGCCGCCGTGTGCCGGGAGCTGACCAAGACGTACGAGGAGGTGAAGCGCGGCCCGCTCGGCGAGCTGGCCAGCTGGGCGGCCGAGGGCGTGCGCGGCGAGATCACCGTCGTCGTCGAGGGCGCCACGGCCGCCGGGAACGAGGGTCTGGACGCCGAGGAGCTGGTGCGCAGGGTGCAGGTGCGCGAGGAGGCGGGGGAGCGGCGCAAGGAGGCCATCGCCGCGGTCGCCGCCGAGGCCGGACTGCCCAAGCGTGAGGTGTTCGATGCGGTGGTCGCGGCAAAGAACGCGGCCAGAACGGGTACCGCGGAGGGCAAGGGACTAGCCTGACGGTAAAGCGCGAGCCGCGTACCCGGGCCCTTTGGCCATGGATGGGCCAAGAGCGTTCCAACACTCGGCAGACCTGGTGCGTCGCCGCCGGGAAAGGCGTCCACTTGAAGGTGGAACGCACCACCCGGAGTGCTTGTCCGGAGTGCTTGTCCGGCGGACAAGAGGAGCAGGCATGAGTGAGATCGCAGCAAGCACCGTGCACGAGGCCTACGCGTTCGCCTGCATGCGGTGCGGATACGGCTGGGAACAGGCCTACGAGATAGAGCACCACGTGGACGGCGCCGGCCACGCCTTCGTGGTGTACACGGCCGACGGCGAGCGTGTGCCCTCGCCCCTGTCCACCCCGACCTGCGCGAACTGCGACGGGCACGTGGTCCGGATCATGCGGTCCGGCCGGGTCTCCACCGTTCAGCGGCTGCTCCGGCAGAAGCAGGCCGACCCCGAGGCGGCCGTGGAGGAAGCGGCCGTACCCGCCGCCGTCCTGGCACCGGGCGCCGCACCCCACCACTGGCGACCGTCCGACCTGCTGCGTCCCTTCCACCGCCGGTGACGGCCACCGCGGACGGGAGCCCTTCCCACCCGCGGTGGGGCGGGGTCCGCGCCCTCGTAGAGTCGTGGGCATGAGCCGTACCGACGCGCCGCCGCTGCCCGAACCCCTCCGGGTTCCGGTCGCCGATTCGCACACCCATCTGGACATGCAGGACGGAACCGTCGAAGAGGGCCTGGCCCGGGCGGCGGCGGTCAACGTGACCGCCGTCGTCCAGGTGGGCTGCGACGTGGCGGGCTCGCGCTGGGCGGCCGCGACCGCGGCGGCCCACCCCTCCGTCCACGCCTCCGTCGCCCTCCACCCCAACGAGGCACCGCGCATCGTGCACGGCGACCCGGAGGGCTCGGCGCGACAGGGGGTCCGCGAGCCGGGCGGGAAGGCGGCGCTGGACGAGGCGCTCGCCGAGATCGACGCGCTGGCCGCACTCGACCACGTACGCGGTGTCGGGGAGACCGGGCTCGACCACTTCCGTACGGGCCCCGAGGGCATCGCCGCCCAGGAGGAGTCCTTCCGGGCGCACATCGAGATCGCCAAGCGGCACGGCAAGGCCCTGGTCATCCACGACCGCGACGCGCACGCGGACGTGCTGCGCATCCTGGCCGACGCGGGCGCGCCGGAGCGGACGGTCTTCCACTGCTACTCCGGTGACGCCGACATGGCCCGGATCTGCGCGGCGGCCGGGTACTTCATGTCGTTCGCCGGCAACGTCACCTTCAAGAACGCCCAGCCGCTGCGCGACGCACTGGCCGTGGCGCCGGCCGAGCTCGTGCTCGTCGAGACGGACGCGCCCTTCCTCACCCCCGCCCCGTACCGAGGACGGCCCAACGCTCCCTACCTCATTCCGGTGACGCTCCGCGCGATGGCCGAGGTGCGGGGCACGGACGAGGACAGACTGGCCTCCGCCGTCTACGACAACACCGCGCGAGCGTTCGATTTCTGACCCCGGTACGCCACGCCGGGTAGCCACCTTGCTCCGGAGGGGGGGGCTCCCCCGGCGCCGGGGGGGCCTCCCCCGGCCGCCCCCGGCCCCCCGGGGCCGGGCTCGACGACGGCGACGAGGTCGTCGGCCGCCGGGAGGTAGGGGAGGCCGGGCCGTGCGACAGGACCGGGAGGCGGCGGAGCCCTGGGAGGCCCGGGGCGGGGTGGGCGGCGGATCCCGGACCCGGTGGCGGCCGTAGGCTTGACGGGTGAGCACCACTGAGCCCGACGCCCTCCTGGGCCCCGCAGACATCCGCGAGCTGGCCGCAGCGCTGGGCGTACGCCCCACGAAGCAGCGCGGTCAGAACTTCGTCATCGACGCCAACACGGTCCGCAGGATCGTACGGACCGCCGGGGTGCGGCCCGACGACGTGGTGGTCGAGGTCGGGCCCGGTCTGGGCTCGCTGACCCTGGCCCTGCTGGAAGCGGCCGACCGGGTCGTCGCCGTCGAGATCGACGACGTGCTCGCGGGCGCCCTGCCGGCCACGGTCGCCGCCCGGCTGCCCGGACGCGCCGACCGCTTCACCCTCGTGCACTCGGACGCGATGCTGGTCACGGAGCTGCCCGGCCCGGCGCCCACCGCCCTGGTCGCCAACCTCCCGTACAACGTCGCCGTGCCGGTCCTGCTCACGATGCTGGAGCGCTTCCCCACCATCGAGCGGACCCTCGTGATGGTGCAGGCCGAGGTCGCCGACCGGCTGGCCGCCAAGCCGGGCAACAAGGTCTACGGGGTGCCGTCGGTCAAGGCCAACTGGTACGCCGACGTCAAGCGCGCCGGGTCCATCGGCCGCACGGTGTTCTGGCCCGCGCCCAACGTCGACTCGGGGCTGGTGTCCCTGGTGCGGCGTACCGAGCCGATCCGGACCACCGCGAGCCGGACCGAGGTCTTCGCCGTCGTCGACGCCGCCTTCGCCCAGCGCCGCAAGACACTGCGCGCCGCCCTGGCCGGCTGGGCGGGCTCCGCGCCGGCGGCCGAGGCTGCCCTGGTCGCGGCGGGCATCTCGCCGCAGGCACGCGGCGAGATGCTGACCGTCGAGGAGTTCGCCGCCGTCGCCGAGAACAAGCCGGAGCCCTCCGCATGACCCACAGCGTCACCGTCCGTGTGCCCGCCAAGGTCAACGCGCAGCTCGCGGTCGGCGCCCCGCGACCCGACGGCTTCCACGACCTGGCCAATGTCTTCCTCGCCGTCGGCCTGTACGACGAGGTCACCGTCACCCCCGCCGACGAGCTGCGCGTCACCTGCTCCGGCCCGGACGCCGCCCAGGTCCCGCAGGACGCCACCAACCTCGCGGCCCGCGCCGCGATCGCGCTGGCCGGGCGGCACGGCATCGCACCCGACGTGCACATCCACATCGCCAAGGACATCCCCGTCGCGGGCGGCATGGCGGGCGGCAGCGCCGACGGCGCCGCCGCGCTGCTGGCCTGCGACACCCTGTGGTCCACCGGCGCGACCCGCGACGAACTGCTCGCCATCTGCGCCGAGCTGGGCAGCGACGTGCCGTTCAGCCTGGTCGGCGGGGCAGCCCTCGGCGTCGGCCGCGGCGAGCAGCTGACCACGGCCGACGTCGGCGGCACCTTCCACTGGGTCTTCGCGGTCGCCGACGGCGGACTCTCCACCCCGGCGGTCTACGGCGAGTTCGACCGGCTCACCGCCGGTACGGACGTGCCCGAACCCGCCGCCTCCGCCGCGCTCCTGGCCGCGTTGCGCTCCGGGGACACCACCGCGCTCGCGGGAGCCCTGAGCAACGACCTGCAGGCCGCGGCGCTCTCGCTGCGCCCCGCACTGGCCGACACCCTCGCGGCGGGCACCGCCGCGGGCGCCCTGGCCGCGCTGGTCTCGGGTTCCGGGCCGACCACGGCGTTCCTGGTGGCCGACGCGGAGTCGGCGCGGAAGGTGGCCGACGCGCTGCTCACCTCGGGGACGTGCCGCACCGCCCGGGTGGCCGTGTCCCCGGCGCCGGGCGCCACGGTCGTCTGACCGCCGGTACTCGGACGGGAATTGAGTACGGTCGCGCTGCCGCCCCCGGGCGTGCGGCGCGACCGTATCCGTATGGGATCAAGTGTTCGCGAACTGGCCGGGGCGACGCCCGTCACCCGGGACCGCTACATCGACCTGCTGCGGGTCGCCTCGCTCGGGACGGTCGTCCTCGGCCACTGGCTGATGGCCGCCGTCACCACCGGCGGGGTCGGCAACCTCCTCGCCGTCGTCCCCGGACTGCAACCGCTGACCTGGGTGCTCCAGATCATGCCGGTGTTCTTCTTCGTCGGCGGCTTCTCCCACGCCCTGTCCTACCGTTCACTGCTCCGCAAGCGCCCCGAGGGCTCCACGGACTCCGTCTACTCGGCGTTCCTGCGGGCCCGGCTCCAGCGGCTGCTACGGCCCACCATGGTCTTCGTCCTGGTGTGGGGCGCCGCCGCGCTGATCGTGCAACTGCTCGGCGGGGGCGGCGGACTGACCGGCGTCACACTCCGGCTGGTGACCCAGCCGCTCTGGTTCATCGGGATCTACCTGGCGATGGTGGCGTTCACCCCGCCGCTGCTGAAGCTCCACGACCGCTACGGCTGGGGGGCGTTCGCCGCGCTCGCGGGGGCCGCCGCCGCGGTGGACGTACTGAGGTTCGCCGCCGGGGTGCCGTACCTCGAATTCCTCAACTTCGCGTTCGTCTGGCTCGCCGTGCACCAGCTCGGCTTCCTGCGCGCCGACGGCCGGATCCGCCGCCCCGCGCTCCTCGCCGGGGCCGGACTGGGCGCGGCCGCCGCGCTGGTGGCCCTCGGCCCGTATCCGCTGTCGATGGTCGGCATGCCCGGCGAAAAGATCAGCAACATGGCCCCGCCCACCCTCGCGCTGCTGTGCCACGGCCTCTGGCTCGTCGGCGCGGTGGAGCTGCTGCGTGCTCCCGGGGCGCGGCTGGTGGCCCGGCCCCGGGTCTGGCGCACGGTCGTGGCCGCCAACGGCGTCGCCATGACCGCGTTCCTCTGGCACCTCACCGCGATGCTCGGCGTGTACGGGGCGATGCTCGCCCTCGGCATCCCGCTGCCCGAGCCGGCCACCGGCGCCTGGTGGGCGCAGGTGCCGCCGCGGATCGCGGTGGCCGCCGCGGTCACCGCGGCCCTGGTCGCCGTCTTCCGCACCTTCGAACGGCCGGTCTCCGCCGTCCCCGGCCGGGGCGACCGCTCGGGCCCCCTCTCGGCCCTCGGAGTGACGCTCACCCTGCTGGGGGTGCTCGGCCTGTCCATGGTCGGCTACGGCGGACTGCTGGAAGGCCACACGGCACTGCTGATCGCCGTACGGGTCAGCGCCCCGGCGGCCGTGGCGATGGCACTCGGCGGCTGGCTGCTCGTGGAGCGCGCGGGCCGGTGAGCGGGGTGTGCGCCTGCGGGAAGCCACTCAACGGCCGTAGTGGTCAAGGGCGGGGCAAAGGCCGCCGGGCGCGCACCGTCAGCCGAGTTCCAGGGACTTCTTCGCCAGCTCGTACGCGGGCAGCATCTCCCGGTGCTCCTCGGAGTCCAGCCCGCCCAGGTGCACCACGACCGGGCCGTCCGGTGTCGCGACCGCGAAGGCGCTCTCCGTCTTCCGCCCGTCCAGCACCTCCACCGTGTAGGTGACCTCCGCGGCTTCCACCGACCCCGCTTCCATCGCCTCGTACGACGCCCCGGAGGCCTTCGGATCGCCGGCCACGAAATCCTCCAGCGCCGCTCGCGGCGCGGTGCCGGGACCCTTGCCCCGCCAGACCCGGAGGTAGCCGATGTTGCCGGCCGGCTTGGCGTCGATCTCGCAGACCATCGTGGCCGAGCCCTGCTGCCCCAGTGCCACCGCGAGCTCGGAGCCGGGGTCCACATCGACGGCCTGCGGCTTCCAGTCCGCCGCCAGGTCGAAGGTCACCGGCAGCTCGCAGGCCGAGCCCGCGCCGCCGAGCGTGCCGCCCTTCGCGGCGGCCTGCGGGCTCGCGGTCCCGGCCGCCTTCGAGGGGGCGCCGTCCCCGTTCTTCCCCGGGTCCGCGTCCGTACCGCCGGCGGAGCAGCCCGCCGCAGCCGTGGCCGCCAGGACCACCGGTATCAAGGTCCGCATCGTGACACGCATCATGAAGTCCCCCACCCCGGAGATGTTCCGTACCGCTCCGACCTGGGGTTACTCCCCATGATCGATCGCCGCACGCTATCGCACCTCCCACGGCGACTACTCTGGGACGTCGAGCGGTCCCCACCGCAGGGATCCCCGACGCAGGAGTGAAATGGCCGTCAATCTGGTCAATGTCGAGCAGGTCAGCAAGGTGTACGGCACCCGTGCCCTGCTCGACGGTGTATCCCTCGGGGTGTCCGAGGGCGACCGGATCGGCGTCGTCGGCCGCAACGGCGACGGCAAGACGACGCTCATCCGGATGCTCGCCAAGCTGGAGGACGCGGACACCGGCCGGGTCACCCACAACGGCGGGCTGCGCCTGGGTGTCCTCACCCAGCACGACTCGCTCGACCCGAAGGCCACCATCCGTCACGAGGTCATCGGCGATCTCGCCGACCACGAGTGGGCGGGCAGCGCGAAGATCCGCGACGTGCTGACGGGGCTGTTCGGCGGCCTCGCCCTGCCGGGCTTCGAGCACGGCCTGGACACCGTCATCGCCCCGCTCTCCGGTGGTGAGCGGCGCCGCATCGCACTGGCCAAGCTGCTCATCGGCGAGCCGGACCTGATCGTCCTCGACGAGCCCACCAACCACCTCGACGTCGAGGGCATCTCCTGGCTCGCCGGGCACCTGCGTACCCGCCGCTCCGCACTCGTCTGCGTCACCCACGACCGATGGTTCCTCGACCAGGTCTGCACCAGCATGTGGGACGTCCAGCGTGGCTCCGTCCACGAGTACGAGGGCGGCTACAGCGACTACGTGTTCGCCCGGGCCGAGCGGGAGCGGATCGCCGCGACCGAGGAGTCCAAGCGGCAGAACCTGATGCGCAAGGAGCTGGCCTGGCTGCGGCGCGGAGCCCCCGCCCGTACGTCCAAGCCGCGCTACCGCATCGAGGCGGCCAACGAGCTGATCGCCGATGTGCCGCCGCCGCGCGACACCAGCGAGCTGATGAAGTTCGCCAACGCGCGGCTCGGCAAGACCGTCTTCGACCTGGAGGACGTGACCGTCCAGGCCGGCCCCAAGACCCTGCTCACCCACCTCACCTGGCAGCTCGGCCCCGGTGACCGCATCGGCCTGGTCGGTGTGAACGGCGCGGGCAAGACCTCGCTGCTCCGGGCGCTCGCCGAGGCCTGCCGCACCCAGGGCGACGTGCAGCCCGCGGACGGCAGGATCGTCGTCGGCAAGACGGTCAAGCTGGCCTACCTCTCGCAGGAGGTCGCGGAGCTCAACCCGAACCTGCGCGTGCTCGAAGCCGTCCAGCAGGTACGCGACCGGGTCGACCTCGGCAAGGGCCGGGAGATGACGGCCGGCCAGCTCTGCGAGCAGTTCGGCTTCACCAAGGAGAAGCAGTGGACCCCGGTCGGCGACCTGTCCGGTGGTGAGCGGCGGCGGCTGCAGATCCTGCGGCTGCTGATGGACGAGCC
Source organism: Streptomyces sp. NPDC058637 (assembly GCF_042717325.1). Taxonomy (NCBI): domain Bacteria; kingdom Bacillati; phylum Actinomycetota; class Actinomycetes; order Kitasatosporales; family Streptomycetaceae; genus Streptomyces; species Streptomyces sp. NPDC058637. The sequence goes on along the minus strand of NZ_JBHXRD010000011.1, from coordinate 148,901 downwards.
CAACGTCCTCTTCCTCGACGAGCCCACCAACGACCTGGACATCGAGACCCTGACCCAGCTGGAGGACCTCCTCGACAGCTGGCCCGGGTCGATGATCGTGATCTCCCACGACCGGTTCTTCATCGAGCGGACCACCGACAAGGTGATGGCCCTCCTCGGGGACAGGGCGCTGCGGATGCTGCCGCGCGGGATCGACGAGTACCTGGAGCGCAGGCAGCGGATGGAGGAGACGGCCACGCCCGCCTCCGCCGCGGCGGCCTCGGCGCCCCGGACGGCACCGGCGGAGGCCGTGTCGCCGCAGGCGGCGCGTGCCGCGAAGAAGGAACTGCAGAAGGTCGAGCGGCAGCTCGACAAGATGTCGACCAGGGAGACGGCCCTGCACGCGCAGATCGCCGACAACGCCACGGACTTCGGCAAGGTGGCCGAGCTCGACGCGGAACTGCGGGAACTGGTCGCGGAACGGGACGTGTTGGAGATGCGCTGGCTCGAACTGGCCGAGGACGCCTGACCGCAGGCGCATGACGAGCCCTCCGGTGCAGGTGGGGCCGCAGGGTCGGGTGAGGCGGGTGGTAGAAAGTAGGCTGCCCGAATCGCGGTGACCTTGCGGTGGCCGTGCCGCTCGAAGGGGGACGCGCAGATGACCCAGCCACCCGGCCAGCAACCGCCGCAGGGGGGCTTCGGGGCACCGTACGACCCCCCGCAGGGCCCACCGCCCGCAGGCCCGTCGTACGGCTACCCGCCCGCGTCCCCGTCGTACGGCTACCCCCCGGCGCAGGGCGCCCCGCAGGGGCCGTACACCCAGCAGCCGGGCCCCTACGGGCAGCAGCAGCCCGGACCGTACACCCAGCAGCCGGGTCATTACGGGCAGCGGGCGCCGGGGCCGTACGCCCCGCAGCCCGGGCCGCAGGGCCATCCGCCGCAGGCGCCGTACGGGGCCGGCTCCCCGCCGCCGGGGACCGGCGGGTCCGGGAGCGGGCGCGGGCCGTTCGGGGGCAGAGCCGGGCTGGTCATCGGTGCCGTTCTCGCCGTGCTGCTCGTCGCCGGGGGCGGCGTCTGGTTCGCCACGAGCGGCGACGGGAGCGACGCGAAGCCCGTGGCGGGAAAGGGCACTGGGGACCCGACCGGCTCGGGCTCCGGCAAGGACGACGGCAAGGACGAGAAGACCGCCGGACCGACCGCCGCCGAGCTCAACGCCGCCCGCAAGCCCGGTGAGGCGAAAGTGCTCTGGCTGCGGGAGAACGGCGTCGACCTGCCGCAGTACGGGGAGGAGGCGTACGGCCCCTGGTTCGCCGGGGACACCGTCGTCAAGGCCATGTACCGCACGGTCTCCGGCTACGCGCAGTCCGACGGCGCGGAGAAGTGGTCCCTCGCCCTGCCCACCGACCTCTGCGCGGCGCCCTCCCTGCCCACCGACGACGGGAAGATCGTCGTCGGCGTCGAGGACAACGTCTCGGAGCGGGAGGCGGACTGCTCGGTCCTGCAGATGATCGATCTGCGCACCGGCAAGGCGGGCTGGAAGAAGACGGTCGACCGCAGCGACATCCAGGACGGGCTGTCGCACGTCGCGATGTCGGTGAGCGGGGACACGGTGACCTTCGGGCGCACCGGCAACACCGACGCCTTCCGGGTCAGTGACGGGACGAAGCTGTTCGGCAAGCGGAAGGATGTCTGCCAGCCGTTCGCCTTCACCAGCGGCCCCCGGATGATCGCCGCCGTCAGCTGCCAGGTGGAGCCCGCCGACCCCGTCCGCCAGCAGGTCCAGGAGGTCGACCCGGTCACCGGAAAGCCGCTGTGGACGTACCGGGTGAAGGACGGCTGGAAGATCACGCACGTGTTCTCGGCGCGGCCGCTCGTCATCGCGATCCAGAAGGACGAGCAGTGGGCCGGGGTCGTCCTCGACGAGGACGGCGGTTACCGCTCCGAGTTGGTCACCGGCACCGAGAACTACGCGGTGAGGTGCGGCGAGGACTCCGTGGAGACCGGCGGCACCCTGGACGGCTGCGCCGGGGTCACGGCCGACGCGGACAAGCTGTACCTGGCGACCCTGCCCAAGGTGACCAAGGAGTCCAGCACCAACAAGGTCGTCGCCTTCGACCTGGCGACAGGCCGGACCGTGTGGGACGTGACCGGGCCCGAGGACCAGAACGTTCTGCCGCTGCGGATGGAGGGCGACGACGTACTGATCCGTGTGGAGCCCTCATACCGCAAGGGCGGCTCGTTCGCCACGCTCGCCTCCTCCGGGGGCGCGCTCAGGACGCTGCTCCGGCATCCGGCGGCGGGCGCCCCGACGGAGGCGACGCTCTTCCGGGCGAGGGCCGCCTATGTCGACGGGCGTGCCTTCGTCATGGCGAGCCGCATCAGCGCGGACGACGACGCGGAGGAGATGGCGGCCACGGCCCTGATGGTCTTCGGCAGGTGAGGGTTCCGTGTGATCCGCTGATTACGGCACAAAAGCGGGTGATACGTCAGGAAGTGTCTGCGGCATTTCGTCAAAGCCGCCTACGTCGGGGCAAGTTGACGGAGCGTCGGCCGCAGGGCTCCCGGCCGGGTCCCGTGCATGCGTAACGGCGGCATCACGAGCCGGTCCTCCCTTGGGAACAGGGGGCGGACCGACCCGGTGTGCGGCGTCAGGCGGGTGGTACAAAGAAGCCCCGCTCGACTGTCGTAACACCGCGGACTCCATGTCCCATTCGCTCCTTTCCGGGGGCATCCCGCCCTGCCGGAATCGCGGGGGAGAACGAACAGGACACCGGACCGCACCGCACGAAGGGGGACGTGCTGATGACCCAGCCGCCCAGCCAGCAACCGCCGCAGGGAGGCTTCGGGTCTCCGCAGGAGCCGCCGCAGGGAGCTCCTCAGCCGCCGCCGCCACCCCAGACCCCGCCGCAGGCGCCCGGAGGCGCACCGCAGACGCCGCCTCCCGGCGCGCCGCAGCCCCAGCCCGGCTACGGCTACCCGCAGGCCCCCGGCGAGCAGCCGGGTTACGGCTACCCGCAGGCCCCGGGCCCGTACAGCCAGCAGCCCGGCCCGTACGGCGCCCAGCCCGGCCCCTACGGACAGCCGGCCCAGCCGGGCCCGTACACGCAGCCGGGGGCCTACGGTCAGCCCACGCAGCCCGGGGCATACGGTCAGCCGACGCAGCCCGGCGGTCACGGCTACCCGCAGCAGCAGTACCCCGGCGCGCCCGTCCCCGGCGGCTCCGGCACGGGCGGCCCCTTCAAGGGCAAGCCCGCGGTCGTCATCGGTGCGGCGCTCGCCGCGCTGCTCGTCGTCGGCGGTGGCATCTTCCTCGCCACGAGCGGCGACGACGAGAAGAAGCCCGTCGCCAGGACCAGCACCGGGCCGGCGGATCCGAGCGCCTCGCCCACCGTCGACGAGGGTGACGGCAACGGCGACGGCCGCGAGGTGGACGACGACCTCAACGCGGGGCGCAAGGCGGGCGAGGCCAAGGTCCTCTGGCTCACGACGAACGACATCGACCTCCCGCGCAACGGCGCGGACGTGCACGGCCCCTGGATCGTCGGTGACACGATCGTCAAGGGCATGTACCGCTCGCTCGCGGGCTACTCGGTGGCCGACGGCAAGCAGAAGTGGACCCTCGCGCTGCCCGCGGACCTCTGCGCGGCGCCCAACAACCCCACGGCCGACGGCAAGATCGTCATCGGTGTGGAGAACGGCACCACGGACAAGGCCGACTGCGCCGATCTGCAGATGGTCGACCTCAACACCGGCAAGGCCGGCTGGAAGAAGTCGATCACGAAGAACGGCACCTGGGACCTGATGTCCGACATCGGCCTGGCGATCAGCGGCGACACCGTGACCGTCGGCCGTACCGGCAACTCCAACGCCTACCGGGTCAGCGACGGCAAGGAGCTGTTCGGCAAGCCCGCGGGCACCTGCCAGCCGTTCGCCTTCGCCGGCGGCCCCAAGCTGATCGCCGCGACCAGCTGCCGCACCGATGACGTGGAAAACCCCCAGCACCAGGTCCAGGAGATCGACCCCTCCACGGGGAAGCCCAAGTGGACGTACAAGCCCCAGCGCGGCTGGGAGGTCGACAAGGTCTACTCGGTGAGTCCCCTCGTCGTCTCGCTGACCCAGCGCGAGGAGAAGAAGTGGTCCATCCTCGCCATCAAGGAGAACGGCACGCTCCGTTCCCAGCTGGTGGGTGACAAGGAGGACAAGTTCGCCGTGGACTGCGGCAACGACTTCTCGATCTTCGGTGAGAAGCTCGAAGGCTGTACCGGGATCGCCGCGGACGCCAACAGCTTCTACATGGCGACCGAGGACGACACCAGCGGTTCCAGCCGTACCAACAAGGTCGTCGCGTTCGACCTGAACACCGGCAAGCCGAAGTGGAAGTCCGCGGCCCCCGCCGGACGCGTCGTGAAGCCGCTGCGGATGGAGGGCGGCAACGTCCTGCTCTACGTGGAGGCCACGTACGACAAGGGCGGGGCGATCGCCACGCTCGCGCCGACCGGCGGCGCGCCCGCCGTGGTGCTGCAGCACCCGGCCTCGACGACCCGGATCGAGAGCTCCTTCTTCACGTCGGAGATCGCTTACGCGGGTGGCCGTTCCTTCATCGTGAGCGGGCGCGTCAGTGCCTCGAACGACAAGGAAGAGAAGTCGCAGAAGACCATGATGGCCTTCGGCAAGTGACGGATCACGACGGTACCCGCAGCCCCCTCTCCTCAGACCCCTCAGAGGTACGTACGCCATGACTCAGCCGCCCCAGCCGCCCAACGATCCGCCCCAGGGCGGATTCGGAGCCCCGCAGGACCCGCCGCCGGGCGGATTCGGCGCGCCCACCCCGCCGCCCGCCGACCCGTTCGGCAAGCAGCCGCCCGCCGAACCGCCGACCCCGCCCGCGGGCGGCTACGGCAGCCCGCCGCCCCCGCCCGGCGGATTCGGCGCCCCGCAGACGCCTCCGTCCGGCCAGGGGCAGAACCCGTCGTACGGCTACCCGCAGGGACCTGCGCCGGGCCAGGGGCAGAACCCGTCGTACGGCTATCCGCAGGGGCAGCCGCCGACGCAGCCCGGCTACGGATTCCCGCAGCAGGTACCGCCCGGCGTGCCCCCGCAGCAGGGGTACGGCTATCCGACCGCTCCGATGCAGCAGCAGTACGGGGCACCGCAGCCGGACAACGGCGGCAAGAAGTTCTCCACGCAGACGCAGATCATCCTCGCCGCGGTCGTCGCCGTGGTGCTGATCGTCGGCGGCGGAGTCATCTACGCCTCCAGCGGCGGTGACGACGAGGGCGGCAAGAAGACCGAGGCGTCCTCGGCCGGCACGACCGGTGAGGGCAAGGGCGGTTCGGGCAGTGGACCGGGCGGCGGCGGCACCGAGGAGGCGCCGGCGGACCCCAAGTCCTCCGTGGGCTTCCAGCTGCCCCACCCGAAGGTCACCGAGACCACCACGGTCAGCGGTTCCTGGCTGACCGACAAGGCGTACGTGAAGACCGGCCTCTTCGAGATCGTCGGCTACGACATCGCCAAGGGCACCGAGCTCTGGTCGATCCCGCTGGAGGGCCAGCTCTGCGCCGCCTCCCGGCACATGAGCAAGGACTACAAGACCGCGGTCCTCTTCGAGGACGGCAAGCCGACCAAGGGGGACAAGTACCCCTCCTGCAGCCAGGTCGGCGCGCTCGACCTGGCCACCGGCAAGCTGCTCTGGAACAAGTCGGTCACCTCCGCGTCGAGCGGCGACCAGGCCGTCAAGTTCGACGAGGTGACGCTCAGCGGCACCACGGTCGCCACGGGCGGAACCAGCGGCGGCGCCGCGTTCAACCTCACCACCGGCGCCGAGCTGTGGAAGCCGAAGACCGACACGGACAACTGCTACGACAAGGGCTACGGCGGCGGCGCGGCCCTCGCCGCGGTCCGCAAGTGCGGCTCCTACGACGAACCTCAGCTCACGATCCAGGCACTGGACCCTGCCACCGGCGCCCCGCTGTCCTCGTACGAGATGCCGGCCGGTGTCGAGTACGCGAGCATCGTCTCCACGAAGCCACTCGTCGTCGCGGCGGATGTCGGCAGGACCGCCGGTGACGGCAGCGGCATCTCGGACTTCTTCTCCATCGACGCGGCGACCGGCAAGCTGATCGTCCGGATCTCCGCCGACGCCGACCAGTACGCGGCGCGCTGCGGCTCCACCGAGGTCGAGACCTGCGGTTCGGTGACCGTCGGCAACAACCGGATCTACGTGCCGACCGAGGAGCACGAGGGCGGCGGGGAGTACGGCGACACCAACGAGATCGTCGCCTTCGACCTGACCACCGGGAAGCTCGTCGGCGGCAAGGCGGACGCCGGCGACCGCTACACGCTGACCCCGCTGCGGATGGACGGCACCAACGTCATCGCGTACAAGGAGCCCCCGTACGACAAGGGCGGCCAGATCGTCTCCATCGACGGCTCCACCTTCAAGGAGACCGTGCTGATGCAGAATCCGGACGACGAGGCGGTCAGGGACGCGGAGACCAGCTTCTCCTTCGACTACGCCGAGTTCATCTACGGGAAGGGCCGGCTGTTCATCTCCGAGACGATGATCAGTGAGCCCCGCAAGAGCGCGTTCGACGACAAGGAGTACCTCGTCGTCTCCTTCTCCACCAGCTGAACCCTCCGCGGGTGAGCGGTGACGGCCCTGCCGGTTGATCAGTCGACCGGCAGGGCCGGTCGTTTTCTGACCGTCAAGTAGCCCTGAATGAAGCGTGATTCGGCATTCTGGGGGGCTTCTGCCGGGTAGAGGGCGCGCCATCTCGAACAAGCGTGTAACTTGCCGGGGCATGGGGCCGGGGGGCCTGTTTCCAGAGTTGCACAGCAGTACATGGGGGGTTGCTCGATGGGCGTGCGGCTCATGGTGGTCGATGACCACCGTCTGCTCGCCGAGGCGCTCGCCTCGGCATTGAAACTGCGCGGCCACCGTGTACTCGCGGCAGCCGCGCCGACGTCCGGTGCCGCCGAGCTGGTGATCAGCCGGGCGCCGGAGGTCTGCCTGTTCGGCACGGCGGCGCCCGCCGAGCCGGGTGCGTTCGACCCGATCGTGCGGATCGGGCGGGAACGCCCGCAGGTGGCCGTCGTGGTGCTCGGCCCGGTGCCGAGCCCGCGCGGGATCGCGGCGGCCTTCGCCGCGGGGGCGGCCGGATACGTCCGTCACGACGAGCGCATAGAGGGTGTCGAACGCGCCATGGCCAAGGCCCGCGCGGGCGAGGCCGCGGTCGCCCCGCAGCTGCTGCGGGGGGCGTTCGCCGAGCTGCTGCATCCGGCGGTCCAGCCGGACGACGAGGGCCAGCGGCTGCTGCGGATGCTCACCCCGCGCGAGGTCGAGGTGCTGGTGCGGGTGGCCGAGGGCGAGGACACCCGGCTGATCGCGGCCGGGATGGGCATCGCGCCGAGCACCGCGCGGACGCATGTGCAGCGCGTCCTGATGAAGCTGGGCGTCAGTTCCCGGCTGGAGGCCGCGGCCCTCGCGGCCCGTACGGGGCTTCTGGACCGGGCGGCGGACACACGGCAGGGGCCGGACGGCCTCGCCTGAACGGATGAACGGGTGACGGTCCGGCGCCCGTGGTGCGGCGGAGGCCGTTCTGCGGCGTGACGGGCCCGCGTGCCGAGGGTGCCCGCGCGTGAACCGTGGAGCGGCCGGTCGTCGAGGCACCGCGCCGCCACCGCCCTCCGCCTGGGCGTCCGTGCCCGCACCGCCCCTCCGCCTGCGCGCCTGCGCCGGCACCGCCCTCCGCCTGGGCATCCGTACGGGAGCCGGCCCTTCGCGCCCGGGCGTCCGTGCCCGCACCGTCCTCCGCCTGGGTGCCAGTGCCCGCACCACCCTCCGCCAGGTTGCCCACGGAGTGTCGAAAACTATGCCTTCACGTGGGGAATCCGCACGATAGTCGTGCCCGTCTCTGTTCGATCCTGATCGCACCGGGTCATCCCGCAGGTGGGGCGGCCTCGGCGGGCATTGACGTGCGTGTTTGCTTGTGGTTTGTTGTGTGCGGTTATGTTTGACGGGGTTGCATGGAGGAGCCTGGTGAAGAAGACGGTCACGACACTCGCCGACGGCCGGGAGCTGATCTACTACGACTCCGCGGACGACGTCGTCCGCGATGCCGTCGACCGGCGGCCGCTGGACGCCGTCTCCGCGTCTGAGGGGGACTCGGAGATCCGCCGCGATCCGCTGCTCGGCGACGCGGTGGCCATCGCCTCGCACCGGCAGGGACGCACGTACCACCCGCCCGCCGACGAGTGCCCGCTCTGCCCCTCACGGGAGGGCAGGCTCAGCGAGATCCCCGACAGCCACTACGACGTCGCCGTCTTCGAGAACCGCTTCCCGTCACTGGCCGGTGACTCGGGCCGCTGCGAGGTCGTCTGCTTCACCTCCGACCACGACGTGTCCTTCGCCGGACTCACCGAGGAGCAGGCCGCCCTGGTCCTGGACGCCTGGACCGACCGTACGGCCGAACTCGCCGAACTCCCGCAGGTCACCCAGGTGTTCTGCTTCGAGAACAGGGGCGCCGAGATCGGTGTCACCCTCGGCCACCCGCACGGGCAGATCTACGGATACCCCTTCGTCACCCCGCGCACCGAGCTGATGATGCGCTCGGCCGCCAACCACCTGGCGGAGACCGGCCGCAACCTCTTCGACGACGTCGTCGCCCGGGAGCTGGCCGACGGCGACCGTGTCGTCCTGGAGGGCGAGCACTGGGTCGCCTTCGTGCCGTACGCGGCGCACTGGCCCTACGAGGTCCACCTCCACCCGCGCCACCGCGTACCCGACCTGCGGGAGCTCGACGACGCCGCCCGCACAGAGTTCCCACAGATCTATCTGGAACTATTGAGGCGATTCGACCGGATCTTCGGCCCCGGAGAGCCGCCGACCCCGTACATCTCGGCCTGGCACCAGGCGCCGTTCGGGGTCCCCGGCCGGGAGGAGTTCGGGCTGCACCTGGAGCTTTTCACCATCCGGCGCACCTCCGGCAAGCTGAAGTTCCTCGCGGGCTCCGAGTCCGGCATGAGCGTGTTCATCAACGACGTGCCGCCGGAGGCCGCGGCCCAGCGACTGCGAGAGGTAGCGAGCGAGTGAGCAACCCCGGTAAGAAGTACCTGGTGACAGGCGGCGCGGGATACGTCGGCAGTGTCGTCGCCGCGCATCTGCTGGAGGCAGGTCACACCGTGACCGTCCTCGACGACCTGTCGACCGGCTTCCGCGAGGGAGTCCCCGACGGGGCCGAATTCATCGAGGGCCGCGTCCAGGACGCCGCCAAGTGGCTGGACTCCTCGTACGACGGGGTGCTGCACTTCGCCGCGTACTCCCAGGTCGGCGAGTCCGTCGTCAACCCCGAGAAGTACTGGGTGAACAACGTCGGCGGCACCACAGCCCTGCTCTCCGCCATGCGCGACGCCGGCGTGCGGACCCTGGTCTTCTCCTCCACCGCCGCCACCTACGGCGAGCCGGTCTCCAGCCCCATCACGGAGTCCGACCCGACCGCCCCCACCAGCCCGTACGGCGCCTCCAAGCTGGCCGTCGACCACATGATCACCGGTGAGGCGGCCGCGCACGGCCTGGCCGCCGTCTCGCTGCGCTACTTCAACGTCGCCGGGGCCTACGGCAGCTGCGGCGAGCGCCACAGCCCCGAGTCGCACCTGATCCCGCTGGTCCTCCAGGTCGCACTCGGACAGCGCGAGGCGATCTCCGTGTACGGGGACGACTACCCGACCCCGGACGGCACCTGCGTACGCGACTACATCCACGTCGCCGACCTCGCCGACGCCCATCTGCTGGCCCTGGAAACGGCCACCGCGGGCGAACACCTGATCTGCAACCTCGGCAACGGCAACGGCTTCTCCGTGCGGGAGGTCATCGAGACCGTCCGGCAGGTCACCGGCCACCCCGTACCCGAGATCGCCGCCCCGCGACGCGGAGGCGACCCGGCCGTCCTCGTCGCCTCCGCCGCCACCGCCAGGAAACGGCTCGGCTGGCAGCCGTCCCGCGCCGACCTGGCCGGAATCGTCGCCGACGCCTGGACGTTCGCCCGCCGAGAGGAACCCACCACGCCATGACCGAGAACGCCGATCTGACCGCCACCTTCACCGAGCTCTACGGAACCGCGCCCGAGGGGATCTGGGCGGCGCCCGGACGAGTGAACCTGATCGGTGAGTACACCGACTTCAACGACGGCTTCGTCATGCCGCTCGCCCTCCCGCACACCGCCCGCGCGGCCGTCGCCCGCCGTACGGACGGCGTGCTGCGGCTGCACTCCACCGACGTACCCGGCGGCGTCGTGTCCCTGCGCGTCGACGAGCTGACCCCGCACTCCGGCCACGGCTGGGCGGCTTACCCGGCGGGTGTCGTCTGGGCCCTGCGGGAGGCCGGCCACCCCGTCACCGGCGCGGACATCCAGCTCACGTCCACCGTCCCGGTGGGTGCCGGGCTCTCCTCGTCCGCCGCCCTGGAGGTCGTCACCGGCCTCGCGCTGAACGACCTCTTCGCACTCGGCCTGAGCGCCCCGGAGCTCGCCGTGCTCGGCCAGCGCGCCGAGAACGCGTTCGTCGGAGTGCCCTGCGGCGTCATGGACCAGATGGCCTCGGCCTGCTGCACCGAGGGACACGCCCTGTACCTCGACACCCGTGACCTCACCCAGCGCCAGGTCCCCTTCGACCTGGCGGCGCACGGGCTGCACCTGCTGGTCGTCGACACCCGGGTCAAGCACGCCCTGGGTGACGGCGCCTACGCGGAACGCCGCGCGGGCTGCGAGGCGGGGGCCCGCGCCCTGGGCATCGGCACCCTGCGGGACCTCCCGTACGAGGGTCTCGACGCCGCGCTCGACACCCTGGCGGCGGCGGGCGAGGACGAGTCCGTCGTGCGCTACGTCCGCCATGTGGTGAGCGACAACCACCGGGTGGAGCAGGTCATCGCGCTGCTCGACGCGGGCGAGGTGCGCGCGGCGGGCCCGGTGCTCAACGCGGGACACGTCTCGCTCCGCGACGATCTGCGGGTCTCCTGCCCGGAGCTGGACCTGGTGGTCTCCTCGGCGAACGCGGCCGGGGCACTCGGGGCCAGGATGACCGGCGGCGGCTTCGGCGGTTCGGCGATCGTGCTGGTGGAGGAGGCGGCGGCCGACACGGTCGCCAAGTCCGTGAGCGAGGCGTTCACTTCCGCCGGTTACGCCGCCCCAGGAGTCTTCCCCGCGGTTCCCTCGGCGGGGGCCCGACGGGTGTCAGCCGCTTGACCAGGATGAATTCGGCGACGCCGGGCGGATAGTCCTTGATCTCGCCGACCACCTCGTACCCCTGCTTCCGGTAGAAGCCGGGGGCCTGGAAGTCCCAGGTCTCCAGCCGGGAGCGGGTGCAGGACCGGTCGTCGTGGGCGAGGCGTTCCGCCTCGGCGAGCAGCCGTGCGCCGAGGCCCAGGCCGCGGTGGCGGGCGTCCACCCAGAGCAGGTCCACATGGAGCCAGTAGGCCCAGGTCCGCCCGGACAGCCCGCCGACGAGTGCCCCACGCCCGTCCAGGAGCCAGACCTCCAGGGGGACTTCGTGTTCGGCGGGGGTGGACCGCAGGGCGCGCAGCCCGGGCGATCCGTTCCGGTTGTCCTCGTGCAGCCGGCGGCCCAGCAGAATGCGACGTTCCTTGTCCACTTCTGTCTCAAGACGGAACATGGAGCACACCCTAAACACCTTCGGCTGTCAGTTCCGTGAATCGCCTTCCGCGGTTCACCGCCCGCCGTACGCTGATGCACAGCACCGGTGGGGGCCGGTGCTGATTCAGGGGACGAGACAGTCGGATACGACGCCCGGGACGGGTGACGGCCGGACACGGCGGCGGCCGTGGACGGCGGTTCGCCACAGACGTCGCGGGCGTCGTATCCGCAGTGATCCGTCCCGTTCGGGGCAGGCCGATCAGGGGCGCCCCGGGAAAGCACGCAGCATGGGGGTGTCTGTGGCTCGTATCCGGGTTCTCGTGGTCGACGACCACCGCATCTTTGCCGAGTCCCTCGCGGCGGCCCTCGCGGCCGAGCCGGACGTGGACGTGTCGGCGGCGGGCAGCGGTCCCGCCGCCCTGCGGTGTCTGGAGCGCGCGGCGGCCGAGGGGCGCCGTTACGACGTGATGCTGGTCGACGCCGAGCTGGGCATCCTGCCCACGGGCGCCCGCGCGGTGCCCGTCGCCGTACCGGACGGGAACGGCCAGGTGGACGGCATCTCGCTGGTGGCCGGGGTGCGTTCGGGACAGCCGTCGATCCGTACGGTGGTGCTCGCCGAGAAGGACGACCCGCGCAGGGCCGCGCTGGCACTGCAGGCGGGGGCTTCGGGCTGGGTCGCCAAGGACTGCTCGCTGCAACGGCTGCTGGCGGTCATACGCGGCGTGCTGCGGGACGAGACGCATCTGCCGGCCGCGCTGCTGACCGGCGTCCTGCGGGAGCTGACCGCGGCGCGCAAGCACCGCACCGAGAGCGAGCGGCTCGTGGAGTCGCTGACACCGCGCGAGCGTGAGGTGCTGCGCTGCATGGTGGCGGGTCTGGGCCGCAAGGCGGTGGCGGAGCGGCTGTTCCTGTCCCCGCACACGGTGCGTACGCACATGCAGAACGTGCTGGGAAAGCTGGGTGTGCACTCGACGCTGGCCGCGGTGGCGCTGGCCCGGAGGGCCGGAGTGGGCCCGGCCGCGCTAGCCGGGGATGTTGTCGAACGGGGCGGTCAACTGGCGTAGCAGTCCGGCCAGTTCGGATCGCTGGTGGTGGGAGAGCTCGCCCAGGATGGCCCGCTCCTGGTCCAGCAGTCCGGCCAGCGACTGGTCGGCCTTGTCGCGGCCCTCCGCGGTCAGCCGTACGAGCACGCCGCGGCGGTCGTTCGGGTCGGGCAGCCGCTCGACGAGGTTCTTCTTGGTCAGCCGGTCGATGCGGTTGGTCATCGTGCCCGAGGTGACCAGGGTCTGGGTGAGGAGCTGGCCGGGGGAGAGCTGGTACGGGGCGCCGGCGCGGCGCAGCGACGTCAGGACGTCGAATTCCCAGGGCTCCAGGTGGTGCTCGGCGAAGGCGATCCTGCGGGCCCGGTCGAGGTGGCGGGCCAGGCGGGAGACGCGGCTCAGTACCTCGAGTGGTTCCACGTCGAGGTCAGGGCGCTCTCGGCGCCATGCAGCGACCAGCCGGTCGACCTCGTCCTCCATGTCGATCAGTGTAGAGGGTCCCTCGACATGAAGTCTCTTGAATTCAAGTGTCTTGACATCAAGATATTTCTGGGATGATCCTGGGCCCATGACCGCACCCACCTGGGATCCGCAGCAGTACCTGCGCCACGCCGACCACCGCACCCGGCCCTTCCACGACCTCCTGGCCCGGATCGGCCCGCTTCCCCACGACCGCGCCCCCCGCGTCGCCGACCTCGGCTGCGGCGCCGGCAACGTCACCGCCCTGCTGGCCGCGCGCTGGCCGCAGGCCCGCATCACCGGCTACGACAACTCCCCGGAGATGCTGGAGCGGGCCCGCGCCCACGCCGGACCCCGGCTGGACTTCGCCGAGGCCGACGCCGCGACCTGGACACCCGGCGAGACGTACGACCTGATCGTCTCCAACGCCCTGTTCCAGTGGGTCCCCGACCACGCGAGCCGCTTCCCCCGCTGGCTGGACGCCCTCGCCCCCGGCGGCACCCTCGCCTTCCAGGTCCCCGGCAACTTCGACGCCCCCAGCCACACCCTCATGCGCGAACTGGCCGGCTCCCCGGCCTGGCGGGACCGCCTGGGCGGCCTGCTGCGCCACGGGGACGCGGTGCTCGACCCCGAACGCTACCTGGAACGCCTGACGGCACCGGGCCGCACCGTGGACGTCTGGGAGACCACCTACCTCCACCCGCTGCCCGGCGAGGACCCCGTCCTGGACTGGGTCACGGGCACCGGCCTGCGCCCCGTCCTCACCGCCCTGGCCGACGACCCGGCAGCCCGCGACGCCTTCCTGGCCGCCTACCGCATCCTGCTGCGCGACGCCTACCCGGCGGGCCCGCACGGCACGGTCTTCCCGTTCCGCCGGATCTTCGCCGTGGCCCGCACCGCGGGATGAGCGCCCCGGCAGGCCGTCACAGCGCGGCCAGGGCCTCCGCGGAGATGTCGATGTCCACGGGGAAGGGGACACCCGTCTTCAGCCGGTCGTGATGGATCCCGGTCAGCGCGTACGCCTTCGTCACCGGATCCAGCTCGTAGACGCGCACAACGGGGTGCTGGTCGGTGCCGGTCATCTCGACCAGCCAGAAGTTCGCAATGCCGGCGGTCGCGTACTTGTGCGGTTTGGTCTCGCGGTCGCGGGCCTCGGAGTCGGGGGAGACCACCTCGACGGCGAGGAGGACGTCCGCGGCCTGGAAACGCGTCAGCTCCCGTCCGGTGGCCGCTTCCGCCCGGATCACGCAGACATCCGGTTCGGGAGCATTGCGCCGGTCGAGGACCACGGTCATCTCGCGGCGTGCCTTCAGCTCCGGCGGCGCGCAGTGACGAAGCCCGCTCATCAGCAGGTCGATCATCGTGCTGTGGAAATCTCGCTGCGGACTCACGAAAACCAGGCTCCCGTCGAGCAATTCCGTGTGCGGCGGGAGATCGGACAAGGTGAACAGGTCGTCCACCGTGTATCCGTCCTGCGGCGGCACCGGCCAGCGGCTGCTGTGCCCGGCGATCGGCTCGGCGGTCATGATTCCTCCCACGGACGGGATTCTGGTCCTGCACGACCACAGTATGGGCCGCTTCGCCGTCGCGTCATCACAACGGGTGATCACGCGACGGCGGCGGTCAGCTCTTACGATGGCCGATCAGCCGCGGCTTCGACTCCAGGTTCTCCAGCCCGTGCCAGGCCAGATTCACCAGATGTGCCGCGACCTCCGCCTTCTTCGGCTTGCGGACGTCCAGCCACCACTGGCCGGTCAGCGCCACCATGCCGACCAGGGCCTGCGCGTACAGCGGGGCCAGCTTCGGGTCGAAGCCCCGGGCCTTGAACTCCATGCCCAGGATGTCCTCGACCTGCGTCGCGATATCGCTGATCAGCGAGGCGAACGTACCCGTGGACTGGGCGACCGGGGAGTCGCGGACCAGGATCCGGAAGCCGTCGGTGTACGTCTCGATGTAGTCGAGCAGCGCGAACGCCGCCTGCTCCAGCAGCTCCCGCGGGTGACCCGCCGTGAGCGCGCCGGTCACCAGATCCAGCAACTGGCGCATCTCACGGTCGACCACGACGGCGTACAGGCCCTCCTTGCCCCCGAAGTGCTCGTAGACCACCGGCTTGGAGACCCCGGCGCGTGCCGCGATCTCCTCCACCGATGTGCCTTCGAAGCCCTTGTCGGCGAAAAGGGCGCGGCCGATGTCGAGCAGCTGTTCGCGGCGCTCCTTGCCGGTCATCCGGACCCGCCGGGTCCGGCGGGTGGGGGCAGGTCTGCTCTTCTCGCCGCTGGTGCTTCCGTCGGTCGCCACGTCCTCAATCATGCCGGGTCGGCAGCCACGGACTTGCGCCGGGAGTCGATACGGGACTCGTCGGGCCAGCGCACGTCGTGCGCCCAGCCCAGTTGCTCGAACCAGCGGATCAGCCGGGCGCTCGAATCGATCTGGCCCCTCATCACCCCGTGCCGTGCGCTCGTGGGGTCCGCGTGGTGCAGGTTGTGCCAGGACTCGCCGCACGACAGGACCGCCAGCCACCACACGTTCCCGGACCGGTCACGGGACTTGAAGGGCCGCTTGCCGACCGCGTGGCAGATCGAGTTGATCGACCAGGTCACATGGTGCAGGAGCGCGACCCGGACCAGCGAACCCCAGAAGAACGCCGTGAACGCACCCCACCAGGACATCGTGACCAGGCCACCGACCAGCGGCGGGATGGCCAGCGAGATGATCGTGAAGGTGAGGAAGTGACGCGAGATCGCCCGGAGCGCGGGGTCCCTGACCAGGTCGGGCGCGTACTTCTGCTGAGGCGTCTGCTCCTCGTTGAACATCCAGGCGATGTGGGCCCACCACAGGCCCTTCAGCAGCGCCGGCAGGGTCTCGCCGAACCGCCACGGCGAGTGCGGGTCGCCCTCGGCGTCGGAGAACCGGTGGTGCTTGCGGTGGTCGGCCACCCAGCGCACCAGTGGGCCCTCCACCGCCATGGAACCCGCGACGGCCAGGGCGATGCGGAGCGGACGCTTCGCCTTGAACGAACCGTGGGTGAAGTAGCGGTGGAAGCCGATCGTCACGCCGTGGCATCCGAGGTAGTACATGCCGACCAGCAGACCCAGATCGAGCCAGCTGACACCGCGGCCCCAGGCCAGCGGCACCGCCGCGACCAGGGCCGCGAACGGCACCACGATGAAGAGCAGCAGCGCGATCTGCTCGATCGAACGCTTCTTGTCGCCGCCGAGCGTTCCGGAGGGGGGTGCGGGGTCGCCTGCCGTGGGCAGGCCGTCGTCGATCACATCGGGGCTGGTGGGCATTGGGGAGTCCCCCGTGGGGTGAGGAAATGTGACGGATTGAGCGGGCTACGCATCCGTAACCTACGGCAACGTAAGTATGCCAGCGAGGAGGCCCGCAGCACGAGAGCGCGGCCGTCACGACCCTTGCGGCGCCGGGACCGTGCCGTCGGGACGAACCGCCCCCAAGGGCAACGAGCACGCCGGTCCCGTGGACACCTATCCTGGGTGGGTCGGACAGCGCGGTCCGCACTCTGCTTTCCCGGGGGTGACGTCAGCACCGCGACAGCCCCGGACCCCCTGTGACAGAAGTGCTCAACCACTGCAAGGAGCCGCACACTGTGAGCAGTGCCGACCAGACCCCTGCCGCCGGAGCCGAACTGCGGGCCGACATCCGCCGCCTCGGTGACCTGCTGGGCGAGACCCTCGTACGCCAGGAGGGCCAGGACCTCCTCGACCTCGTCGAGCGCGTCCGCGCCCTGACCCGTACCGACGGCGAGGCAGCAGCCGAGCTTCTCGGCGACACGGACCTGGAGACCGCCGCGCAGCTCGTGCGCGCCTTCTCCACGTACTTCCACCTCGCCAACGTCACCGAGCAGGTCCACCGCGCCCACGAGATGCGCGACCGCCGGGCCGCCGAGGGCGGGCTCCTCGCCCGTACCGCCGACCGGCTCAAGGACGCGGACCCCGAGCACCTGCGCGAGACGGTCAAGAACCTCAACGTCCGGCCGGTCTTCACCGCGCACCCGACCGAGGCCGCCCGGCGCTCCGTACTGAACAAGCTCCGCCGCATCGCCGCACTCCTGGAGACCCCGGTCATCGAGGCCGACCGGCGCCGCCAGGACATCCGGCTCGCCGAGAACATCGACCTCATCTGGCAGACCGACGAGCTGCGCGTGGTCCGCCCGGAGCCCGCCGACGAGGCCCGCAACGCCATCTACTACCTCGACGAGCTCCACGCCAACGCCGTGGGCGACGTCCTGGAGGACCTGGCCGCCGAACTGGAGCGCGTCGGCGTCGAGCTGCCCGCCGGCACCCGCCCCCTCACCTTCGGCACCTGGATCGGCGGAGACCGCGACGGCAACCCCAACGTGACGCCCGCCGTCACCTGGGAGGTGCTGATCCTCCAGCACGAGCACGGCATCACCGACGCCCTCGAACTCGTCGACCAGCTGCGCGGACTGCTCTCCAACTCCATCCGCTACACCGGAGCCACCGACGAGCTCCTCGCCTCCCTCCAGGCCGACCTGGAGGCGCTCCCCGAGATCAGCCCGCGCTACAAGCGGCTGAACGCGGAGGAGCCCTACCGGCTCAAGGCCACCTGTATCCGGCAGAAGCTCGTCAACACCCGCGAGCGCCTCGCCTCCGGCACCCCGCACCGCCCCGGCTGCGACTACCTCGGCACCGCCCAGCTCATCGCCGACCTGGCCCTCATCCAGACCTCGCTGCGCGAGCACAAGGGCGGCATCGTCGCCGACGGCCGGATGGACCGCACCATCCGCACGCTCTCCGCGTTCGGCCTGCAGCTCGCCACCATGGACGTACGCGAGCACGCCGACGCCCACCACCACGCGCTCGGCCAGCTCTTCGACCGCCTCGGCGAGGAGTCCTGGCGCTACGCCGACATGCCGCGCGACTACCGGCAGAAGCTCCTCGCCAAGGAGCTCAGGTCCCGTCGCCCGCTCGCCCCGACCCCGGCCCCGCTGGACGCCGCGGGCGAGAAGACCCTCGGCGTCTTCCACACCATCAAGGAAGCCTTCGAGCGCTTCGGCCCCGAAGTCATCGAGTCCTACATCATCTCGATGTGCCAGGGCGCCGACGACGTCTTCGCCGCGGCCGTCCTCGCCCGTGAGGCCGGCCTCGTCGACCTGCACGGCGGCTGGGCCAAGATCGGCATCGTGCCGCTCCTGGAGACCACCGACGAGCTCCGCGCCGCCGACGTCATCCTCGACGAGATGCTCGCCGACCCCTCCTACCGCCTCCTCGTCTCCCTCCGCGGCGACGTCCAGGAGGTCATGCTCGGCTACTCGGACTCCTCGAAGTTCGGCGGCATCACCACCTCCCAGTGGGAGATCCACCGCGCCCAGCGCCGGCTCCGCGACGTCGCCCACCGCTACGGCGTACGGCTGCGGCTCTTCCACGGCCGCGGCGGCACCGTGGGCCGCGGCGGCGGCCCCTCGCACGACGCGATCCTCGCGCAGCCCTGGGGCACGCTGGAGGGCGAGATCAAGGTGACCGAGCAGGGCGAGGTCATCTCCGACAAGTACCTCATCCCCGCCCTCGCCCGGGAGAACCTGGAGCTGACCGTCGCGGCCACCCTCCAGGCCTCCGCGCTGCACACCGCGCCGCGTCAGTCCGACGAGGCCCTGGCCCGCTGGGACGCGGCGATGGACACCGTCTCGGACGCCGCCCACGCCGCGTACCGCAAGCTGGTCGAGGACCCCGACCTGCCGACGTACTTCCTCGCCTCCACCCCGGTGGACCAGCTCGCCGACCTGCACCTGGGCTCGCGGCCCTCCCGCCGCCCCGGCTCGGGCGTCTCGCTCGACGGCCTGCGCGCCATCCCGTGGGTCTTCGGCTGGACCCAGTCACGGCAGATCGTGCCCGGCTGGTACGGCGTCGGCTCCGGCCTCAAGGCACTGCGCGAGGCCGGTCTGGGCACCGTCCTGGAAGAGATGCACGAACACTGGCACTTCTTCCAGAACTTCCTCTCCAACGTCGAGATGACCCTCGCCAAGACCGACCTGCGCATCGCCCGGCACTACGTCGACACCCTCGTCCCCGACGAGCTCAAGCACGTCTTCGACGACATCGAGGCCGAGCACGCGCTGACCGTCCAGGAAGTCCTCAAGGTCACCGGCAACACCGAACTGCTCGGCACCAGCCCGGTGCTCCAGCAGACCTTCGCCATCCGCGACGCCTACCTGGACCCGATCTCCTACCTCCAGGTGTCGCTGCTGGCCCGCCAGCGCCAGGCGGCCGAGCGGGGCGAGGAGGCCGACCCGCTGCTCGCCCGGGCCCTGCTGCTCACCGTGAACGGTGTCGCCGCGGGCCTGCGCAACACCGGCTGACCCGTACGGAGGTGAGCGGGTGCGGCCCTGTCAGAGGGCGATGAACGTCGCCGTCAGCAGGGCCGCGCCCGCGATCCCCGTACCCCAGGCGGTCCGCGTCAGCCGCAGACCGCCGCCGATCACCAGGGCGGCCAGCACCAGCGCGCCGCCCAGCGGCACCCAGGCATGCAGAAAGCCCGGCGTTCCGGTGCGTACGACGTCACCGGTGCCGGGCTTCACCACGACGGGGAAGCGGTCACCCTTCTTCGCCGCGACGGACCGCGGGACCGTCACGGCGGCCCGGTCACCCGACTCCGCGTCGGGTGCGAACGACCCCGTGCACACGTCCTCGCCGCACCCCGTGACCGCCATGGTGCCGTGCTCACGGCCCTTGGCCAGGACGATGTGGTGCGCGGTGTTCCAGGACGACCACGTACCCGCGACGAGCAGCAGCAGGACGATGCAGCCCGCGAGGAAAGCACGGCCGTGGGCCAGCAGCCGGGGGGAGGAGCTCCGCTTTTTCATGGGGGCCGATTTTTGGGCAGAGCCGTGCCCTCGGTCAACCTGTGGCCGAAAATGGCCCGAGAACCAGCGGGAATGTCAGGAGTTGTACGTGGTCTGGGCCCGATCCAGCCCGTCCGCCAGCAGGCACTCCACCGAGTCCGCCGCCCGGTCGACCAGGTAGGCCAGCTCCTTGCGCTCCGTACCCGAGAAGTCCTTCAGCACGAAGTCGGCGACCTGCATCCGCCCCGGCGGACGGCCGATCCCGAACCGCACCCGGTGGTAGTCCGGACCCATGGCCTTCGTCATCGACTTCAGCCCGTTGTGCCCGTTGTCGCCGCCGCCCAGCTTCAGCCGCAGCATGCCGAAGTCGATGTCCAGCTCGTCATGGACCGCCACGATGTGGTCCGTGGGCACCTTGTAGAAGTCGCGCAGCGCCGTGACGGGCCCGCCGGACAGATTCATGTACGACATCGGCTTGGCCAGCACCACCCGCCGGCTCGCGGGTCCGGGCGGACCGATCCGGCCCTCCAGCACCTGCGCCTGCGCCTTCTGCGCCCGCTTGAACTTCCCGCCGATCCGCTCGGCCAGGAGGTCGGCGACCATGAACCCGACGTTGTGCCGGTTCGCCGCGTACTCGGGACCGGGGTTGCCGAGGCCCACGATCAGCCAGGGGTCGGTGACGTCGGACATCTGCGCTCGGTCTCCTCGCGTACGGACCAGTGTTGACAGGGAAACGGGGCGGCGGATCCCCGGAAGGGAACCGCCACCCCGTCAGTGAAGCAGGTGGGGCGAGGATCAGGCCTCGGCGGGAGCCTCCTCGGCGGGGGCCTCCTCGACCTGCGCGGCGACGATCTGGAGCACGACGGCGTCCTCGTCGCCCGCGAGCACGGAGCCCTTGGGCAGCGGGATGTCCTTCGCCAGGATCGAGTCACCGGCGTCCAGACCCGCGATGGAGACCGTGACGGACTCGGGGATGTGGGTGGCCTCGGCCTCGACGAGCAGGGTGTTCTGCACGTACTCGAGCAGGTTGGCGCCCGGGGCCAGCTCGCCCTCGACGTGCACCGCGATCTCGACCTCGACCTTCTCGCCGCGCTTCACGGTGAGGAGGTCGACGTGCTCGATGTTGCCCTTGATGGCGTTGCGCTGGACGGCCTTCGGGATGACCAGGGCGTCCTTGCCGTCGATCTCGAGACCGATGAGGACGTTGGCGGTGCGGAGCGCCAGCTGCAGCTGGTGGGCCGGCAGGTTGATGTGGACGGACTCGGCACCGTGGCCGTAGACGACCGCGGGGACCATGTTGGCACGACGGGTACGGCGGGCGGCGCCCTTGCCGAACTCGGTACGGACCTCTGCGGCGAGCTTGATCTCGGCCATGATGCACTCCTCGTAAGGTGACGGAACTGCGACGGTCACCCGGCCCACGACAGGCCTGCTACGAAGAGCGCGTCGATAACGGACCGCCGGCCCCCATGAGAACTCATGAGAACGGCCTCCCTCGCCGAGCAACTCGCTGAGTCTACCCGGCGGGGAGGCCGCACCCAAAGTGGATCACGTGTGGGTGATCATCCGCTGATCACCGCGGTGTCACGCCTGCTCCTCGAAGAGGCTCGTGACCGAACCGTCCTCGAAGACCTCGCGCACCGCGCGCGCGATCGTCGGCGCGATCGAGAGAACCGTGATCTTGTCGATCTCCAGCTCGCCCGGGGTCGGCAGGGAGTCCGTGAAGACGAACTCGCTGACCTTCGAGTTCTTCAGACGGTCCGCGGCCGGCCCGGACAGCACGCCGTGGGTGGCCGTCACTATGACGTCCTCGGCGCCGTGCGCGAACAGGGCGTCGGCGGCGGCGCAGATCGTGCCGCCCGTGTCGATCATGTCGTCGACCAGCACGCAGACCCGGCCCTGGACGTTGCCGACGACCTCGTGGACGCTGACCTGGTTCGGCACGTCCTTGTCGCGGCGCTTGTGGACGATCGCCAGCGGCGCGTCCAGCCGGTCGCACCAGCGGTCGGCCACGCGCACGCGGCCGGCGTCCGGGGAGACGATCGTCAGCTTCGAACGGTCGACCTTGGCGCCCACGTAGTCCGCCAGGATCGGCAGCGCGAACAAGTGGTCGACCGGTCCGTCGAAGAAGCCCTGGATCTGGTCGGTGTGCAGGTCCACGGTGAGGATGCGGTCCGCACCCGCCGTCTTCATCAGGTCCGCGATCAGACGCGCCGAGATCGGCTCGCGACCACGGTGCTTCTTGTCCTGGCGGGCGTAGCCGTAGAACGGCACGATCACCGTGATGGACCGGGCGGACGCGCGCTTCAGCGCGTCCAGCATGATGAGCTGCTCCATGATCCACTTGTTGATCGGAGCCGTGTGGCTCTGGATCAGGAAGCAGTCGGCGCCGCGGGCGGACTCCTGGAAACGCACGTAGATCTCACCGTTGGCGAAATCGAAGGCCTTCGTCGGCACGAGACCGACACCCAGTTGATGTGCGACCTCCTCGGCCAGCTCGGGGTGGGCGCGGCCGGAGAAGAACATCAGTTTCTTCTCGCCGGTCGTCTTGATCCCGGTCACAGCACAGTCTCCTCAGACGTGTATCTGGCGCCGCGCGCATGTGTCCCGATGTGCGACGAGCCAGCCGAAATGGGTGAGCATCTATCACGGTACGCCGCCTTCGGCGCACCTGTTTCCGGTCAGCTTTCGGCGTCGGCCTCCCCGGCCGCGGCCTGGGCCGCCTGCGCGGCCGCGCTGCCGGGACGCTTCCGGGCCACCCAGCCCTCGATATTCCGCTGCTGGCCCCGGGCGACGGCCAGCGAACCGGACGGCACATCCTTGGTGATGACCGAACCCGCCGCCGTGTAAACGCCGTCCCCCACCGTGACGGGCGCCACAAACATATTGTCCGACCCGGTCCGGCAGTGGGACCCGATCGTGGTGTGGTGCTTGGCCACACCGTCGTAGTTCACGAAGATGCTCGCCGCACCGATGTTGGTGTGGTCGCCGATCGTCGCGTCACCGACGTAGCTCAGGTGCGGGACCTTGGTGCCCTCGCCGATCGTGGCGTTCTTCATCTCCACGTACGCCCCGGCCTTCGACTTCGCGCCCAGCCGGGTGCCCGGCCGCAGGTAGGCGAAGGGGCCGACCGTCGCGCCGGGGCCGACCTCGGCACCGAGCGCGACCGTGTTGTCCACCCGCGCGCCCGCGTGCACGACGGTGTCCGTCAGCCGGGAGTTGGGGCCGGCCTCGGCGTCCTCGGCGAGGTGAGTCGTGCCCAGCAGCTGCGTACCCGGGTGCACCACCGCGTCCCGCTCGTACGTCACCGTGGCGTCGATCAGCGTCGACGCCGGGTCCACGACCGTCACGCCGGCCAGCATGGCGCGCTCCAGCAGGCGCTCGTTGAGCAGCCGCCGGGCCTCGGCCAGCTGCAGCCGGTTGTTGATGCCCAGGATCTCCCGGTGGTCGGGCGCGACCGACGCGCCCACCCGGTGGCCCGCCTCGCGCAGGATCGACAGCACGTCGGTGAGGTACTCCTCGCCCTGGCTGTTGTCCGTGCGCACCTTGCCGAGCGCGTCGCCGAGCAGCCGGCCGTCGAAGGCGAAGACCCCGGAGTTGATCTCGCGGATCGCGCGCTGCGCCTCGGTGGCGTCCTTGTGCTCGACGATCGCGGTGACCGCGCCGGTGGCCGCGTCGCGGACGATCCGGCCGTAGCCGGTGGAGTCCGGGACCTCGGCGGTCAGCACGGTGACGGCGTTCGCGTCGGCGGAGTGGGTGGCGGCGAGTGCGGACAGGGTCTCGCCGGAGAGCAGTGGGGTGTCGCCGCAGACGACGATCACGGTGCCCTCGACGGTGCCGCCGAGCTCTTCGAGCCCCATGCGCACGGCGTGTCCGGTGCCGTTCTGCTCGGCCTGGTAGGCGGTGCGTACGGGGGTGTCCCCGGCGGTGAGGTGCGCGGTGACCTGCTCGCTCGCGTGGCCGACGACCACGACGAGGTGCTCGGGGCCCAGCTCACGGGAGGCGGCGACGACATGTCCGACGAGCGAGCGCCCGGAGATCTCGTGCAGGACCTTGGGGGTCTTCGACTTCATGCGGGTGCCCTCACCCGCTGCGAGGACGACGACGGCGGCCGGGGGGTTGGCGCTCACGGATGTGCCCTTCGGCTTCGGGTGGTGGACATCCGCAGGATACCGGGGGTGTTTCGGCGTGAAACGAGCGCGGGCCCCGACCGGTGAGGTCGGGGCCCGCGTACAAAGCTCCCCCACCAGGACTCGAACCCGGACAAATAGCACCAAAAGCTACTGTGCTGCCAATTACACCATGGGGGAACAAAGCGGATGCTTCTTCAGTCCGCTCGATCGGCACCCAACACTATGCCGTACCGAGCGCCCTCCGCGCGACGGTGAAACCGGGTGCCCCGGCTGCACGGCCGCCGGGACAATCCCGTTGGCCCTCACCGGTGTTCTCCCGCGTTCCCCCGTCACCGGGTGCGACCTCCCGCCGATGGTCACGCTGATCGCCCGCCGACAGTCCCGCTGATCTCCCGCGATCTTCCGGGTTCTTCCCGCACGGATGTCGGATTGCGCTCGCCCGGCGTCGGGCGTCCGGCGTCCGGCATCGGGTGCCGGCGTCCGCAGTCGGGTGCCCGCTCCGAAGCGGAACCCGGTTCCCCGCCTCCGTACACGCCAGGGTGCCTCCCGCGCTGACGGAGTCTCCGGAAATCGGGATGCGCCCGCCCGTAGTCTGGATGCCATGACCGCAACGGGGGCAGACCGGGAAGCGGCGGGACCGACCACCCGCGGCTACTGGTGGTGGGAGCGGCGGCGCGGTGTCGCCCTGGACGTGGGACTGGCGCTGGTTTCGGCGCTGGAGTGTGCGCTGGAGGGGGTGCGGTTCGCCGGGGACACCGGGCTGCCGGTGCCGGTGGCGGTGATCTTCGGGCTGCTGGCCGGATCGGTGCTGTTGGTGCGCCGGCGCCGGCCGATCGCCGTGGTGCTGGTGTCGATCGCGATGACGCCCGCCGAGATGGGCTTCCTGATGGCCCTCGTCGGCCTGTACACGCTGGCCGCCTCGGACGTGCCGCGCAGGATCACCGTCGTGCTGACGGGGATGACACTGGTCGGCACGCTCATCGTCACCTACGTACGGCTGCGGCAGAGCGTCACCGCCCAGGCCGAGTCGGGCGACTGGTACGTCCTGCTGATGTCCCTCTTCATGGCGCTGGGGCTGACGGCGCCGTCCGTGCTCCTCGGTCTGTACATCGGGGCGCGGCGGCGGCTCATGGAGAGCCTGCGGGAGCGGGCCGACTCGCTGGAGCGGGAGCTGTCGCTCCTGGCGGACCGGGCCGAGGAGCGGGCCGAGTGGGCGCGTACGGAGGAGCGGGGCAGGATCGCCCGCGAGATGCACGACGTGGTCGCCCACCGGGTCAGCCTGATGGTCGTGCACGCGGCGGCGCTCCAGGCGGTGGCGCCCAAGGACCCGGCGAAGGCGGTGCGCAACGCGGCGCTGGTCGGCGACATGGGCCGGCAGGCGCTGACGGAGCTGCGGGAGATGCTCGGTGTCCTGCGCAGCGGGGACGCGCTCGTCGCCCCGCCGGCGGGCCGGGTCCCGCTGGCCTCGGTGGGCCGGGCGGCGGCCGCCGCCGCGGCGGCGGCCGCGGAGGAGGGGCCGCGACTGCGCGAGGTGGAGGCGCTCGTCGCGCAGTCCCGGGAGGCGGGGATGACGGTCGAGCTCTCGGTGGACGGCGAGCTGCGCCGGTACGCCCCGGAGGTCGAGCAGGCGGCGTACCGGGTGGTGCAGGAAGCCCTGACGAACGTGCACAAGCACGCGGCGGGTGCGAAGACGTGGGTGCGGCTGGCGCACCGGGGCTCCGAGGTCGCGATGCAGGTGGAGAACGGCCCGACGGACGGGGCCACGGCGGACGCCGGGCTGCCGAGCGGCGGCAACGGCCTGGTGGGCATGCGCGAACGGGTGCTGGCCCTGGGCGGCGTCTTCGTATCAGGCCCCACGGACGCGGGCGGCTACCGGGTCTCAGCCGTCCTCCCCACCGTCTAGCCAGGTCGTTGGGGGATTACGGACGCCCACAGCGGGACATATGGGGTGACTGCCCGTCCGTAACCCCCCGGCGACTCGGCGAACTGTCAGGGGGACGTGAGGCGGTCGGGTTGGGTGCCGGTGATCAGGGTGGCCAGGGCTCGGTCGATGTCCGAGCCCAGGTACCAGTCGCCCGTGTGGTCGATGGAGTAGACCCGGCCCTCGCTGTCGATCGCCAGCACCGCCTGTCCGTCGCCCTCCTCGCCCAGCGGTGCCACCTCGGTGTCCAGCGCGCGCCCCAGGTCCCCGAGCGTACGGGCGAGGTGCAGCCCGCTCAGCGGGTCGATGCGCACCGCGGTCGGTGCGATCTGCCGGCCCGGCGCGGACCCGGTGACGCGCAGCCTGCCGAACTCCGCCCACGCCTCGACCGCCGCCGGGAAGACCGCGTGCCGGTGCCCGGCGGGCGAGGCGTGGGAGCGCAGGGCGTCGGCCCACTCCTCGGCCTGCCGGATGTCCCAGCGTCCCGGCTCCCAGCCGGCCTGCCGCAGGGCGGCGTCCACGGCGACGGGGAAGCGGGTGGACGAGACGCGGTCCTGCTGGGCGGGTACGTCGGTTCGGTCGCGCATCTGTGTGCTCAGCCCTTCTCGGCGGTGGTCGCCGCCCCGGCGGTGGTGAGGTCGACGGGGCGTACGCCGAAGTGGGCGAGCATCTCCGTGCAGGAGCGGCAGGGGCGCGCGTAACTGCCGTGCAGCGGGTCGCCGTCCTCGCGGATGTGCCGGGCCGTGAGCCGGGCGTGCTTGAGCGCCCGGCGGGCCTCCCCGTTGGTGAGGGGCTTGCGCTGGGCGCGCTTGGACCGGCCGGCGTCGGCCGCGGTGAGCTGACGGGAGAGCAGTATCGCCTCGGGGCAGCGCCCCGTGAAGCGCTCGCGCTGACCGCTGGGGAGGGTGTCGAGGAAGTCCTGGACGAGTGGGTGGAGCACCGGCGGCCGGTCCCCCTTGCCGGCGGTGCAGGTCAGTGTCTCGCCGCGTACGGACAGCGCTGCGGCCACGGCCGGCAGGATGCCGTCGCGGCGGTGGTGGAGTTGTGGCGCGCGGCTGGGTTCGGTGCTGCTCCAGCTGAGTCGCGGATCTCCGGATGTGACTGTTTGTGCAGAGTGCATGGTGTGGACATCCCTCCCGCAATCCCCCGAGTTGCGGGGGACAGCCTGCCAAATATGCAGGGTGCTGGGGAAGCTGGGGCGCTGAAACGTGTCTGCGTGTCGCGGCTCGGTGGTCCGGTCGTCGCACGTCCGTCACGCGGTGGTGACGTTCGGTGAAGGGGTGCGGAGGAGGCGGGAGCCCTTGTCGCGGCACCGCATAGGCTGTGCGGAACACCAGACGCAGCAGGGGGCAACCGCCATGACGACAGGTCGGCTCGGTCAGCAAACCGCGCCACCGAACGCGGCCTACGCCGGGCAGGTCGTGCACTTCCCGGACCCGGTCCGGGCGTCCCGCCATCCCAGGGGTGTGCGCGTGGACGCGAACGGCTACCCGGTGCTTTCTCCGTACGCCCGTGCCGCCGCGGAGATCGCTGAACCGCCGCCGGGATTCGGCATCGACGAGCTGCGGCTCACGGACTACGTGTCGGCGAACGCGGCCATGGCGGCGAGCGGGCACGAGCTGTGGGACACGATTCCGGCGGTGGCCACTCCGCACGGCTGGACGTGGCACCAC
This sequence comes from Streptomyces sp. NPDC058637, assembly GCF_042717325.1. Taxonomy (NCBI): domain Bacteria; kingdom Bacillati; phylum Actinomycetota; class Actinomycetes; order Kitasatosporales; family Streptomycetaceae; genus Streptomyces; species Streptomyces sp. NPDC058637. The sequence continues at coordinate 121,231 of NZ_JBHXRD010000011.1, read as the reverse complement.
GTGGCGGGCGGCCGGCGGATGGAGCTCGTCCCGGTCGAGGTGAAGGCGCTGCTGCGTCACCACGGCGGCCTGGCGACCACCTCGGTGGACCAGAACCGGCGGGGCACCCGGCCGCTGCAGGAGACCAGGCCCGCCCACTTCCGCCTGCCGAAGGGCGCGGTGGCGGTGAGCGAGCAGCAGGTCCTGGGTGTCGAGGAGGACCTCGGCTACCGGCTCCCCGGCGCGTACCGCTCGTTCCTGAAGGCGGCCGGCGGTTCGGCCCCGGTCGGCGCGGCGCTGGACGCGGAGCTCGGTCTGCTGGTCGACCAGCCGTTCTTCACGGTGCGCGAGGAGGCCGCCGTGAACGACCTGGTGTACGTCAACAAGTGCCTGCGGGACCACTTCACCAAGGACTACCTGGGTGTCGCCTTCGTCCAGGGCGGCATCATCGCCGTGAAGGTGCGGGGCGGCGGTGACGTGGGCTCGGTGTGGTTCTGCGCGTACGACGACGCCAGGGACCAGGACGGCTGGGGTGTGCAGGAGCGCGTGGACCGGCTGCTGCTGCCCTGTGGTGCGGACTTCGACGCCTTCCTCCAGCGTCTCGCGGGTAATCCGCCGGAGCTGGAGACCGTGGCGAACCTGATGGTGGACGGCGGCTTCGCGCGGGCCGTCCCGGTGGAGGGGTGAGCGCGGTGGTGACCTTCGCGCAGGCGCAGGAGCGGGCGGACGAGTGGGTCAACGGTGACGTGCCCGCCTACCAGCACCGTGAGGTGCGGGTCCGCGAATTCGAACTCGGCTTCGTGGTGTGGGCCGAGGACCGGGCGGAGGGCCCGATCTCGGACGGCGGCCGTCAGCGGCTGGTGATCGCCCGCGACAGCGGTGAGGCCACCCTGTGGCCGGGACTGCCGGTCGGCGAGGTGATCCGGCGGTACGAGGAGGAGTACGGGGCGCCCGAGGGGGCGCCGGCGACTCCGGAGCCGCCGCAGCGCATCGATCTGAATCAGACGTCGTTCCTGTTGACCCCGCCGGAGTGGCTCCAGGAAGCGGCGGACAAGCTGGGCATCCCGGACCGGCGGGCGGAGTCGGACACGCCTCCGGCGCCTCTTCCGGCTCCCGCCCCCATCCCCTCCCCGTCCCCCGCTCCTGCCGGGCCGGCTGATTCGGGGGCCACCCCGTGGCCGGCCGCGGGCGGGCAGGGTGACTACGAGCCCACCGCGTCCGACGGCGTGCCCGCCGGGGCGACCCCGTGGGCGGGAACGGACACCAACGCGGGTTCGGAGGAAGGCGCGGTGGGGCTGCCGGCGACGGTGTTCGCGCCGCCGCTCTCCGGTTCGGACGACGACGGGACCCCGCCGCCGGTCGTGTCGGCCGAGGCGCCCACCGCCCTGATCTCGGGAGGCAGCCAGCTGCCCCGGACCGCGGTGGTCCCCGGGCTGGACCCCCAGGCGGGCCACCCCGTGCGATCCGCCCCTCCGGGGGGCGGCACGGGCGACATCGCGGACGCGGCGACGAGCAAGGCCGTCGTGCCGCCGCGCGGCGCGCGCGGCACCGGCCCGACGCCTCCGCCGCCGCCGGGCGCGCCCGGCACCCCGGGCGCACGGCCCGGCGCGACCCCGCCACCGTCGGGACCCGGTACGGCCGGCGGGTACGTCCCGACGCAGCTCGTCTCGCAGCTCGGCCCTCCCGGGGCCCCGGGCGCTCCGCAGCCGCCCGGACCACCCGGCGTGCCCGGCGTGCCCGGCGCTCCGCAGCCGCCCGCTCCTCCCGGTCCGCCCGGGGCGACGCCGCCCCCGGGAGGTGGGATCCACCACGCCGCGACGATGTTCGCCGACGCGAGCATCGGCGGCCCGCACGTGCCCCGGCCCCCTGGCCCTCCCGGGGCCCCGGGCGCTCCGCAGCCGCCCGGTCCAAACGGCGTGCCCGGCGCTCCGCAGCCGCCCGGTCCGCCCGGCGCTCCCAGGGCGACGCCGCCCCCGGGTGGCGGGGCGCATCACGCCGAGACCATGTTCGCGGGGCCGGGGCCGGGCGGCCCGGGTGCTCCGCAGCCGCCCGGTCCGCCCGGGGGCCCGCACACCCCGCCGCCCCCGGCCTACGGCTACCCGCAGCAGCCCTCCGGTCAGCCCACGGTCGGTCCGGGCTACCAGGCGGTGCTGCGCTTCCGCGCCCCCGACGGCAGCGAGCAGCAGCTGATCCGGCGCTCGGCGCCGGGGACTCCGCACCCCGAGTGGCAGATGCTGCACGAGCTGCGCGGGATGAACGTGCCGCCGCAGCAGGTCATCGAGCTGCACACGGAACTGGCGTCCTGCGAGCTGCCCGGTGGTTACTGCGCGCGGATGATCCGGGAGACCTGGCCGCAGGTCCGGATCACGAGCGTCGCACCGTACGGCACGGATCACGCGAGCCGTCAGCAGGGCATGCAGCATCTGCTGACGCATCAGGGTGAGCTGCACCAGGTCGCCGACGGTCCGGCGCGGCCGGCTCCCGTGCGGGCGCCGCTGCCGCAGATGCCGCCCGCCACGGCCGTACCGCCGGAGGCGCTGGCCGAGGAACTGCTCGGGGCCTTCGGCCCGCAGGGTGTGCTCCGCTTCGACCAGCGTGCGGTGTCCCGGCAGGGCGTGCCCGAGGTCGTGGCGCAGACCCTGGTGTGGGCGGGACTGCCCGCCGACTTCGGTCCGTTCTTCTGGGCGCAGCCGGGGCACCCCGTGGTGCCGACGCTGGCGGAGCTGGCGGTGCAGCGCCAGGTGCAGCCGGCCCCGGACGCGGGTTCGTATCTGGTGATGGGGTCCGACTTCGGCCGGGCGATCTGTGTGCAGTACGGCACGGCGAACATCGTGGCCGTGCCGGTCGAGGCGGGTCCCGGCGGGCAGCCCGTACCGCCGCAGTTCGTGAACACGGGACTGCCGGAGTTCGTGCGGTCGATGGCGCTGCTGGGCCGCATGTGGCGGCTTCGGTTCGGACTGAATCCCGAGCAGGCGGGCCGTTGGACGGTCGATTTCCAGGCGCAGTTGGTGGCCCTGGACCCGGCGGCGCTGGCGTCGCCGGAGAGCTGGTGGTCGGTTCTGCTGGAGCAGATGTGGGACGGACTGCTCTGACCTGACCCGTTGTGTGCAGGACGCCCGGCCCCATGCGGGACCGCGCGTCCTGTGCGTGCGGGGGGTTGTGATGCCTGTCGCTTCCGTCTTGAAAGGGTCTGATCGATTCCGACTTCCGGCACCAATTGCCGCATCCTTGACGTATTGCTTGGTGGTCGGGGATCCGGAGAGCGGGAAAGAGGGCTTCAGGGATGAGTGGTGGACCGGTGTCCGCGTACGACTTCGTCGGTGTACGGGGGCGTGGTTACCGTCCGGAGCAGGTGGACCGCACCGTGGCCGCGTTGTCGGCCGAGCGGGACGGGGCCCTGGACCGGCTCTCCCGGCTGACGGCCCTGGCCGAGGAGCTGACGGCCGAGTCGGCGCGGCTCGCTGAGGAGGTCGCCTCCCTCGCACCGCAGACGTACGTCTCGCTGGGGGAGCGGGCCCAGGAGATCCTCGCCCTCGCGGAGGCCGAGTCGGAGGCGTCCCGCGGGGCGGCTCTGGAGGCGGCGCAGGAGCTGCGGGACGCGGCGGACGCGGCGGGCCGCTCCGTCCGTGAGGCGGCGCGGGAGGCCGCCGGGGGTGTGCGGTCGGCCGCCGACGCCCGAGCGGAGGAGGTGCTGGCCGCGGCGCGGGGCACGGCCGAGGCGCTAGTCGAGGAGGCGCGCGCGGAGGCCGGCGGGACGCGTGGGGCCGCCGAGGCCGAGATGGCGGAGACCCGTCGCCGTACGGCCGGGGTGCTGGCCCATCAGGAGCAGGAGCACGCCGAGCGGGGCAAGGCCGCGGAGGCGGAGACCGCCGGGGCGGAGGCCGCCGCGGCGGCGCGTGAGGCGGAGCTGACGGCGCGGGCCGAGGCACTGCTGGAGCGGGCACGGCGGGAGCTCTCGGAGGCGGAGGAGGCCGCCCGGCACGGTCAGGAGGACGCCGAGGCGCGGGCCGCGGAGCTGCTCTCGGGGGCGCGGGTCGCCGAGGAGCGGGTGGTCCGGGAGACCGAGAGGGTGCTGCGGGAGCACGAGGAGGGCCGCGAGGAGGCGCGGGCGCACATGGCCCACGTACGCAGCTCACTGGCGGCGCTCACGGGGCGCACGTCCCCGGCCGGGGACTGACGGGGCAGGGCGAAGGCCGAAAGGTGGCGCGTGGGGGAGGCCGTCGCGCTGCCGCCCCGGGTTGCGTGACCGCAGCGCGGTGGTCCGTCACGGGCGTGGCCAGGGGCGCCGGGAGAGGTCCTCGATGCCGTTGTTGAAGCGCTTGAGGTAGCCGGCGAAGGCGGCGATGTCCTCGTCCGGCCAGTCGTTCATCACCCGGTCCAGGGCGCTGACCACGCGCTCGCGTTCCGCCGTGAGCAGGCGCAGGCCCTCGTCGGTCATCCGGAACTTCCGGGCCATCCCGCCCGCCGGGTCCGCGATGCGCTCGATGAGGCCGGTGTGCATCGCGGTGGCGGTCTGCCGGTTGAGGGTGGACGCGTCGAGGCCGAACGCGTCGCTCAGCTCGCCGATGGACATCGGCCCCTGGACACGGATGCGGCTCAGGAGGATGTAGGCGCTTCGGTCCAGGAGCGCGGCCCTGTGGCGTCCGCCCTTGTGGGCGAGCTCGTGGCGCCCGAGCAGCATCTGCTCGTACTCGACCTCGTAGGTGGGCCTGGCCATGTCCTCTCGCCTCCTGCTCCGGGGCCGTTCGCGCGGGTTGACTCCGTGGCCCGCCCCATGATCTCACAGGACATGCATGAGACACATAACATGCATGACACACTCGACGTGTACGATACACATTGCCGCATCCGGTGGCCTGTGAGCAGACAAGCGTCAAGGAGTTCCCCCTTTATGGATGCCCCCCAGCCGACAGCCAGGTCAGGCGGTGTGATCGCCACGCTCGCCTTCGCCGGCATCGTGGCGGCGATCATGCAGACCCTGGTCACCCCGCTGATCGCGGAACTGCCGCAACTCCTCGACACGTCCTCCTCCAACGCCGCCTGGGTGATCACCGCCACCCTGCTGGTCTCGGCCGTCTGTGTGCCGGTCTCCGGACGACTGGGCGACCTGCTGGGCAAGCGCCGGATGCTGCTCGTGTGCGCCGTACCGCTGATCATCGGTTCGGTGGTGTGCGCGCTCGCGTCCTCCGTCGTACCCATGATCGTCGGACGCGGCCTGCAGGGCATGGGCATGGGCATGGTGCCGCTCGGCATCGCCCTGCTGCGTGACGTGGTGCCGAAGGAGAAGCTGAGCTCCTCCATCGCCCTGGTCAGCGCCTCCATGGGCATCGGCGGCGCCCTCGGCCTGCCGATCGCCTCGGCGGTCGCCCAGTACGCGAACTGGCGGGTGCTCTTCTGGGGCTCCGCCGTGCTGGCCCTCATCGTCCTCGCCCTGATCTGGTTCCTGATCCCGGACGTCCCGGCCGGCGCCGAGGGGCAGCGTTTCGACGCGCCGGGCGCCATCGGTCTGGCCGTCGGACTGGTCTGTCTGCTCCTCGCCGTGTCCAAGGGCGCCGAGTGGGGCTGGGCCTCCGCGACGACCCTCGGCCTGTTCGTGGCCTCCGTCGTGGTGCTCCTGGCCTGGGGATTCTGGGAGATGCGGACCAGGGAGCCGCTGGTGGACCTGCGGACCACGGCCCGCCCGCGCGTGCTCATCACCAACATCGCGTCGCTCTTCGTCGGCTTCGGCATGTACGCCGGCATGCTGATCGCGCCGCAACTGCTGCAGTTCCCCGAGGCCACCGGCTTCGGCCTGGGCCAGTCGATGCTCCAGGCGGGCCTGTGGATGGCCCCCGGTGGCCTCATGATGATGCTGGTCTCCCCGCTCGGCGGAAAGCTCACCGACGCCCGCGGGCCGAAGTTCACCCTGATCTCCGGTGTCGCGGTCATCGCCGTCGCCTACGGGCTGGGCATCCTCCTGATGGGCTCCGCCTGGGGCCTGATGCTGTTCCTCATGGTCAGCAGCAGCGGCGTCGGCCTCGCCTACGGCGCGATGCCCGCTCTCATCATGAGTGCCGTCCCGGCCTCCGAGACGGCCGCGGCGAACGGGTTCAACACCCTCATGCGCGCCCTCGGCACCTCGATCGGTGCCGCGGTCATCGGCGCGGTCCTCTCGCAGATGACGATGGAGGCGGGTGGCTTCACCCTCACCTCCGAGGACGGGTTCCGCACCGGCCTGATGTTCGGCTGCGGTGTCGCCCTGGTCGCCGTGGCGATCGCGGCGTTCATCCCGGCGGTCCGCGGGTCCGCCCCCACCACCGGCGAGAAGACCGACGAGCCCGCCTCGCCGGAGGTCGCCGCGGTCAAGAACTGACCCGGCACGCGTTCCCGTACGCCGAACTGCCCGGTTCCGGACCCCACGAGGGCTCCGGAACCGGGCAGTTCGGCGTACGGACTCGGGCCGACACGGTTCTCCCGGGTGGTGTGTTCGTACCCCGGGAGACCGCCTCGGCGGTGCTCGGCGTGTTACTTGATGCCGAGGATCTGTTCCAGCGGGTCGATCGCGAAGTAGATGAGGAAGAGCGTCGCGGTGCCCCAGAGCAGCCAGTGGACCTCACGGGCCTTGCCCAGGCACGCCTTGATGATGACGTAGGAGACGAAGCCCGCGCCGATGCCGTTGGTGATGGAGTACGTGAACGGCATGACGGCGATGGTGAGGAACGCCGGGACGGCGAGCTCGTAGCGGTCCCAGTCGATGTGCTTGACCTGGGTCATCATCAGGAACCCGACCGCGACGAGTGCGGGTGAGGCGGCCTGCATGGGCACGATGGTCAGCAGGGGGGCGAAGAAGAGCGCCAGGGCGAACATGCCGCCCGTGATGAGGTTGGCGAATCCGGTGCGCGCGCCCTCGCCGACACCCGCGGCGGACTCGACGTACGTGGTGGCCGACGAGGAGGACGCGGCACCACCGGCGACCGCGGCCGCGCCGTCGATCAGCAGGACCCGGCCCAGGCCGGGGACCTGGCCGCGTTCGTCGAGGAGTCCGGCCTCGGCGGTGACGCCGACGACGGTGCCCATCGTGTCGAAGAAGTCCGACAGGATGAGGGTGAAGATGAGCAGGACGACCGTCAGGACGCTGATCTGGCCGAACGAGCCGAGCAGGTCGAACTGGCCGAGCAGCCCGAAGTCGGGTGCGGCGACGGGCTTGTCGGGCATGGCGGGGACGGTCAGGCCCCAGGACTTCACGTCGGCGAGCGAGTTGACGACGATGGAGAGGACGGTCATCACGACGATGCTGATGAGGATCGCGCCCTTGACCTTGCGGGCGAGGAGCACGACCGTCATGATCACGCCGAGGCAGAAGATGAGCATGGGCCAGCCCGTGAGGGTGCCGGTGCCGAGCTGGACGGGAACGGTCGAGTTCGCGGCGTCCGGGATACGGGTGACGAACCCGGCGTCGACGAAGCCGATGAAGGCGATGAACAGACCGATGCCGACGCTGATGGCTTGTTTGAGAGCCTGTGGGATGGCGTGCATGATCGCTTCGCGCAGGCCCGTCGCGACGAGTACGCAGATCAGCAGGCCCTCGAGCACGATGAGGCCCATCGCGTCGTCCCAGGCCATGAGGGGGGCGACCTGATACGCGACGACGGCGTTGATGCCCAGGCCCGCGGCCAGGGCGAGCGGCAGGTTGCCGCCCACACCCATGATCAGGGTCATCACCGCGGCCACGAGGGCGGTGGCGGTCACCAGCTGAACGGTGTCGAGCTGCTCGCCGAACTTGTCCTTCGCGCTGCCGAGGATGATCGGGTTGAGCACGAGGATGTACGCCATGGTGAAGAAGGTGGCGAAACCGCCGCGGACTTCCCGGGCGTAGGTCGATCCGCGTTCGGTGATGCGGAAGAACCGGTCGAGGGCGCCGCCCCCGGATCTGGTCGGTGGTATCTCGGCCGGACTGGTCTTGCTGGGGTGCATGGGAGTGTCTCCTGGGCCTGCAACGGACAAGGGGGGGAAGGGGAAACCGCTGCTGCCCGGCAGGGTGACAGGCAGTTGTGCGAACACACATGCGGCGCCTTGCGAGCGGATCATACGTGCCGTGCCTGCACCAGCAAGGACCTTGCAGGAGGTTGCATTTGATGGCTCAAAACGCCCTGTAGTTTCCTACGAAATCGCCGGTGATCTATGGAGTCAAACCGTGATTCAGGAGACAGCGGGCATGGCTTTACCCGTGACGATGCGCCTACGTTCTGTGCGTGCACCCTCCGCTCCCTTTCAATGCGCGCGCTGCCCGAGCCCTGCGTGAAAAGCTCGGGATGGCCCACGGTCACGTCGCCTACGGAATGAGGGCCTCCTTCGGGACGGCCCATGTCACGCCCGATCACATCGCGGCGTGGGAACGCGGCACCGCGCTGCCCGATGCAAATGAACTCGCGGCGTTGGCGGGGGCGTTGTGGTGTCATCCGCGCGAGATCATGGGGCACCCACGGACGTTGCGCGAGCACCGCATCGCCTGCGGGATGCCGGCCGAGGACGTCGCCCGTGGTACGGGTCTGCCCCTGGACGCCTACGTCCGTATGGAGGAGGCCGGCCGGTGGACCGGTGACAAGAGGCAGTCCGCGAAGCTCGGCACCCTGCTCCGCCTGCCGCCCCGCGACTACATCGCCATCACCGGGCTCGAGGACGAGCTGGCCCGCCTGCTCACCGAAGCCGTCAGCACCCGGTGGCAGGCGCATGTTCGAGCCATCGCCAAGCTCATCTCCATGGACCGCAAGCAGCTGGGCGAGCCGCTGGACTCCATGTACCAGGAGTACCAGGCGCTCATGGCGGCCACACTCAGCCGGGCCAGCGGCAGCACCGCGTCCGGCGAGAACGGGCGGCGCTACGTCGAGGAGATCGTCGACCACTTCTGGGCCAGGCTGTCGGAATACTCGTAGCCGGTCCCCGTCCGGGCGGTCCGGGCCGGTTCCCGCCGCTCAGTCCCTGGGGGCCGGGGTGCTGTCCTCGTGCTCGGCCAGTACCGGGAAGCGGCGCGGGGTGACGAACACCAGGACGAGCAGGGCCAGTACGGCCGCCATGGCCGCGCCGGTGAAGACGTGGTCGGTCGCGGTGTCGACGGCACGGCGCAGATGGTCGGTCACCACCGCGGTCGGGGCGTCCGGATCCGCCAGGGCGCGGGAGACGCCGTCCAGGTCGTCGGGGAGTCCCGCGACGGGGGCGTCCGCCAGCCGGGAGGCGAGTGCGGAGTTGGCCACCGCCCCGAGGAGCGCGGCGCCGACGCTCTGGCCGACCTGACGGCAGAACAGGACGGACGCCGTCGTCGTCCCCCGCTCCGACCAGCCGACGGTGGACTGGACCCCGACGATCAGCGGGAGCTGGAAGAGACCGAGCGCCCCGCCGAGCAGCAGCATGAGCAGGGCGGGCTGCCAGGCGGCCCCGGGGTAGGGGATCAGCGGGAAGGCGCCCAGGGCGAGCAGGGCACCGGTCATACCCGTGATCGCGGTGCGCCGGAAGCCGATGCGGTTGTAGACCCGGTCGGCGAGTGCCGCGGACAACGGCCAGCTCAGCGTCATGACGGAGAGGACGAAGCCGGCGGCTACCGGGCCCAGCCCGAGGACCGACTGGGCGTACGTCGGAACGAAGACGGTCGGCGCGACCATCAGCAGTCCCATCGCGCCGAGGGCCAGATTGACCGAGGCGATGGTGCGGCGCCGCCAGACCCAGCCGGGGATGATCGGTTCGGCGGCGCGCCGTTCGATCACGACGGTCAGGCAGGCGAGAACCGCGGCGGCACCCAGCAGTCCAAGGGAAGGGACGGACAGCCAGGGCCAGGCGACCCCGCCCTGGACGAGCGCCGTCAGCAGGAGGGTGCCGGTGGCGAAGACGGCGAGGGCGCCCGCCCAGTCGATACGGGGGCGCGTGGCGGGGCGCGGCCGGGCGGGCTCGTGGAGGTGACGGACCACCAGCCAGAGGGCGACCCCGCCGATCGGCAGGTTGATCAGGAAGATCCAGCGCCAGTCGGCGTACGCGGCGAGCAGCCCGCCGACCGCCGGGCCGGCGACGGCGGAGGTGGCCCAGACGGTCGACAGCTTGGCCTGGATCCTCGGACGTTCCCTGAGGGGGTAGAGGTCGGCGGCGATGGTCTGCACCGTCCCCTGGAGCGCGCCACCGCCCAGGCCCTGGACGACGCGGAAGGCGATGAGCGCGGCCATGTTCCAGGCCGCCGCGCAGAGCAGGGAGCCGGCCAGGAAGAGGATGACGCCGCCGACCAGGACCGGCTTGCGGCCGAAGGTGTCGGAGAGCTTTCCGTACACCGGCAGCGTGACCGTCACGGCGAGCAGATACCCGGAGAAGAGCCAGGAGAAGAGGGCGAAGCCGCCGAGGTCGCCGACGATCTGCGGGACGGCGGTCGCGACGATGGTGCTGTCGATGGCGACGAGGCCCATCCCGAGCATGAGCGCGACGGCGACGGGACGGCGACTGCGGGCGGTGGCGGACCCTTCGGGCTCTCCGGCCTCTTTGGTCCCCCCGGTCTCTCTGACTCTTCCGGCCGTTCCGGTCTCTTCAGTCCCTCCGACCTCCCCGACCCCTTCGGCCCCTCTGACCCCTATGCCCTCTCCCGCCCCCTCGGCCTCTCCCGCTCCTTCGGCCTCTGCCGCCCCTTGGGTCCCTCCGGCGGCTGTCCCGGAGCCGGTTGACTCCACCGGGCCGACGGCCCGGCCCGGACCGCCGCCGGCCCCGCCCACACCGCCCGTACGCCCCGTACCCCCCACGCCGTCCGCGCTGTCCGTGCCGTCGGTACCGCCCACGGGGTTTCCTTCCCTGTACACCTAATTTCTCGGGGTCACTGTCCCACCGCCGACGACCGGACGACAGCGGGCGGTCGAAGGGTGAGACTCCGGCGCGATCCCCTACCCCGGTCTCTCCCCGGAAGCCGATACCCCTAGGGGGAGCTCCGTGGTTCCGCCCAGGGGTCGTTCCTCCCGCCGGAGGACGTGCCGGGAAGGCCCCGCTCCTTACCGTGTTCCTACACCGCGCATTGCGGCTGACCGCAGAGGGCGGGGTGGGGAAAACCCCACCCGAAGACTGCGCTGGGCACCAGCGCGCCGGACCCCCTTCGCACCCGAGACTCGGAACGTACCCAGAGACGTTCGGGCATCGACCGACATAGGAGAAAAACCGTGACAACGGCTGTAACCATTCCCAGGCACGGGGGCACTGGAGGGCGTACGGCCGTCGCGGCGCGAGCGCGGCAGGTCGTCAAGGCATACGGCGTGGGGGAGACCCGGGTCGTCGCGCTCGACCATGTCGATGTGGACATCGAGCGCGGGCAGTTCACCGCGATCATGGGCCCGTCCGGCTCCGGCAAGTCGACACTCATGCACTGCCTGGCCGGTCTGGACACTGTCACCTCGGGCGAGATCCACCTCGCGGACACGGAGATCACCAGCCTCAAGGACAAGAAGCTCACCCAGCTGCGCCGGGACCGCATCGGCTTCATCTTCCAGGCGTTCAACCTGCTCCCGACGCTCAACGCGCTGGAGAACATCACGCTGCCGATGGACATCGCGGGCCGCAAGCCCGACGCGGCCTGGCTGCAGCAGGTCGTCGAGACCGTCGGTCTCGCCGAGCGGCTGAAGCACCGTCCGACGGAGCTCTCCGGCGGCCAGCAGCAGCGTGTCGCGGTGGCCCGCGCCCTGGCCGCCCGGCCGGAGATCATCTTCGGTGACGAGCCGACCGGGAACCTGGACTCGCGGGCCGGCGCCGAGGTGCTGTCCTTCCTGCGCAGGTCGGTCGACGAGCTCGGCCAGACCATCGTCATGGTCACCCACGACCCGGTGGCCGCCTCCTACGCGGACCGGGTGCTGTACCTCGCGGACGGAGTCATCGTCGACGAGATGCGGAACCCGACGGCCGATCAGGTCCTCGACCGCATGAAGGACTTCGACGCGCGCGGGCGGACGTCATGACCGTCTGGAAGACCTCGATGCGCAACTTCCTCGCGCACAAGGGCCGGATGGCGCTCTCCGCCGTGGCCGTCCTGCTGTCGGTGGCGTTCGTGTGCGGCACGCTCGTCTTCACCGACACGATGAACACCACGTTCGACAAGCTCTTCGCCGCGTCGTCGGCCGATGTCACCGTCACCCCGAAGACTGCCGAGGGCGCCGACGAGCTGCCGGAGAACGGCCGGCCCGAAGCGCTGCCCGCCTCCGTCCTCGCCCAGGTCGGGAAGGCCGACGGGGTGAAGGACGCCGAAGGCGGCGTCATGAGCATGTCCGTCACGGTCGTCGACAGCCACAACAAGAACATGGGCTCCGAGACCGGTGCCCCGACGATCGCCGGCAACTGGACGCGGAACGACCTGCGTTCCATGGAGATCGCCTCCGGTCACGCGCCGCGCGGCCCGACCGAGGTCATGGTCGACGCCGACACCGCCGAGAAGCACGGCCTGAAGATCGGTGACGAGCTGCGGACCGTGGCCGTCACCGGTGACATCAAGGCGAGGATCAGCGGCATCACCGCCTTCACCGTGACCAACCCGGGTGCGGCCGTCGTCCACTTCGACACGGCCACCGCCCAGCAGAAGCTGCTGGGCAGGCCCGGTGTCTTCACCCACATCTCCGTCCAGGCCGAATCCGGCGTCGACGACGAGCGGTTGAAGAAGAACGTCGCCTCCGCCCTGGGCGCGGGCACGTACAAGCTGCAGACCCAGGACGAGTCCGCCGCGGCCAACAAGGACTCCATGGGTTCCTTCCTGGACGTCATGAAGTACGCGATGCTCGGCTTCGCCGGGATCGCCTTCCTGGTCGGCATCTTCCTGATCGTCAACACCTTCTCCATGCTGGTCGCCCAGCGCACCCGCGAGATCGGCCTGATGCGGGCCATCGGTTCCAGCCGCAAGCAGGTCAACCGGTCCGTGCTGGTGGAAGCGGTGCTCCTCGGCATCTTCGGATCCGTACTCGGCGTGGGCGCCGGGGTCGGCCTGGCCGTCGGGCTGATGAAGCTCATGGGCGCCATGGGCATGGAGCTGTCCACCAGTGACCTCACCATCGCCTGGACCACCCCGGCCATCGGGCTCGCGCTCGGTGTCGTCGTGACCGTCCTCGCCGCCTACATCCCGGCCCGTCGCGCCGGCAAGGTCTCCCCGATGGCGGCCCTGCGTGACGCCGGGACCCCGGCGGACGCGAGGTCCGGCTGGATCCGCGCCGGAATCGGTCTGGTCCTCACCGGTGCGGGTGCGGCGGCCCTGTGGGCGACGACGCGGGCCGACAAGGCGAGCGAGGGTTCGCTCTTCCTCGGCCTGGGCGTGGTCCTCACCCTCATCGGCTTCATCGTGATCGGCCCGCTGCTCGCCGGAGTGGTGGTGCGGGCGCTCGGTGCCGTCGTCCTGCGGCTCTTCGGCCCGGTCGGCCGGCTGGCGGAACGCAACGCGCTGCGCAACCCGCGGCGTACGGGAGCGACCGGTGCGGCACTGATGATCGGTCTGGCCCTGGTGGCCTGTCTCTCGGTCGTCGGCTCGTCCATGGTCGCCTCGGCCACCGAGGAACTGGACAAGTCGGTCGGCACGGACTTCATCGTCCAGTCGAGCACCGGGCAGCTGATCGTGCCGCAGGCGGCACAGGCCATCAAGAAGGCGCCCGGCATCGAGCACGTCACCGACTACAGGTCCGTCGGCGCGAAGCTCACCTCCCCCGACGGAAAGACGGAGGACGAGGGCGTCGTCGCCGCCGACCCGACGTACCAGGACGACCTCCGGCGCACGACGGTCGCCGGTGACCTCGGTGACGCGTACGGCAAGGACGCGATGTCGGTCGGCGACGACTACGCCGTCCGGCACGGGATCGAGATCGGGGACGAGATCACGGTCGCGTTCAAGGCCGGCGACACGGCGAAGCTGAAGGTCGCCGCGATCACCTCGGACGAGACGAACGTGGACAAGGGCGCGATGTACACCAACATCACGACCGTCGAGCAGTACCTTCCCGCCGACCGGATGCCCGAGAACATGCTCATGTTCGCCAAGGCGAAGGACGGCAAGGAGAAGGAGGCGTACACGGCCATCAAGAGCGCTCTCGCCGAGTACCCGCAGTACAAGGTGCAGAACCAGGCCGACTTCAAGCAGGACCTGAAGGACCAGATCGGCCAGCTGCTGAACATCGTGTACGGCCTGCTCGCCCTGGCGATCATCGTCGCGGTGCTCGGCGTGGTGAACACCCTGGCCCTGTCCGTGGTCGAGCGGACCCGCGAGATCGGCCTGATGCGGGCGATCGGCCTCTCCCGCCGCCAGCTGCGGCGCATGATCCGGCTGGAGTCCGTGGTCATCGCCCTGTTCGGTGCCCTGCTCGGACTCGGGCTGGGCATGGGCTGGGGCACCTCGGCCCAGAAGCTGCTGGCCCTGGAGGGCCTCGGCGTCCTGGAGATCCCGTGGCCGACGATCCTCACGGTGTTCGTCGCCTCGGCCTTCGTCGGGCTGTTCGCCGCGCTGGTCCCGGCCTTCCGGGCCGGCCGGATGAACGTCCTGAACGCGATCGCCACCGACGGGTGAATCCGGCGGAGGCGGCATGACCTGATCCGGCCCCGGGGGCGTTCCTGCGAACGCCCCCGGGGCCGGATTCCCGCGTGTGAGGTGCCTCGGGGACTCCCGTTGCGGGAGCGGCACCCACCCCGGAGTCGTACGCTGGGAAGCCCCGGCCCGTCCCACGTGTCGGGCCCTTCGCGTTGCCCACCTCGCCCCACCGGACGGAATGCCTTCATGAGCCTGCACGGTCTGCTGGACGTCGTCGTCACCGACCCGGCGCTCTCCGAAGCGGTGAAGGCCGCCGCCGACGGCCACCGGACCCATGTCGACCTGGTCGGCCCGCCCGCCGCCCGTCCCTTCGTCGTGGCCGCCCTGGCCCGCGAGGCCGGGCGGACCGTGCTCGCCGTCACCGCGACGGGCCGGGAGGCCGAGGACCTGGCGGCCGCGCTGCGGACGCTGCTGCCGCCGGACACCGTCGCGGAGTTCCCCTCCTGGGAGACCCTGCCCCACGAGCGGCTCTCGCCCCGCTCGGACACCGTGGGCCGCCGCCTCGCCGTCCTGCGCCGTCTCGCGCACCCCCGGCCGGACGACCCGGAGACCGGCCCCGTCAGCGTGGTCGTCGCACCGATCCGCTCCGTGCTCCAGCCGCAGGTCAAGGGGCTCGGCGACCTGGAGCCGGTGGCGTTGAGCAGCGGGCAGACCGCCGATCTGGGCGAGGTCGTGGACGCGCTCGCCGCCGCCGCGTACGCCCGGGTCGAGCTCGTCGAGAAGCGCGGAGAGTTCGCCGTGCGCGGCGGAATCCTGGACGTCTTCCCGCCGACCGAGGAGCACCCCCTGCGGGTGGAGTTCTGGGGCGACGACGTCGAGGAGATCCGCTACTTCAAGATCGCCGACCAGCGTTCCCTGGAGGTCGCCGAGCACGGGCTGTGGGCGCCGCCCTGCCGGGAACTGCTGCTCACCGCGGACGTGCGCGAGAGGGCCGCGGCGCTCGCCGAGGCCCACCCCGAGCTGGGGGAGCTGCTGAACAAGATCGCCGAGGGGATCGCCGTCGAGGGCATGGAGTCCCTCGCGCCGGTCCTGGTCGACGAGATGGAACTCCTGCTCGACGTGCTGCCGAAGGGCTCCATGGCGCTGGTCTGCGACCCGGAACGGGTACGGACCCGGGCGGCCGACCTCGTCGCGACCAGCCAGGAGTTCCTGCAGGCGTCGTGGGCGGCCACCGCGGGCGGCGGCGAGGCCCCGATCGATGTCGGCGCGGCCTCCCTGCGGGGCATCGCGGAGGTGCGTGACCACGCCCGCGAGCTGGGCATGATGTGGTGGTCCACGTCCCCGTTCGCCGCGGACGACGAGCTGACAGGGACATCAGCCGCCGACGCGCCGGGCGACACCCTGAAGCTGGGGATGCGCGCCCCGGAGACGTACCGCGGCGACACCGCCCGGGCGCTCGCCGACACCAAGGGCTGGCTGGCCGACGGCTGGCGCACGGTGTACGTCACCGAGGGGCACGGGACGGCCTCCCGCATCGCCGGCGTCCTCGGCGGCGAGGGCATCGCCGCCCGCATCGACCAGGACCTCGCCGAGATCGCCCCGTCGCTCGTGCACGTCGCGTGCGGCGCCCTCGACCACGGCTTCGTCGACCACGGCCTGCGACTCGCCGTGCTGACCGAGACGGACCTGACCGGCCAGCGCACCGCGAGCAAGGATCTGGGCCGGATGCCGGCCCGCCGCCGCAAGTCCGTCGACCCGCTGACCCTCCAAGCAGGCGACTACATCGTCCACGAGCAGCACGGTGTCGGCCGCTACATCGAGATGGTGCAGCGCACCGTGCAGGGCGCGACCCGCGAGTACCTCCTCGTCGAGTACGCCCCCGCCAAGCGCGGCCAGCCCGGCGACCGCCTCTACATCCCGACCGATCAGCTGGAGCAGGTCACCAAGTACGTCGGCGGCGAGGCACCCACCCTGCACCGGCTCGGCGGCGCCGACTGGACCAAGACCAAGCAGCGGGCCAAGAAGGCCGTCAAGGAGATCGCCGCCGACCTGATCAAGCTGTACTCCGCGCGGATGGCTGCCCCCGGCCACGCCTTCGCCCCGGACACCCCGTGGCAGCGCGAGCTGGAGGACGCCTTCCCGTACGCGGAGACGCCCGACCAGCTGTCCACGATCGCCGAGGTCAAGGAGGACATGGAGAAGTCCGTCCCGATGGACCGGCTGATCTGCGGCGACGTCGGTTACGGCAAGACGGAGATCGCGGTCCGCGCGGCCTTCAAGGCGGTCCAGGACGGCAAGCAGGTCGCCGTCCTCGTCCCGACGACGCTCCTGGTCCAGCAGCACTTCGGCACGTTCACCGAGCGGTACGCCCAGTTCCCCGTCAACGTACGGGCGCTGAGCCGCTTCCAGTCCGAGACCGAGTCGAAGGCGACACTGGAGGGGCTGAAGGACGGGTCCGTGGACCTGGTCATCGGCACGCACCGGCTGTTCTCGTCGGAGACGAAGTTCAAGGACCTGGGCCTGGTCATCGTCGACGAGGAGCAGCGCTTCGGCGTCGAGCACAAGGAGCAGCTGAAGAAGCTCCGCGCCAACGTCGACGTGCTCACCATGTCCGCGACGCCCATCCCCCGTACGCTCGAAATGGCCGTCACCGGCATCCGCGAGATGTCGACGATCACGACGCCCCCGGAGGAGCGGCACCCCGTCCTCACCTTCGTCGGGCCGTACGAGGAGAAGCAGATCGGTGCGGCCGTCCGGCGAGAACTCCTGCGTGAGGGCCAGGTGTTCTACATCCACAACCGGGTCGAGTCCATCGACCGGGCCGCGGCACGGCTGCGCGAGATCGTGCCCGAGGCACGGATCGCCACGGCGCACGGGCAGATGGGCGAGAGCGCGCTGGAGCAGGTCGTCGTCGACTTCTGGGAGAAGAAGTTCGACGTGCTCGTCTCCACGACGATCGTCGAGTCCGGCATCGACATCTCCAACGCCAACACGCTGATCGTGGAGCGCGGCGACAACTTCGGCCTCTCCCAGCTGCACCAGCTGCGCGGCCGGGTCGGCCGTGGCCGGGACCGGGGCTACTCCTACTTCCTGTACCCGCCGGAGAAGCCCCTCACCGAGACCGCGCACGAGCGCCTGGCGACGATCGCCCAGCACACCGAGATGGGCGCGGGCATGTACGTGGCGATGAAGGACCTGGAGATCCGCGGCGCCGGAAACATGCTCGGCGGGGAACAGTCCGGCCACATCGCGGGCGTGGGCTTCGACCTGTACATCCGGATGGTGGGCGAGGCGGTGGCCGACTACCGGGCGGCGGTCGACGGCGGGGTCGAGGAGGAGCCGCCGCTGGAGGTCAAGATCGAGCTCCCCGTCGACGCGCACGTCCCGCACGACTACGCCCCGGGGGAGCGGCTGCGCCTCCAGGCGTACCGGTCCATCGCCTCCGCGAACTCGGAGGACGACATCAGGTCCGTCCGCGAGGAGCTCACCGACCGCTACGGCAAGCTTCCCGAGCCGGTGGAGAACCTCCTGCTGGTGGCCGGTCTGCGGATGCTGGCCCGGGCCTGCGGGGTCGGCGAGATCGTGCTGCAGGGCCCGAACATCCGGTTCGCGCCGGTGGAGCTGCGGGAGTCGCAGGAGCTGCGGCTGAAGCGGCTGCACCCGAAGACGGTCATCAAGCCGGCCGCCCACCAGATCCTGGTGCCCCGCCCGACGGCGGGCCGGATCGGCGGCAAGCCGGTGGTGGGCCGCGAACTCCTCTCGTGGACCGGGGAGTTCCTCACGACGATTCTGGGGTCGTAGGGCGTCGCGGTGTTCGGTGCGGCCCCGCCGGGTTCGGCGGGGCCTTTGCGCGTCCGGGAGCTACGGCACAGGAGGTCTCTTGAACGCCACCCGGACGGTCTTGCCGGCGACGTGATGATCGGTGCCGAACTCCGCGGCCACTTGGTCGGCGAGATACAGGCCGCGCCCCGAGCAGCTTTCACCGCCCGGATTCCGGCAGACGGGTCGACCGTCGCCGCTGTCCCGGATCTCCAGCCGTACGAGTTCATCCGTGGCGCTCTGGCGGACGGCGAACTCCCTCCCGGGAGGGACCCCGTACAGGAGTGCGTTGGTCGCGAGCTCGGAGACACAGAGCCTCATGTCCTCGATCAGGGGCGTCAGCTGCCACTCCGCGAGGACCTCGACCACGAGATCGCGGGAGGCGCGGACGGACGTCTTCCGTCGGGGAAAGCGTCGTTGCTGCGGCAGAGGCACGGTGATTCACCCCGGTGCTCGTGGGCTGTGACAAAGGGCCGGGGCCGTGGAGCCCTGCCCCGGTCAACGGGCTCCGGGCTCCGTGGGGTTGCCGCCGCCGGGCAGCTTGCGGTCCGGGCAGGACTTCAGCACCTTCGTCATCGCGTCCTTCTCGGCCCGGGTCACCCACAGCTCGTACTTCCTCTTGACCGCGACCTGCCCCGCCACATAGGTGCAGCGGTACGCCTTGTTGGGCGGCAGCCAGGTCGCGGTGTCCCCGTCGCCCTTGCGGCGGTTGGCGGAGGAGTCGGCCGCCACGAGGTTGAGCGGATCGTTCGCGAAGGCCCGCCGCTTCTCGTCGCTCCACTTCTGCGCGCCCTTCTGCCAGGCGTCGGACAGGGCGACGAGATGGTCTATGTCGACCTTGCTGCGCCCGCGTACGAAGGTGACGCGGCCACCCGTGTAGGGGTCCGGGTCGAGGACCCCGCCCAGCACCTTGCACCCGTCGGAGTCCCGGGAGACGTCGTCGAGCTGCGCGGCGAGTATGTCGTCACGGGTCCCGCAGCCGTTACGGTCGGTGTCGAGCCAGCCGGACCCGAACGCGTCGCGCTCGTAACCCGCCCTGGGTGCCCGGCCCTTCACCGTCAGGCCGTCGGTGGCCTTCAGCGCCGAACCCGCGGAGACCGGGCCGGGCGCCGTGTCCGCCGGCTCGGCCGTGATCTCGCAGCCCGGCAGGGCGAGGGCACCCGCCAGCGTCAGAACGGTGATCGGAAGCAGGCGGCGGGCGCGGGGTGAGGAGCCGAAGGAAGTCACGACGCATCAGCGTATGCGGCGGTGGGGTGGGTGCGGCAGGGGGCCCGCACCATCGGTTCCGGACGGCTCCCGGCCGCCTGCCGGAAGCGCGCCGGGGGAGCGCGGCCCGGGGTGTGAATACTGGGCGCATGTGGAAATGGATACCGGTGGCCGTGGGCGTGAACGTACTGCTGGGTGTTCCCGGTGTCGTGCCCGTGTGGCTGCTCTGGTACTACGTGTCGAACGGGCCGCTCGCGGACCTGGGATGGACCCGGCGTGAGCCGACGGAGAACGACGGGATGCTGCTGTGGCTCCTGGTCGTCGTGCCGGTGAACGTGGTCTTCCTCCTCGTCTGGTGGCTCGCCAACAGGCCGGTACGGCGCAGGACGGGGCTGGATCCGCGGGTGTACTGGCCGGCGGGCGCCCTGATGGCCCTGGTGCCGACGTTCGTCCTCGTGTTCGTGCTGTGAGGGCCTGCCGGTACGGCAAATGAGTTGGCGGACGTCGGCCGGATACCTGGCGGGGGCCGCATGGACCTCATGATCACCACCCTCGCCGCGCGGCCCGAGCTCGGCCGGGCGATGGACGAGATGCCCGACACCTGGCCCGAGTTCGTACTCGAGGACCTGGTCGGCTGGGCGAACTTCCCCCGGATCAGCGCGGAGTTCCCCGAGTACGTGCTCGTCGCCACGGATGCGGACGGCGTCGTCGCACGGGCGTTCTCCGTTCCCTTCGCCCTGGAAGTCGCGGGACGGGGACGGCTGCCGGAGGGTGGCTGGGACCATGTCCTGCTGTGGGCGTTCTCCGACCTGCGGCACGGGCGCGAGCCGGACACGGTGAGCGCGATCGTCACTGGAGCGATGGCGGGACTGGACCGGGCTGCCGTTCGACGTCGAGGGCCCGGTGGAGGTGCCCGGTGCGCTGGTGCCCGTGCACTGCTCGACCACGCACGGGTACGCGGCGTACGTCGAGCCGAACGTGTGGGTCAGGCACCGGGTGTGAGCGGGCGTACGACCCGTCTCCGCGTACGTGGACGGGCCGTACGGTCAGCCGACGGCCGGCTTCCTCACGGTGAGCGGTGCGCCGAACCCGGAGAACTCCACCGTGAGGGCCTTCCCCGTGCCGTCGGTGACACGCATCCTCAGGAGGTGTGAGGGACCCTTCGTGGCGACGATCGCCGTCCATCTTTCCCCGCCCGTCCCGCCGGTGAGGGTGAGGGAGGGCGTACCGGCGACCTCCGACGGCCCGCCCCTACGGGCCGTCGAGCTCGTCGCCGCGATCCGGTCGAGGAGACCGCGCGGGTCGCAGTAGCGCAGGTTCCCGGCCGTACGCCGGTCGTCGGCGCGCGCTCTCACCCAGCGGCCGGTGAGCCTCTCGACATCGTCCCCGCCGCGCTCGCCCTTGTTGCCGTTGCCGCCGCTCCGGCCGTTCTCGCCGTCCTTTGCCGGCCGGTCCGCCGCGGCGGCACGGAGCATCGCCTCGTCGGACTTCGTGTACACCCTGCCGTCGGCCCGGACCAGCTCCATGGTCCCCGCGGCCCCCAGGGAGAACGTTCCGGTGCACGCGCCCCTGGCCCCCGCCGCGACGAACGCCTGGACGGGACCGTCCGCCGACTCCGTGGTGACGGCCAGGCGCACGGTCGTGGCCGCCCGGGTGGTGGCGACCGCCTTGTCGGTGATCTCCGGAGCGCTCAGACCGGCGAAGGGCGCCCGTGCCCGCGGGGCGTCGGCGAACGCGTCGCAGGCGGCCAGGGAGAAGACCAGCGCGGTGCAGAGAGCGGCTGCTGTGATGCGGGCTGAAGGGCGTCGCACGGTACCGGGGCTCCGGGGTGTCAGGGGCGGGCAGAGGCTGGGCGGGACCGTCAGGGACGGGCGAGGGGTGGGCGGGACGGTCAGGGGCGGGGGCTGGGCGGAACCGTCAGAGCTTCAGGTCCCACTGGCTGGCGTCCCAGTCGAAGCCGGGGCTGACCTCGACGGTCAGCTGCTCCGCGTCCGCAGGGGCGTCGAAGGCGAACTGCACCGTGATCTTCCTGCCCGGCAGGACCGTGCCGGTGAAGCCGGTGCCGACCTTGCCGTCGAAGATCTGCTCGGCGTCGACACCGTCCTCACCCGCACGGGCGTCGACGCTGACGAGCGCGGTGTCGAACTTCTCCTTCGTCTTGTTCTCGATGACGACGGAGACCTTGTAGGCGTCGTTGCCCTTGGTGTGCCCGGCGGCGTACGCGCCGGGTGTGTACGCGGCGGCGGCGCCGACCGTGACCTCCAGGCCGTCGTCGTACACGGCGGTGTCGCGGCCCTCCAGGGTCTCGGCGGCCGGCTCGTCCTCGCTCGCGGGGGCGCCCTTCGCCGCGTCGCCCTTCTTGCCGTCCTCGGTGCTGCCCGGCTTCGCCGAAGCCGAACTGCCCTGCACCTCCTTGGAGATGTCGTTCACCACGTCGTCCACGGCCTTGAAGGTGAGGATCGCGCCGACCACCGACAGGATCAGCGACACCAGACCGAGCACGGCGCCGAACGTGGCCACGCCCTTGTTGCTCGCCTCGCCGCGCTTGGCACGGCCCCGGCCCGCCAGGCCCAGGATCAGGGCGATGACGCCGAGGATGCCCGCCAGCCAGAAGAGGAGCGGGATCAGCCCGGAGACGGTCCCGATGATGCCGAGGACGAGGGCGGAGACGCCGAGACCGTTGCGGGCAGGGCGCAGGCCCGGGATCTGGTCGGGGGCGTAGGGCTGCTGGGGCTGGGGCGGCGACGTGAACTGGGACATGGGTGTGCCCTTCGGCGAAGAACGGGGATGTGTGAGCGGTTGTGTGCACCACATATTGCGGCGACGAGTTAATGAGACCAGAGCCTGTGAATTGAGTCAACACTGTTTACGGGTGCGAGGTCTGACGTCGATGTGAACCGATGTCCGTCCGTCGGGTCGGTATGCTCGCCGACAGGACGATCTATCGGGGAGACAGCCAGTGCCGGAGAGCTCGACAGAGGTGACCGCCGCAGGGATCGCACGGCTCGCGGGTGTGGGACGCGCGGCCGTCAGCAACTGGCGCCGTCGCCACGCCGACTTCCCCCGGCCGGTCGGCGGCACCGACACCAGCCCGTCCTTCTCGCTGCCCGAGATCGAACGATGGCTGCGTGACCAGGGAAAACTCGCCGAGGTCCCGCTCCGTGAGCGGGTCTGGCAGCAACTGTCCGGCCACCCGGCCGGCACCGTCACCGCGCTGATCCACGCGGGCTGCGCCCTGCTGCTCGTCCGGGACAGGCCCACCGCCTGGCTGGAGATCACCGCCGTCTCGGACACGCGGATGGCCCGTGTCCTGCCGGTCGCGCTGGACGAGGTGCTGACCGCCCGCTTCGGGCCCGAGCGCGTGGTCCACACGCCCTCCGACGCCGACCTGCTGCCCTCCGTGCCGCTCCAGCGCGCCGTTGCCGAGCTGGCCGCCGAGGCCGGCGCCCGCAAGGCGTTCGAATTCCTCTTCGTCCGTCAGCTCGACGCCAATCCCCGCCAGTACACCCTCACACCACCGAATCTGGCCGAGCTGATGACGGCACTGGCCGAGCGGAACGGGCCGGCAGGCCGCCGGACCGGGAAGCGGCCCGCCCGCGCGGTCCTCGACCCCGCAGCCGGAACGGGCGCCCTCCTGCGGGCGGTCGACGGGTCCGCGACGCTGTACGCGCAGGAGGCCGACCCCGACCTCGCCGCGCTCACCGCGCTCCGGCTCGCACTCCACTCCGAGAACGCCGCCGGCGCGGACGGGGGCGCGCTCGTCGTCCGCTCCGGCGACACCCTGCGCACCGACGCCTTCCCCCAGCTCACGGTGGACGCGGTGCTCTGCCACCCGCCCTTCAACGAACGCAACTGGGGTCACGACGAACTCGCCTACGACCCCCGCTGGGAATACGGCTTCCCCGCCCGCACCGAATCCGAACTCGCCTGGGTCCAGCACGCCCTAGCCCACCTCCGGGAGGGCGGAACCGCCGTCCTCCTGATGCCTCCGGCCGCCGCCTCCCGCCGCTCGGGCCGCAGGATCCGTGCCGATCTGCTGCGCCGCGGCGCCCTGCGTGCCGTCCTCGCGCTCCCCGCCGGTGCCGCGCCCCCGTACGGCATCCCGCTCCACCTGTGGGTGCTGCGCAAGCCCGGGGCGGGCCACCCGGCCGCACCCGAACTGCTGCTCGTCGACACCGCGGACCCCACGGACCCGAACGCGGGCCCCGCGGCGTCCGGCGGCCGCGACCGCATCGACTGGACCGCCGTCCGGAACACCGCACTCGACGCCTGGCAGGCCTTCGCGGACGAGGACGGGAAGGACCGTACGGACCGCGTCGACCGGCCCGGGACCAGCCGCGCCGTCCCCGTCATCGAACTCCTCGACGACGACGTGGACCTGGCCCCCGCCCGCCACCTGCCGCCCCCGGCCGGCGGCGGCGCGGCCGAGCTCGCCCGCGTACGGGACCGGCTGGACGACACCCTGAAGCTGACCGCCCGCCTCACCCCGCCGCCCGCCGCACCCGCCGAATCGTCCCGACGCACCCTCACCACCGTCGGCGAACTGGCCCGCGCCGGCGCCCTGCAACTGCGCACCGGCTCCGGCGGCGGCACGGCACCCGTCCTCACGGAGCACGACGTCCTCGCGGGAACAGCACCCAGCGGTACGCCGTTCAGCGGGGCGCCCACCGCGGGGGCTCCGCCGCAGGACGAGGAACCCCTCCTTTTGGAGGAGGGCGACGTCATCGTCCCCGTACTGGGCGGCGGCTCCGTCACCCGGGTCGTGGACGAGGCCACGGCCGGTGCCGCGCTCGGCCGCAACCTCCAGCTCCTGCGCCCCGATCCGGCCGCCCTCGACCCCTGGTTCCTCGCCGGGTTCCTGCGCGGTACCGCCAACAACCGGCAGGCCAGCAGCTACGCCTCCACCGCGGCCCGGCTCGACGCCCGGCGCCTCCAGCTGCCCCGACTGCCCCTCGCCGAACAGCGGGAGTACGGTGCGCAGTTCCGGGCACTCGCCGCCTTCGAGGACGCGCTGCGCACGGCGGGCCGGCTCGGCGGACAACTGGTCCAGGGGATGTACGACGGACTCACGGACGGCACCGTCGCCCCGAAGTGACGTGAAGCACAACGGTTGTGCGTATCCAGGGACCCGTTGTCGTCGTCGGTGTATACGCTCACAGCAACGTCCCACACCGCCCTTCCCTGGAGCAGCACATGCACGGCTACGGCTATCCGCCGCAGCAGCGACCGAAGCCGCGACCGTCCTCGGCGACGCTGACCGCGCTGCGCGTGCTCTTCGTGGCGCTGACGCTGATGAGCTGCGGGTTCCTGTCCTGGGCCTCCCTGCTGCGGCTGGCCACCGTCACGCGCAAGGGCCTGGACTGGACCCTGATGGTGGTGGTGATCGCACTCAACGCGGCCATGTTCGCCTTCATCATGTCCACACCGGAGAACGAGGAGGAACTGACGGACGCGCAGGCGCTCGTCTTCCTCGGCTGGCTGATCTGCACGGTGGTCGGCACGATCGCCTATTACCTGTACGCGGAGATCCGGCACTACAGCGGCCCGCAGTACGCCTATTCGGGCCCGTCGCCGTACGGGGGCCACGTACCGACGCAGGCCCCCGCGGTCACCCCCGCGACGCCCACCCCCGGTTACGGATACCCGTCCGTCCCCGTACCCCCCGCCGCTCCCACGAGCACGCCCGCCCCGACACCTGGGCCCGCCCCGGCGCCCCCGCCCGGCCCGACCTCGCCGCCCCAGCGCCTCGACCAGGTGCGCGCCGAGCTCGACGAGCTGAGCGACTACCTCCGCAAGGAGGGCGGCAGCCGGTGAACGGCCGCGTCATCGCCGGACGGTACGAACTGGCCGCGATCCTCGGCCAGGGCGGCATGGGCCAGGTCTGGACGGCGTACGACCAGCGCCTGGACCGCCGCGTCGCGGTGAAGCTGCTGCGCCCGGACCGCGTCGCCGGGCCGTCCGGGAGCGGCGCCGCCGAGGAGCTCCGCCGCCGCTTCGTCCGCGAGTGCAGGGTCACCGCGCAGGTCGACCACCCGGGCCTGGTCACCGTGCACGACGCGGGGAGCGACGACGACGACCTCTACCTCGTCATGCAGTACGTCGAGGGTGCCGACCTCGCCGACCACCTCGCCGAACACGACCCCTACCCGTGGCCCTGGGCCGTCGCGATCGCCGCCCAGCTCTGCGCCGTACTCTCCGCCGTCCACGCCGTGCCGATCGTGCACCGCGACCTCAAGCCGCGCAACGCGATGGTCAGGCCCGACGGCACCGTCGTCGTGCTCGACCTGGGCGTGGCCTCGGTCATGGACACCGACACCACCCGGCTGACCCACACCGGCTCACCCATAGGCTCCCCGGCCTACATGGCGCCCGAGCAGGCCATGGGCGGCGCCGTCGGCCCGTACACCGACCTGTACGCCCTCGGTGTCCTCCTCCACGAACTGCTCAGCGGGGACGTGCCGTTCGCAGGCTCCACCGCCCTCGGGGTGCTCCACCGCCACCTCTACGAGCCGCCGCTCCCGGTCCGCCACCTCCGGCCGGAAGTCCCCGAGGCACTCGAAGCACTCGTCCTGAGGCTGCTCGCCAAGGACCCCCAGCACCGCCCGGGCTCGGCCCAGGAGGTGTACGAGTCACTGCGCCCGCTGCTGCCCGCCGGCGGGACCCCCGCCGGGCCCCTCGACCCGACCCGCCCCTTCCTCCGGCCGCACGCCCCCTGGCCCGACCGCGCCGCGACGCCGGCGTCGGTGCCGGCCCCGGCAGCCGTCCCCTTCCCCGTGCGGCCGACCCACACTACGGGCACGCCCGAGCCGCCCCGTCCGGACGTCGCGAAGGCGGTCGACGAGGTGAAGCAGCTGCTGAGCGAGGGCCGCATCACCCAGGCCGTCGACATCCTCGGGGGCATCCTCCCGGCCGCCGCCGCCGAGCACGGGGAACACTCCCCGGTCGTCCGGATCCTGCGCAAGCAGTACGCGGCCACACTGATGGACGACGGGCAGTTCCGCCGCGCCCTGCCCGAGCTGCGCCGGCTCGCCGACGACCGCGCGGCGGAGGCCGGCCCGGCCGACACCCAGACCCTCCAGTTCCGTTACGACGCGGCGCAGTGCCTGGAGCAGCTGGGCGAGGCGGCCGCCGCCCTCGCCGAGTACCGCGCGGTCCTCCCCTACTACGAGAACACCTACAGGACACCGCCCCCGGACCGGGGCCGTGCCTTCGACATCCGGCACCGCATCGGCCACCTGCTGCTCGCCGTCGGCGACCACGCGGCCGGACGCGGACAGCTGCAGGCCCTGCTGTACGACGCGGAGCGGGCGTACGGGCCGCACCACCCTCTCCCCCTGGAGCTGCGCAGGCAGCTCACCCACCAGCAGGACGTACGCGGCGGCTGAAATCGGCCCCTCCGCCGCACCGCATCCCCAACTCCTTCCGAATCGTTGGTCGAATCAGTGGCCCCAACCCCCTCCACTGCCTAACATCGATCACCGCAAGGCTTTGTGCACTGATGCACAAACTCTCCCCGGGAGGCTCCTTTGCACCGCCGACATCGCACCGCGCTCGCCGTATCCGCCGCAACGCTCGTCGCGGCACCGCTCCTCACCGCCTGCGGCGGCGACGCCCACCCCGGTGCGGCGGCCGTGGTCGGTGGGGACCGGATCGAGGTCGCCACGGTCCAGGAACGGGCGGCGGACGTCCGCACGGCGCAGGAGGCCTCGGCGCAGTCCGCACAGCTCGTGAAGAAGTCCGGGCAGCTCAACCGGGCCAAGCTGCACAGCCTGATCTTCGAACGGGTCCTGGACCGTGCCGCGAAGGACGCCGGGGTCGATGTCAGCCGCAAGGAGGTCCAGCAGGTCCGCAGTGCCGCCGCGGCGCAGTCCGGCGGCGACAAGGGCCTGCGGGCCGTGATGCTGGAGCAGCGCTGGGTCGCCCCCGGCCAGATCGAGGACGACCTGCGCAAGGAGGTCCAGCTCCCGAAGCTGGCACAGGCGCTCGGCGCCGACCTGCAGACCCCGGCCGGTCAGCAGGCCGTCGGCGAGGCGCTCACCAAGGCCTCGAAGGCGCTGGACATCGACGTCAACCCGCGCTACGGCACCTGGGACGACCAGAAGGTCCAGCTCAGCACCTTCAAGGCCCCGTGGATCACCCAGGTCACCACCTTCCCGGCGCAGGAGCCCGAAGCGGGCGCCTGACCGGGGCCGGGCACCCCGGGATCCGGTCGCGGTAGGTTCGGGGCGTGAACGCTGAAGCCCCCGGCCGTATCGTCCTGCTCACCGCCAGCCACCGGGTCGCGCCCGGTCTGCTGTCCTGGCCCGCCTGGCAGACGCTGCGCGCCGCCGACCGGGTGCTGTGCGCCGAGCCGGACCATCCGCAACTGCCTTACCTGAGCGAGGCGGACGTCACCGTCGAGCACACCGCACCCTCGGCGGAGCAGCTCGTGGACGACTGCGCGGGCGGCCGGACCGTCGTGGTCCTGGTGGGCGGCGAGGGCAACCAGCCGCTCACCGACGGACTGGCCAGGCTGGGTGGTTCGGGCCGGGTGCGGATGCCGGACCTGGAACTGCTGCCCGGTTCCTACGACCTGCCGGGCGCCCGGCTGCTGGACCTGGTCCAGGTCATGGACCGCCTCAGGCTGGAATGCCCGTGGGCCTCGCAGAAGACGCACAAGGGCCTCGCGAAGTACGCCATCGAGGAGGCGTACGAGCTGGTGGAGGCGATCGAGGACGGTGACCGCGGGGAACTGCGCGAGGAGCTCGGGGACGTCCTGCTCCAGGTCGTCTTCCACGCCCGGATCGCGCAGGAGGACCCGGACGAGCCGTTCTCGGTCGACGACGTCGCGGCCACGATCGTGGAGAAGCTGATCCACCGCCACCCGCACGTGTTCGGCGACGCGACCGCCGAGACCCCGGAGGACGTCCACGCGCACTGGCTCCGTACGAAGGCGATCGAGAAGCAGCGCGACTCGGTCACCGAAGGGGTGCCGCTGGGACAGCCCGGCCTCGCCCTTGCGGCGAAGCTCGGCAGCCGGGCCCGTCACGCCGGCCTCGACGTCGCGCTTCCCACGGGCGACTCCATCGGATACCAGCTGCTCGCCCTGGCCGTACGCGCCGAGCAGGACGGCACCGACCCGGAGGCCGCCCTGCGGGCCGCCGCCCGCACCTACCGGGACGCGATCCGGGCGGCGGAGGGCCACGCTCCCGCTGCGGATAACGTCGAGGGGTGAACGACAGCCCCGCCGACACCCCCGCCGAAACCCCCGCGCCCGACGCACCCCGGCCCACGCCGGACACGCCTGGGCCGGACGCGCTCGCCGCCCCCGACACCCCGGCGCCCGACAACCCGGCCCCCGGCACCTCGGCGACCGGCACCCCCGGGCCGGAACTCTTCACCTGGGAGTTCGCCACCGACCCGTATCCCGCGTACGCCTGGCTCCGCGAGCACAGCCCGGTACACCGCACCGCGCTGCCCAGCGGCGTCGAGGCCTGGCTCGTGACCAGGTACGCGGACGCCAGACAGGCCCTCGCCGACACCCGGCTCTCCAAGAACCCGGCACACCACGCCGGGTCGGCGAACGCCAAGGGCAAGACGGGCATCCCGGGGGAGCGCAAGGCGGAGCTGATGACGCACCTGCTGAACATCGACCCGCCGGACCACACCAGGCTGCGCCGGCTCGTCTCCAAGGCGTTCACCCCGCGCCGGGTCGCGGAGTTCGCACCGCGCGTGCAGGAGCTGACGGACCGCCTCATCGACACCTTCGTCGAGAAGGGGGAGGCGGACCTCATCCACGACTTCGCCTTCCCGCTCCCCATCTACGCGATCTGCGACCTGCTTGGGGTGCCCCCGGAGGACCAGGACGACTTCCGGGACTGGGCCGGGATGATGATCCGGCACGGCGGCGGGCCGCGCGGCGGCGTGGCCAGGTCGGTCAAGAAGATGCGCGGCTACCTCGCCGAACTCATCCACCGCAAAAGGGAGAATCCCGGCGACGACCTGATCTCCGGGCTCATCCGGACGAGCGACCACGGCGAACACCTCACCGAGAACGAGGCCGCCGCGATGGCGTTCATCCTTCTCTTCGCCGGCTTCGAGACCACGGTCAACCTCATCGGCAACGGAACGTACGCCCTGCTGCGCAACCCGGAACAGCGGATGCGGCTGGAACGCTCACTGGCGGCGGGCGAGACGGACCTGCTGGCCACAGGCCTCGAGGAACTGCTGCGCTACGACGGCCCGGTGGAGCTGGCGACCTGGCGCTACGCCACCGAACCCGTCACCCTGGGCGGACAGCGCATCGCGGCCGGAGACCCCGTCCTCGTCGTGCTGGCCGCCGCCGACCGTGATCCGGAACGGTTCCGCGACGCGGACACGCTGGACCTCGCGCGGAGTGACAATCAGCACCTCGGATACGGGCACGGCATCCATTACTGCCTGGGGGCACCGCTGGCCCGGCTGGAGGGGCAGGCGGCGTTGGCCACACTGCTGCGTCGGCTCCCCGACCTGCGGCTCGCCGCGGAACCTGCCGATTTGCGATGGCGGGGCGGGCTCATCATGCGCGGACTGCGGACACTTCCGGTGCGGTTCGAGCCCGGACACCAGGTCCGAAAAAAATGACACTCTGTCAACTCTGTGACTTTCACGTGATCTCCGCTGCATCGACTTGTGACACACGTTCGAGTACGGCTAGGTTCACCGTTCGACTCACCCGTCACACGTCAGTCACACGGAAGGCAATCCCATGGGCTCCGCGAATGGCAGACACCGCCGCCCTCGTCAGGCACCCGCCATCGTCGTCGCCGCGGGCGTGACGGGATCGGCCATCGCCATCCCGTTGCTCGGTGCGACCGGCGCGCACGCCGCCGACGCCTCGACCTGGGACCGGGTCGCCGAGTGCGAGAGCGGTGGCATGTGGAGCGCCGACCTCGGCAACGGCCACTACGGCGGCCTGCAGTTCTCGCAGGACGACTGGTCGGCCTACGGCGGCACGGCCTACGCGGCCCGTGCCGACCTCGCGAGCCGTTCGCAGCAGATATCGGTCGCGGAGAAGGTGCTGGACGACAAGGGCCCGCAGGCGTGGCCCAGCTGCGCGGTGATCTCCGGACTCGCGCTGGACGGCACACTGCCCGGCGTCGACCCGGGCGGTGAGCCGTCCGCCGACCCCACGGACACGGCCACCCCGTCGGGCGCACCCTCGGTCGAAACGCCGGACAAGAGGGCCGGGGCGGACGAAGCGGACAGGACGGGCAGCAACGGCAACAACGGCAAGACGGACAAGGCCGACGAAGAAGGCAAGTCCGAGTCGTCGTCGTCGCCTTCCGCCACCCCGTCCCCCGAAGCCTCCGAGGCGTCCGGCGACTCGAAGGGCAGTGGCGAGACGAGTGGGAAGCACCGCGGTACACCGGCCCCCGATGCGGGCACCGGGACGGACCTGGAGGACGGGCGCGAGTCCGGACGGCACGCCTCGCGCGGCGACTCCGGGGCCCGCGAAGGCGCGGAGACGGGCGCGGACGGAACGTACACCGTCCGCGAGGGCGACAACCTCTGGTCGATCGCGGACGCGCGGGAGCTGCCCGGTGGATGGCCCGCGCTCTACGCGGCCAACAAGGTGGAGCTGGGCTCCGACCCGGATCTGATCCTGCCCGGCCAGAGTCTCGACCTGGGCCTCCAGGCGGACGCGGAGGATGCCGGGAAGGACGCGCGGACCCCCGCGGAGACCACGGTCGGCAACTGATCAAAAGCGGGAAAACGCCCCAAAATCAGGGGTAGTTCAGAGGCCTATGTCCACTTATGTGTAAGTGAGACATGGGTCTCTTTGCTTGAACTGGCGCGCCTCGTCCGCCCGCTCGGCCCGCATCGCCTCCGACCTGCGGAAACGACCTCGCTCCCTGAGGCGGTAAGTGCTGATTGCCAGTTATGTCCATCTTTGAATGTAGGCGTTGCGTGTGTTTACGGTCTGAACTGCTCGCACCGCGGGCACCTTCGACCGTCACGCCGAATCCTGCCGTCGGCCGAAGGGGACAGACGCGTAAAGCGCCGTAGGCAGGAGCGGGGGACCCAGGTAAGTGCCGGACCCGGCCGTCGGAAGACGGGCGAGGACCGGCTCGGGGTGAAGTCGCCTTTCAGTACGGGCGACCGGGCAACTCACAGGCCCGAACCCGACAGCTCACCTCGTAGGCGTCGGTGAGGAGAACCATGCTGCTTTCGCGCAAGGGCAAGCACCGTCGCCCGTCCAAGGCCGTCCGTATCGCCACCCTGGCCGGCGTCACCGGCGCGGCCGTGGCCGTTCCGCTGATGGGTGCCACCGGTGCCTCCGCCGCCTCCGTCGCCACGTGGGACGCCGTCGCGCAGTGCGAGTCCGGTGGCAACTGGTCCATCAACACCGGCAACGGCTACTACGGCGGCCTGCAGTTCTCGCAGTCCAGCTGGGCTGCCGCCGGCGGCACCCAGTACGCCTCCCGTGCCGACCTGGCCACCAAGGGCCAGCAGATAGCCACCGCGGAGAAGCTCCTCGACCTGCAGGGCCCGGGCGCCTGGGCCTGCGCCGGTGCCGGTGGCCTGACGAACGACGGTGTGGACCCGGGCGTCGACACCGGCTCCGCGCAGAGCGAGGCCGAGCCGAAGGCGGCGGCCCAGCCGGAGCGCAAGGCCGAGCAGCCCGCCAGCCGCAGCGAGACGCGCACGGCCCCCGAGGCCGAGAAGACCGTCACCACCCCGACCGGCGACAAGGTCGAGAAGGGTGACGGCGAGTACAAGGTGAAGGCCGGCGACACCCTCAGCACGATCGCCGGGGCGAAGGACGTCAAGGGCGGCTGGCAGAAGCTGTTCGACCTGAACGACGACATCGTCGAGGACGCCGACCTGATCTTCCCGGGTCAGCAGCTCCACCTGAAGTAGCAGCCGGGTCCCTCCTCCCGGCGGTGCTCCCCGGCCCGGCGCGCTCACCCCAGTGCGCGCCGGGCCGGGGCCTTTTCGGGGGCGTCCGTGAAGGGGACCGTTCAACTGTTGTAGTTACCAGTCAGTAAATTTCTGAGCTTTGCCCGTAATGCGGTCCCTTGGGTCCTTTTTCGTCCCAGGGGACGGGCGGTCGGCCGACGCGGCGGGCCGGGCCGGTTAGGCTCGTGTCGCAAGGCCACAGTGACCCTGCACAACCAGTGTCATATCCCAGAAGGAGATGCCTCGTGCCGTCCATCGACGTCGTCGTAGCCAGGGAAATCCTCGACTCCCGGGGCAACCCCACGGTCGAGGTCGAGGTTGGCCTCGACGACGGCAGCACGGGACGTGCTGCCGTTCCGTCCGGTGCCTCCACCGGTGCGTTCGAGGCCATCGAGCTTCGCGACGGTGACCCCAACCGTTACCACGGCAAGGGTGTCGAGAAGGCCGTCCTCGCCGTGATCGAGCAGATCGGCCCGGAGCTCGTCGGTTACGACGCCACCGAGCAGCGCCTCATCGACCAGGCGATGTTCGACCTCGACGCGACCGAGAACAAGGGCTCGCTCGGCGCCAACGCCATCCTCGGTGTCTCGCTGGCCGTGGCCCACGCCGCGTCCGAGGCCTCGGACCTCCCGCTGTTCCGCTACCTCGGCGGCCCGAACGCGCACCTGCTGCCCGTTCCGATGATGAACATCCTGAACGGCGGCTCGCACGCCGACTCCAACGTGGACATCCAGGAGTTCATGATCGCGCCGATCGGCGCCGAGTCCTTCTCCGAGGCCCTGCGCTGGGGTGCGGAGATCTACCACACGCTGAAGAAGGTCCTGAAGACCAAGGGCCTGTCCACCGGTCTCGGCGACGAGGGCGGCTTCGCCCCGAACCTCGAGTCCAACCGTGCCGCCCTGGACCTCATCATCGAGGCCATCAAGGAGGCCGGTTACGTCCCGGGCCGTGACATCGGTCTGGCGCTCGACGTCGCCGCGTCCGAGTTCTACAAGGACGGCGTCTACGAGTTCGAGGGCAAGTCCCGCTCGGCCGCCGAGATGACCGAGTACTACGAGGAGCTCGTCTCCGCGTACCCGCTGGTCTCCATCGAGGACCCGCTGTACGAGGACGACTGGGCCGGCTGGAAGGTCATCACCGACAAGCTCGGCGCCAAGGTGCAGATCGTCGGCGACGACCTCTTCGTCACCAACCCCGAGCGCCTCGCCCGCGGTATCGAGGAGGGCTCGGCCAACGCCCTGCTCGTCAAGGTCAACCAGATCGGTTCGCTGACCGAGACCCTGGACGCCGTCGAGCTCGCCCAGCGCAACGGCTTCAAGTGCATGATGTCCCACCGCTCCGGTGAGACCGAGGACGTCACCATCGCCGACCTCGCCGTCGCCGTGAACTGTGGTCAGATCAAGACCGGCGCCCCGGCCCGCTCGGACCGTGTCGCCAAGTACAACCAGCTGCTGCGCATCGAGGAGATCCTCGACGACGCCGCGGTGTACGCGGGCCGTTCGGCGTTCCCGCGGTTCCGCTTCGAGGGCTGACAGCCCGACAGCAGGAGCTGAGCCCCTCTTCGGGCACCAGCCTCCGTCCGTCCCCGCACCCGGTCCCGTACCGTGTGCGGGGACGGACGTGCGTAACGGGGAGGCGTGAGAGATGGCCGGGAAGGATCGTGACCGGTTCTCCACCACGACCAGGCTGCGGCTGCTCGGTGAGCAGACGGCGGCCCGCGTCTACCGGTCCCAGAACCGCCGTCAGGCCCGGCGCTCCCGGCTCACCGGCCGGGCCGCGTTCCTGGCGCTGATCGTCTGTTCCCTGGTGGTCGCCCTCGCCTACCCGATGCGGCAGTACATCTCCCAGCGCGACCAGATCGCGGATCAGGAGAGGCTCTCGCGGGAGGCGCACGAGCGGACGGAGGAGCTGCGCGACGAGAAGGCGCGTCTCCAGGACGACGCGTACATCCGCCGGCTCGCCCGTCAGCATCTGCACTACGTCATGCCCGGGGAGACCGGTTACACGGTGATCGACCCGGACGCGGCGGAGGTCCGCCGCGGGGAACCGGGTGCGACCGGCAGGCCCTGGCACTCGAACCTCTGGGACGGCGTCGACAGCGCGGACCGGGAATGACTCCGGCGCCGCCCCCGTACGCGCACCGATACATACAGACCGACCGATGACATTCAAGGCAGGCATGGACACGCCCCCTCCGCAGACCGAATCCACCACGCCCACCGAGGCGGACATCGCCGCGTTCGAGCAGCAGCTCGGCCGGCCGCCGCGCGGACTGCGCGCCATCGCGCACCGCTGCCCCTGCGGCAGTCCGGACGTGGTCGAGACACAGCCCCGCCTGGAGGACGGTACGCCGTTCCCGACGACGTACTACCTGACGTGCCCGCGTGCCGCGTCCGCGATCGGCACGCTGGAGGCCAACGGGGTCATGAGGGAGATGACCGAGCGCCTCACGACGGACCCGGAGCTGGCCGCCGCCTATCGCGCGGCCCACGAGGACTACCTCGCGCGCCGTGACGCCATCGAGGTCCTGGAGGGCTTCCCGAGCGCGGGCGGCATGCCGGACCGGGTGAAGTGCCTGCACGTCCTGGTCGGCCACTCGCTGGCCGCCGGTCCCGGGGTGAACCCGCTGGGGGACGAGGCGATCGCGATGCTGCCCGAGTGGTGGGCGAAGGGGCCCTGCGTCTCGCCGTGCGGCACCGAAGAGGCCTGACCTCACGCCGCCCGGTAACCACGACCACAGGAGCACCATGACCCGCGTTGCCGCCATCGACTGCGGTACCAACTCCATCCGTCTGCTCGTCGCCGACGTGGACCCCGCCACCGGGCACTTCGCCGAGCTCGACCGCCGGATGCGGATCGTCCGGCTCGGCCAGGGCGTCGACCGCACCGGACGACTGGCGCCCGAGGCGCTGGAGCGCACCTTCGACGCCTGCCGGGAGTTCGCGGCCGCGATCGGGGAACTCGGTGCGGAGAAGGTGCGGTTCGTCGCCACCTCCGCCTCCCGTGACGCGGAGAACAGCGACATGTTCGTCCGGGGCGTCCTGGACATCCTGGGCGTCGAGCCCGAGGTCGTCAGCGGCGACCAGGAGGCTCAGCTCTCCTTCGACGGGGCGACCAAGGAGCTGGTCGGCAGCGACCACCTGGACAAGCCCTACCTGGTCGTGGACATCGGAGGCGGCTCCACGGAGTTCGTCGTCGGCGACGACGAGGTCCGTGCGGCCCGGTCCGTGGACATCGGCTGTGTCCGTATGACCGAGCGTCATCTCGTCCGGGGCGGGGCCGTCGTGGACCCGCCGACGCCCGAGGGGATCGCCGCGATCCGTGCGGACATCGGCGCCGCGCTGGACCTGGCGGAGGAGACCGTGCCGATCGCCGACGCGGCCACGCTCGTCGGGCTGGCGGGCACGGTGACCACGGTCGCCGCGATCGCGCTCGGGCTGGAGGAGTACGACTCCGAGGCGATCCACCACTCCCGCGTCTCCCTGGAGCAGGTCCGGGAGATCACCGGGCGGCTGCTGGCCTCGACGCACGAGCAGCGTGCGGGGATCCCGGCGATGCACCCGGGCCGGGTCGATGTGATCACCTCCGGGGCGCTCGTCCTGCTCGCGGTGATGGAACGGACCGGGGCCGCGGAGGTCGTCGTCAGCGAGCACGACATCCTCGATGGGATCGCCTGGTCAGCAGCTTGATCACAGTGCGGCCGAAGGGGCCGTGAGATCACGCTCAAACGCACTCCGGCCTGCACTTTTGAGCTGCTCATGACCGTCGGAGGCCCCCGTGGAGGGGGCTTTCGCGGTCACCCGCGACGAACTTCGTGAACTTCTTCACAAGGAATTCGGTCCTGCTGGGTGAAGTTCGGTCCCCGAGGGGCCCCGGGGCCCGCCCGGTGGGCCGTGCGGCGGGGGTGCGGGGGCGTTTCGGGAGTGTGGCCGCGGGGTGTCGTGGACCGGTGGTCCGCCCGCTCC
This sequence comes from Streptomyces sp. NPDC058637, assembly GCF_042717325.1. Lineage (NCBI taxonomy): Bacteria > Bacillati > Actinomycetota > Actinomycetes > Kitasatosporales > Streptomycetaceae > Streptomyces > Streptomyces sp. NPDC058637. The sequence goes on along the minus strand of NZ_JBHXRD010000011.1, from coordinate 84,859 downwards.
GGCGGCACAAGGGCCAGCTCACAAGCGGTGAACAACGTTCGCCGGTATGCCGTGGTTCCCCTCCGGCATCATGACCTCGGTCACGCGGGCGGCGAAGTGTAGCAGAGGGGGGCGCATACCTTGTGAAGGGGCTCACGAGCATGCCCCCCGAGGGGGGTGGATACTCGATGGCATGAGCACCACGGAGCGTCCCAGGATCCTCGTTGTAGGCGGTGGGTACGTAGGCCTGTACGCAGCTCGTCGCATTCTGAAGAAGATGCGGTACGGGGAGGCGACCGTCACGGTCGTCGACCCTCGCTCGTACATGACGTACCAGCCCTTCCTTCCCGAAGCTGCTGCCGGCAGCATCTCGCCTCGGCATGTCGTCGTCCCGCTGCGACGCGTGCTGCCCAAGGCTGAGGTTCTCACCGGCCGAGTCACGACCATCGATCAGGACCGCAAGGTCGCCACGGTCGCGCCGCTCGTCGGCGAGGCCTACGAGCTGCCCTTCGACTACCTGGTCATCGCGATGGGCGCGGTCTCCCGTACCTTCCCGATCCCCGGCCTCGCCGAGCAGGGCATCGGCATGAAGGGCATCGAGGAGTCCATCGGCCTGCGCAACCACGTCCTCGAGCAGCTGGACAAGGCTGACTCGACGACCGACGAGGACGTCCGCCGCAAGGCGCTGACGTTCGTCTTCGTGGGCGGCGGCTTCGCCGGCGCGGAGACCATCGGCGAGGTCGAGGACATGGCGCGCGACGCGGCCAAGTACTACACCAGCGTGAAGCGCGAGGACATGCGCTTCATCCTGGTCGACGCCGCCGACAAGATCCTTCCCGAGGTCGGCCCGAAGCTGGGCGCGTACGGCAAGGAGCACCTGGAGAGCCGCGGAGTGGAGATCTACCTCTCCACCTCGATGGACTCCTGCGTCGACGGTCACGTCGTGCTGAAGAACGGCCTGGAGGTCGACTCCAGCACGATCGTGTGGACGGCCGGCGTGAAGCCGAACCCGGCCCTGGCCCGTTTCGGTCTGCCGCTCGGCCCGCGTGGTCACGTCGACACGTCCGAGAAGCTCCAGGTGCAGGGCACCGACTACATCTGGGCCGCGGGCGACAACGCCCAGGTCCCGGACCTGGTCGGCCGCAAGGCCGGCAACCCGAACGCCTGGTGCCCGCCGAACGCCCAGCACGCGCTGCGTCAGGCCAAGGTCCTCGGCGACAACGTCATCTCCGGCATGCGGGGCTTCCCGCAGAAGGAGTACAGCCACGCCAACAAGGGCGCGGTCGCCGGTCTGGGCCTGCACAAGGGCGTCGCGATGATCGTCGTGGGCAAGGTGAAGATCAAGCTCAAGGGCCGTCTCGCCTGGTACATGCACCGTGGCTACCACGGCATGGCGATGCCGACCTGGAACCGCAAGATCCGGATCTTCGCCGACTGGACGCTGGCGATGTTCCTCAAGCGCGAGGTCGTCTCGCTCGGCGCCATGGAGACTCCGCGCGAGGAGTTCTACGAGGCCGCCAAGCCGAACCCGGCTCCGGTCGCGGCCAAGTCCGAGGGCGAGAAGGCCAAGGCCTCCTAGCTCCACCCGTACGTCACCGAAGGGGTCGTCCGCCATCCGTGGTGCGGACGGCCCCTTCGGCGTGCTCAGGCGCGGCGGTGCGGTGCGGGTGGCGCGGGCCGTGAAGTGCATGGATGGTGCAGGTATTTTGCCGTTCCGTTGCGAGTGGGCGGGATGGCCCGCGGACCGGGCGGCGTTGACGCAGGTGTACCTCGCCGCGGCCCCGAGGTGTCGCGGCCTGGTTTGAGCATGTGTATGCGAATTTGGGCATGTTCGGGAAACACCACCACGGAGGTGTGCGCCATGGCAGACGCCGCATCGCGGCTGACCGCTCTCGCCGAAGAGTTGCTGGGAGAACCCCTACCGGTCCGGATCCGGGCCTGGGACGGCAGTGAATCCGGGCCCCCGGGTGCGCCCGTCCTCGTCCTGCGTCACCGCCGCGCCCTGCGCCGCGTGCTGTGGAAGCCGGGCGAACTGGGCCTGGCCCGCGCCTGGGTGGCCGGTGAGATCGACGTCGACGGCGACCTCTACGAGGCCCTGAACCACCTGGCCTCCCTGCTCTGGGAGCGCGGCGCCGACGCGAAGGACTCCGTGCACCCGGTCCGCGACCCGAAGGTACGCGCCTTCGCCCGCGGCCTCGTCCAGCTGGCGGGTCCCTGGCCCCCGCCGGCCCCGCCCGCCGAGGAGGTCCGCCGCCGCTCCGGCGCGCTGCACACCAAGCGCAGCGACAAGGAGGCCATCAGCCATCACTACGACGTGGGCAACGACTTCTACGAACTGGTCCTCGGCCCGTCCATGGTCTACTCCTGCGCCTACTGGCAGGACGGCGGGACCCTGGAGGACGCCCAGCGCGACAAGCTCGACCTCGTCTGCCGCAAGCTCGCCCTCAAGGAGGGGGACCGGCTGCTCGACGTCGGCTGCGGCTGGGGCTCCATGGCCATCCACGCCGCCCGCGAGTACGGCGCCCGCGTCACCGGGGTGACCCTCTCCACCGAACAGGCGGCCTTCGCCCGCAAGCGCATCGCCGAGGAGGGTCTCACCGACCGGATCGAGATCCGGGTCCAGGACTACCGGGACGTCCGTGACGGCCCGTACGACGCCATCTCCTCGATCGGCATGGCCGAGCACGTCGGCTCGGTCCGCTTCCGTGAGTACGCCGACGACCTCTACGCCCTCCTCAGGCCCGGCGGCCGGCTGCTCAACCACCAGATCGCCCGCCGACCCGAGAAGGACGAGTCGGCCTACCGTGTCGACGGGTTCATCGACGCGTACGTCTTCCCCGACGGCGAACTCGCCCCGGTGGGCCGCACGGTCGCCACCCTGGAGGAGGCCGGCTTCGAGGCCCGCGACGTCGAGGCGATCCGGGAGCACTACGCCCTGACCCTGCGGCAGTGGGTGGCCAATCTGGAGAAGCACTGGACGCAGGCGGTCCGGGCCACCTCGCCCGGACGCGCCAGGGTCTGGCGGCTCTACATGGCCGCGTCGGCGCTCTCCTTCGAGCACAACAGGATCGGGGTCAACCAGGTCCTGGCGGTACGTCCGCGGGAGGGCGGCCCCGCCGGGCTGCCGCTGCGGTCCCGCGCGTGGACGGAATCGGGCTGACCCACGCGAAGGGGCCGGTGTCCGCGACGCGGACACCGGCCCCTTCGGCAACTGCGGCCGTTACTCGGTCTTGATGGCCGTCAGCATGTTCAGCTTCGCGCCGCTGCGGGCCGGCCAGAGCGCGGCCAGCACACCCACGAGCCCCGCGAGCGCCAGGAAGAGCGCGAGCCGGTCCCACGGGATGACCAGGGCGTACTGCGGAATGGAGGAGGCGAGGCTCTGGCCGATCGCCCAGCCCAGGAACATCCCCAGGCCGATGCCGACCAACGCTCCGAAGAGCGAGATGACCACGGCCTCCAGGCGGATCATGCGCTTCACCTTCGACCGGTCCAGCCCGATGGCACGCAGCATGCCGATCTCCTGCTGGCGCTCGAAGACCGACATGGCCAGGGTGTTGACGACTCCCAGCACCGCGATGATCAGAGCCATCGCGAGCAGCCCGTACATGAGGTTCATGGCCAGGTTGACCGTGCCGCCGAACATGTCGCGGATGCCCTGGCGGTCCATGACGCTCACCGCGGGGTTGTCACCCAGCGCGTCCACCACGGCCTGCTCGTTGGCCGCCGTCTGGCCGCCTTCCATGGTCAGCCAGACCTCGCTGATGTTCGCGAGACCCACGTGCGGGTCGACGACGTCGGTCGCGATCAGGACCGGCTGGACGAACTCGTTGCCCTCGTAGAGCGCGCCGACCTTCAGGGTCTCCTTCATGTCGTCCTCGAACGTCACCGGCACACTGTCGCCGGTCTTCCAGCCGTTCGACTTCGCGGTCTTCACGTCGACGGCGATCTCGCCGTCGGCCAGCGAGCCCAGCGAGCCGGAGACGGTCTTCAGCGCGAAGACCTTCTCGATGTCGCCGGGGGTGACCCCGGAGGCCGAGAGGTCCGCGTCCCCGACCTGGAGCCAGGCGTACTGCTGGGGCGAGACCGCCGCGACGCCGTCGGCCTTCTCCAGGGCCGTGAGCGCCGAGGCGTCGAGCGGTTCACCGCTCGCCATGGTCACCATGTAGTCGGCCCTGATGTGGTCGGTCGTCATACGGTCGACCGCCTGGCCGAGCGTGACGCCGAGCACCGAGATACCCGTGACCAGGGTGAGCCCGATCGCCAGCGCGGAGGCTGTGGCCCCGGTGCGGCGCGGGTTGCGTACGGCGTTCTGCGCGGCCAGCTTGCCGGACACGCCGAACAGCCTGGCCAGCAGCGGGCGGACGAGTGCGATCACGGGGCGCGACAGCAGGGGGATGAGCACGATGATGCCGATCAGCGCCAGGAAGGCGCCGGCCGCGATGAGCGTCCTGTTGCCCGAACCGGCCACCGCTCCGGCGACGATCGCCACGGAACCGAGCAGGGTGATGACCCCGCCGATCGAATTGCGCACCACCAGGGACCGGGTCGTGGCCACCGCGTGGACACTGCTCATGGCAGCCACCGGCGGAATCTTCGCGGCCCGTCGTGCGGGCAGCCAGGCGGCCAGCACGGTGACCAGCACACCGACACCGAACGCGGCGGCGACCGCTGTCGGAGTGATGATCATCGGACCTGCCGGGATCTTCCCGCCGAACATGCCGACCGCGGAACGCAGGCCCACGGCGAGGCCGAGTCCGAGCACGAAGCCGATCACCGAGGCGACGGCACCCACCACACCCGCTTCGAGCAGCACGGCCCGCTTGACCTGACGGCGTGAGGCGCCGACGGCACGCATCAGGGCCAGTTCCCTGGTTCGCTGGGCGACGAGCATCGTGAACGTGTTGGCGATCAGGAAGATGCCCACGAAGAGGGCGATGCCCGCGAAGCTGAGCAGCAGCTGGTTGATGTTCTTCAGGCCGGCCTCGGTCTGCTCGGCCTCCTCGTCCGCGAGTACGGCACCGGTCTGTGCCTGGGCGTCCTTCGGCAGCATGGGCTTCACGGCGTCCAGGAGCTGCCGGTCGGAGGTGCCGGCCGCGGCGGTCACGGTGACGTCCTTGAACTCGCCGGGCCGCAGGTAGAGCCGCTGGGCGACCGCGGTGTCGAAGAGGACCAGGCTGCCGCCCGCGTTCACCGCGCCGTCCTCGGTGGTGAAGACACCGGAGAGGGTGTACTCCTTCACCGGCCCGTTCGTGGCGACCCGCACCGGGTCGCCCACGCGGTACCGGCCCTTGCCCGCGGTCTCCTTGTCGAGGGCGACCTGGCCGGCCTCGGCCGGTCCGGCACCGTCGGTGAACGTGTACTGCTCGTCCTCGCCGTTCGTGCCTACGGAGAAGTTGGCACCGGTGTTGGACCAGCCGTTACCGATGAGCTTGCCGTCCGGGTCGGCCACACCGGCGAAGCCGGAGACCCGTCCGGTCGCCTCCGCCACGCCGTCCAGACCCTGGATCTTCTTCAGGGTGGCGGCGTCGACGGCGGCCGTCTCGTCGTCCCCGCGCTCGGCGTAGGTGGTGACGGCGACGGCGATCTTGTCGTAGCTCTTGGCGGACTGGTTGCGGAAGGCGTTGCCGAGGGTGTCGGTGAAGACCAGGGTGCCGGAGACGAAGGCGACGCCGAGCATCACGGCGAGCACGGTCATCAGCAGTCTGGCCTTGTGCGCAAGGATGTTGCGCACGGCGGTACGGAACATGTCGTCAATTCCTGGGGAGTTCGGAGGGCGGGAGGAGGGCGGCAGCCGTCGTGTCAGCTGGTGCGGCCCTTCGCCTCGAACGCCTTCATCCGGTCGAGGACCCCGTCCGCGGTGGGGTGCATCATCTGGTCGACGACCGCGCCGTCGGCGAGGAAGATCACGCGGTCCGCGTAGGAGGCGGCCACCGGGTCGTGGGTCACCATCACCACGGTCTGGCCGAGCTCACGCACCGAGTTGCGCAGGAAGCCGAGGACCTCCGCGCCGGAGCGGGAGTCGAGGTTCCCGGTCGGCTCGTCACCGAAGATGATCTCCGGCTGGGACGCCAGGGCGCGGGCCACCGCGACGCGCTGCTGCTGGCCACCGGAGAGCTCCGTCGGGCGGTGCTTCAGCCGGTCCGAGAGGCCCACCATGTCGATGACCTTCTGCAGCCACGCGGCGTCCGGCTTACGGCCGGCGATGTCCATCGGCAGGGTGATGTTCTCCAGCGCGGTCAGGGTCGGCAGCAGGTTGAAGGCCTGGAAGATGAAGCCGATCTTGTCCCGGCGCAGCTGCGTGAGCTGCTTGTCCTTCAGCGTCCCGAGCTCCGTGTCACCGATGCGCACGGAACCGCTGCTGAAGCTGTCGAGGCCGGCCACGCAGTGCATCAGCGTGGACTTCCCGGAGCCCGACGGCCCCATGATCGCGGTGAACTCGCCCCGGGGGAAGTCCACGGTCACCCGGTCCAGGGCGACGACCTGGGTCTCACCCTGGCCGTAGACCTTCGACAGCTCCGTGGCGCGGGCGGCGACCGCGGTGGTGCGGTGAACGGTGGTGGTGGTCACAGGGGGACTCCTGGTTCGGAAAGGCGGTGCGGACGGTTCGGGCTCCGTTGGGGAACCTCTCCATCGTCTCGGCCGTTTCCCATGGAGACGTCAGCCCCCGTGACCGTTCCGAAGGCCCTCTTGAGTCGCACCGGCCGGGCCGCCGCGTACTCCTCGGGTATGACACCGACCCTGAGGGGGTCCTTCCTCAGCGGGGCGGCGCGGTGGATCCGCGGGGGACCAGACGGGCCGCGGCGTCCTCGAATCCCGGTGCCGAGCCGTCGGCCACCATCGCCAGCAGGGTGCGGGCCGCATGGGTTCCGTACGCCGGGATGTCGCGGCTCAGCGCGGTCAGCGGCGGGCGGACGACCCGGGACAGCTGGGAGTCGTCCCAGGCCACGAGCGACAGGTCGGCGGGCACGTCCAGGCCCATCTCCTGGGCGACCGAGAGCCCGGCGACGGCCATGATGTCGTTGTCGTAGATGACGGCGGTGGGCCGCGCCGCCAGGCTGATCAGCCGTCGCGTCGCGTGCGCGCCCTCGTCCCCGGAGTAGTCCGTGTGCACCACCACGGGCTCGTCCAGGCCCAGTTCCGCGCTGATCTCACGCTGGGCGCGGTCCCGCAGCCGGGTGTGCGTCAGCTCGGGCAGTCCGGCGACCCGGGCCACGGAACGGTGTCCGAGCGCGGCCAGATACGTCAGGGTGTCCCGCAGTGCCGCGGAGTCGTCCGACCACACCGGGGTGAGGGTGCCGGCCGCCGAGGGGTGGCCGATCACCACGGCCGGCATCTCCAGCTCGGCGACGCCCTCGATGCGCGGGTCCGGGGAGCGCACATCGGCGACGAAGACCCCGTCCACCCGGCCCTCGCCCCACCACCGGCGGTAGATCTCCAGCTCCTGTGCGGGGTCGGTGACGACCTGGAGGAGCAGGGCACAGCCGCGCGCGGACAGCTCGGTCTCGATGCCGCTGATCAGCTCCATGAAGAACGGCTCCACCCCGAGCATCCGGGCCGGCCGGGACAGCGCGAGGCCCACGGTGTCGGCGCGGGCGCGGGTCAGGGCGCGGGCCGCGCTGTTGGGCCGCCAGCCGATCTCCTGGGCGATGGCCTTGATGGAGGCGCGGGTCGCGGGGGAGACCCCGGGCCGGTCGTTCAGCGCGTACGACACCGCGACCTTGGAGACCCCGGCCCGGCGCGCGATGTCGGCGATCGTGGGGCGGTGCTTGGACATACGACCTCGCTTAACCGGTTCGTTGTAAGGGCGCATCCTAGCCGCAGGTCGCTGACCTCCGTCTTCCCCGGTGCGGTCCAGACCGCTCCGTCAAAGCCCGCAGAAACTCGGATGGGAGCGCTCCCGCTCTCTTGACACCACTTCGGGGTCCCCATACCTTCACGGCACTTACCCGGTTCAGTAACTCCGCTCGGCAGGGACGGCGCGGGGGAAAAGGAGGGGCTATGGGTACGCGTACCCGGCTGCGGGTCACCACCGCACTCGCCGTGTTCACGCTCGCGGCGACCGGATGCACGGGAGGCGGCTCGGGGGCGGGCGGCGGCGGCCCGGTCGGCAAGGGCGGCTCGCTGCCGCGCGGCGAGACGCTCTACACGACCGGCACCCAGTGGGGGCCTCCGGCCAACTACAACCCGCTGCGCAACTGGGACCACGCGACCGGCACCAAGGGCCTGGTCTACGAGACGCTGTTCCACTTCGACCCCGCCGAGGGCGAGCTGAAGCCCTGGCTCGCGGAGTCCGGCAGCTGGACCGGCGACAAGACGTACGACGTGAAGCTGCGCCCGGGCATCACCTGGGCCGACGGCAAGCCGCTCACCGCCGAGGACGTGGCGTACTCCTACGGGCTCGGCAAGATCGAGGCCTCGGCCTTCCACTCGCTGTGGAGCTGGCTGTCCGACGCGAAGGCGGTGGACGCGACGACCGTCCGCTTCACCTTCAAGGAGGCCCGCTACCAGGAGTGGGACTACACCCTCTTCGGCCAGCCGGTCGTGCCGGAACACATCTGGAGCTCGCGCACCGACGAGGACATCCTCAACGGCGTCAACGACAAGCCCGTCGGCACCGGCGCGTACAAGCTGAAGAGCAAGACCCAGGACCGGGTCGTCTGGGAGCGGCGCGACGACTGGTGGGGCACGAAGGCGCTGAGCATGACGCCCGCCCCGCGTTACATCGTCGACGTCTCCAACCCGAGCAACGAGGTGGTCATCGGCCAGCTGGGCCAGGGCCAGCTGGACCTCAGCAACAACTTCCTGCCCGGCGCCTCCTCACTGATCAAGAGCAAGAAGGTCGTGTCGTACTACGACGAGGCCCCGTACATGCTCTCCGCCAACACCGCCTGGCTGGTGCCCAACACCACCAAGAAGCCGATGGACGACGCGGCCTTCCGCAGGGCGCTCGCCTCGTCCGTCGACACCGGGAAGATCGTCAAGGGTGTGTACGGCGAGCTGGTGAAGCCGGCCTCCCCGACCGGTCTGCTGCCCCAGTGGGAGCAGTTCGACGACAAGGCGCTGATCGCCGAGAAGGGCTTCACCCACGACGCCGCCGCGGCGAAGAAGGAGCTCGCGGACGCAGGCTACAAGGACAAGGACGGGGACGGCTTCGTCGAGAACAAGGACGGCTCCGCACTCAGCCTGAAGCTGGCCGTGCCCTCCGGCTGGACCGACTGGATGGAGGCGGCCAAGGTCATCGCCGCCGGCGCCAAGGACGCGGGCATCAGGATCAGCACCGAGTTCCCCGACCAGAACGCGCTCAACGAGCAGCGCGGCAAGGGCGACTTCGACCTGGTCATCAACAACGAGCGCCAGTTGTCCAACACCCCCTGGACGTACTACGAGTACATGTTCCAGATGCCGGTCCAGAAGCAGCAGAACACGGTGAACTTCGGGCGGTACGAGAACGCGGAGGCCTGGAAGCTGGTCCAGGAGCTCGGCGGGGTCAGGACCGACGACACCGCGGGCATGAAGGCCGCCGTCTCCAAGATCCAGGACATCCAGCTCACCGAGATGCCCATCATCCCGCTCTGGTACAACGGCCTCTGGTCGCAGTCCACCACAGGGACCTGGAAGAACTGGCCGTCGGACGCCGCCGGAGCGCCGAAGAGCGCACCGGCCCTGTGGCGCAACTGGCTGGAGATGGGCGGCTTCGAGACGCTCACCCAGCTGAAGCCCGCCAAGTGACACGGCAGTTCTGACCCGCTGACCGCCCCGCCGTGCGCACGCCCACCTGACAGGTGAGCGCACGGCGGGGCTCTCCACCAGGGGAGCATCCTTGCGCCGCTACTTCGCCCGAAAACTCCTTGTCTACGCACTGACCTTCGTCGTCGCCGTCACCGTCAACTGGATGATCCCGCGGTTCATGCCCGGCGACCCGGTGGCGGCCATGGTGGCCCGCGCCCGGGTCTCGCAGCCCGAGGCCGCCGAGGCGATGCGCACGTACTACAACAACCTGTTCGGCTTCGACGAGCCGCTGTGGCAGCAGTACCTGCACTTCTGGGGCGCCCTGCTCCAAGGAGACTTCGGCATCTCCATCTGGGTCTTCCCCACCCCCGTCGGCGACGTCCTGCTCGACGCGCTCCCGTACACCCTCGGCCTGATGATCCCGTCGGTGCTGCTCAGCTGGTTCGTCGGCAACTGGATCGGCGCGCTCTCCGCCCGCCGCAAGGTCCTCGACAACACCGTCCTGCCGGCCGGCTACCTGCTCACCGCGATGCCGTACATGTGGATCGCCGTCATCCTCGCCTGGGCGCTCGGCGCCAAGGCCGGCTGGTTCCCCCTGTCGGGCGGCTACAGCCTGGACATCCAGCCCGGCTGGAACGCCGACTTCGTCCTGGACGCGCTGCACCACTGGGTGCTGCCGTTCCTCTCGCTCTTCCTGGTCGCGCTCGGCGGCTGGGCCATCGGCATGCGCAACATGATCATCTACGAGCTGGAGTCCGACTACTCCTCCTACCTGTCGGCCCTCGGCGCACCGCAGCGCCTCATCCGCCGCTACGCCTTCCGCAACGCGGTGCTGCCCCAGGTCACCGGCCTCGCCCTCCAACTGGGCGTGCTGGTCGCCGGAGCACTCGTCACCGAGATCGTCTTCGCCTATCCGGGGCTCGGCTCACTGATCCTCGCCGCGATCCAGAACCAGGACTTCTTCCTGCTCCAGGGGGCGTTCCTGTTCATCGTCATCGGCGTACTGATCGCCAACTTCCTCATCGACATCGTGTACGTCGTCGTCGACCCCCGCACCCGTACGGGCATGGCAGGAGGCACCTCATGAGCACACTGCCCGACCCGGCACCCGAGGCTCCGTCGGCCGAGGCGACCACGTCCAGGCCCGGCAGCGAGTGGCTGCACTACGCGGTGCGCAACCCCAAGCTGATCATCGGGGCCGTCCTCGTCACGATCCTGCTCGCCGCCGGCGTCGTGGGCCCGATGCTGCTCGACAACGGCAACCCCAACGAGTACGTCGGCCCGCAGGCCTCCGCCCCCGACGGCACCTACTGGATGGGCACCACCACCTTCGGCCAGGACGTGTACGCGCAGTTCGTGCACGGGCTGCGCGCCACCTTCCTGGTGGGTGTCGTCGGCGGAGCGATCGCCGCCGTCATCGCCATGCTCGTCGGCTTCCTCGCCGGATACCGGGGCGGCCTCACCGACGAGGTCCTGAACATGCTCACCAACGTCGTCCTGGTCATCCCGGCCCTCGCCGTCCTCCTGATCATCAACGCCTACATGGGGGTGCGCAGCGTCGCCGTGCAGGGCCTGTTCATCGGCCTCACCTCATGGCCCTGGGCGGCGCGGGCGATCCGGGCGCAGACGTTCTCGCTGCGCACCCGGGAGTTCGTGGACCTCGCCCGGCTCAGCGGGAGCGGCACCTGGCGGATCGTCTTCCGCGAGATCGCGCCCAACATGAGCTCGTACCTCTTCATGATGTTCATCCTGCTCTTCGGCGGGTCCATCCTCATCGCCTCCTCGCTGGACTTCATCGGGCTCGGCCCGACCGAGGGCGTCTCGCTCGGCCTGATGCTGCAGAGCGCCCAGCAGTGGAGCGCGCTCCAACTCGGCATGTGGTGGTGGTTCATCCCGCCGGGCGCCGGGATCACCGCGATCGTCGGCGCGCTCTACGTCGCCAACGTGGGCCTCGACGAGGTCTTCAACCCGAAGCTGAGGGAGTCGTGAACACATGACCCTGACCGTCAACGACCTGCGGGTCCACTACCGCACGCTGCGTGGCGAGGTCCGGGCCCTGGACGGCGTCGGCTTCGACCTGGCGGACGGCGAGATCCTGGGCCTGGCGGGCGAGTCCGGCTGCGGCAAGACCACCCTCGGCAAGTCCCTGATCCGGCTCGACGGCCGGATGCGGCACGCGGGCGGCACCGTCACCCTGGACGGCGACGAACTGCCGCTGTCCGACGACCGGGCGATGAACGCCTACCGCTTCCACAAGATCTCGCTCGTCCCCCAGTACTCGATGAGCGCGCTCAACCCGACCCGCCGCATCGGCCGCATGATCCGCGAGCTCCTCGCCTCGCGCGGCGTGAGCGTCGACACGGACGAACTGCACCGCAGGCTGGCCCTCGTGGGCCTGGAGCCCGAGGTCCTGGACCGCTATCCGATCGAGCTGTCCGGCGGCATGAAACAACGCGCCGTCATGGTGATCTCCACACTGCTCGACCCGTCCGTCCTGATCGCCGACGAGGTCACCTCGGCCCTGGACGTCTCCAACCAGCAGGCCGTCGTCGGCGCCCTCACCGGACTCCGCGACAAGGGCCTGGTCACCAGCATGATCTTCGTGACCCACGACCTCGGACTGACCTCGCACATCGCCGACTCGATCATGGTGATGTACGCGGGCAAGCTCGCCGAGAAGGCCCCCACGAAGGTGCTGACGACCGCGCCCCGCCACCCGTACACCAAGATGCTGATCGGCTCGCTGCCCCAGGTCGGCGCCCGGTACAAGGACAAACCGCTCAGCGGCATCGAGGGTTCCCCGCCCTCCCTGCTCAACCCGCCGCCCGGCTGCCGGTTCCGCGACCGCTGCCCGCTCGCCGACGCCCGGTGCGCCGAGGAACCGCCCGTCGTCGAGATCGCCCCCCGCCACTTCGTCGCATGCTGGAAGGCGGCCTGATGCTGACCCTCGACCGCGTCACCAAGACCTTCCGGGCCGGCGCCTTCGGCGGCGGGTCCGTCACCGCCGTCGACCGGGTGTCCTTCGAAGCGGCACCCGGCGAGCTCGTCTCGCTCATCGGCGAGAGCGGCAGCGGCAAGTCCACCATCGGCCGGATGGTCCTCGGCCTGACCGAGGTCAGCGGGGGCAGCCTCACCCTGGACGGCGAACGGGTCAGGCCCGGCAAGGACTTCTACCGCCGGGTCCAGGGCGTCTTCCAGGACCCCTTCAGCTGCTACAACCCCGTCTTCAAGGCCGATCGTGTCTTCGCCCTCGTCCGGCGTGCCTACCACCCGGGCGTCACCGACAAGGAGTGGGCCGAGCGCGTCGAGAGGGCCGTACGGGACGTACGTCTGGACCCCGGGCAGGTGCTGGGCCGCTATCCGCACCAGCTCAGCGGCGGGCAGTTGCAGAGGCTGCTCATCGCCCGCGCGCTCCTGCTCGACCTGCGCTTCCTGGTCGCCGACGAGATCACCAGCATGCTCGACGCCTCCACCCGCATCGACGTGCTCAACCTCCTCGCCGGACTGAAGGAGCGCGGCCTGGGTGTCCTCTACATCACCCACGACCTCTCGCTCGGCACCTACCTCGCCGAGAAGACCGTGGTCCTCCGTAACGGCCGCGTCGTCGAACGCGGCGACACGCAGAAGGTCTTCGGCAACCCCCTGCACCCCTACACCCGCACGCTGCTGGCCGCCGTGCCCCGCCTCAACGAGCCCTGGACGTCCGCCGAACCCGTGGAGGCCTGCGCCTTTCACGAGGGCGGCGCGGGGGAGAGCGACCTGTACGAGACCGAGCCGGGCCACTTCGTGGCCTGCGCGGCGCTCCCCGACTGCGGAAGGACCCTCGCGTGACCCTTCGCCACCTGCCCCTGCACGACGGCTGGACCCTCACCGCCGACGGCCCCGTACCCGTGGGGCTCACCGCGGGAGGCGTCCCGGCGACCGTCCCCGGCTGCGTCCACACCGACCTGCTGGCCGCCGGACTGATCGACGACCCGTATCTGGACGACAACGAGACCCGGCTCGGCTGGATCGGCCGCACCGACTGGACGTACCGCACCACCTTCGAGTGGACCGCCGACACGCACACGTCCACCGACCTGTGCTTCGACGGCCTCGACACCGTCGCCACCGTCCTGCTCAACGGCACCGAGGTCGGCTCCACCGCCAACCAGCACCGCGGCTACCGCTTCCCCGTCCGTACGCTGCTGCGCGAGGGCGCCAACACGCTCGACGTGCGCTTCACCGCCCCGTACACCTACGCCGAGGCCCTGCGCGACAAGCTCGGCGACCGGCCCGGCGCGTACACGGAGCCGTACGCCTTCATCCGCAAGATGGCCTGCAACTTCGGCTGGGACTGGGGGCCGACCCTGGTCACCTCCGGCATCTGGCGCCCGGTCGCGCTGGAGTCCTGGACGGGCCCGCGCGTCGCCGGGGTGAAGGTGCTCGCCGACCTGGACGGCGACGGGGTGCCGCGCCTCGCGGTCACCCTGGACGTCGACCGGGCCGGGGACGGGGAGCTGGCGGCCTCGGTCTCGGTGGTGGGCGCGGGCGCGGCCTCCGGTTTCTTCGTCCCCGCGGGCGAGGACCACGCCACGGTCACCCTCGCCGTCCCCGACGCCGAGGTCTGGTGGCCGCACAGCCACGGCGCCCAGCCGCTGTACGACGTCGTCGTCACGCTCGGCGGCGACCACGCCTGGACCGGCAGGACCGGTTTCCGCGGCGTGACCCTGGAGCGCGAGGCGTTCCGCCTCTCCGTCAACGACGAGCCCCTCTTCGTACGCGGGGTGAACTGGATACCCGACGACTGCTTCCCCGCCCGCGTCACGCGGCAGCGGATCTCCGACCGTTTCGACCAGGCGATCGCGGCGGGCGTCAACCTGATCCGCGTCTGGGGCGGCGGCCTCTACGAGAGCGACGACTTCTACGAACTGGCCGACGAGAAGGGGCTGCTGGTCTGGCAGGACTTCCCGTTCGCCTGCGCCGCCTACCCCGAGGAGCAGCCGCTGTACGACGAGGTGGCCGCCGAGGTCCGGGAGAACCTCGTCCGCCTCGCCCCGCACCCCTCCCTCGTGCTGTGGTGCGGCAACAACGAGAACCTGGAGGGCCACGCCGACTGGGGCTGGCAGGAGGAGCTCAAGGGCCGCACCTGGGGCCACGGCTACTACCACGAGCTGCTTCCGGCGCTGTGCGCCGAGACCGACCCCACGCGCCCCTACTGGCCGGGCTCGCCGTACTCCGGCTCCCCGGAGCTCCCCCCGAACGACCCGGCCCTGGGCACGGTCCACCTCTGGGAGGTCTGGAACCGCGTCGACTACCGGCACTACGCCGACACCGCCCACCGCTTCGTCGCCGAATTCGGCTTCCAGGGCCCGCCGGCGTACGCCACCCTGCGACGGGCGGTCAGCGGCCCGCTCGGCCTGGGCGCCCCGCTGATCGCCCACCACCAGAAGGCGGAGGACGGCGACGCCAAGCTGCTGCGCGGCCTGGGGGACCACCTCCCGCAGCCGTCCGACTTCGACGACTGGCACTGGCTCACCCAGTTGAACCAGGCCCGGGCCGTCGCCTTCGGCATCCGCCACTTCCGCTCGCACACGCCGTACTGCATGGGCTCGATCGTGTGGCAGCTCAACGACTGCTGGCCCGTGGTGTCCTGGGCGGCCGTCGACGGCGATGGCCGTCGCAAGCCGCTCTGGTACGCGCTGCGGAAGGTGTACGCGGACCGGCTGATGGCCGTACGGGACGGCGCCCTGTATCTGGTCAACGACTCGGCCCTCCCCTGGGAGGGGACCCTGCGGCTGACCCGGCGCGGCCTGGACGGGGCGCTGCTGGCCGAGGAGGAGACCGAGGTGTCCACGGCCGCACGGGGCGTCGGCCGTGTGCCCCTGCCACCGTCCGTCGCCCACCCGGGGGACGGCACCCGTGAGGTGCTGGTGGCCGAGCTGGGCGGGCTGCGGACGATGGAGTTCTACGAGGAGGACACCCGCCTCGCGCTGCCGCCGGCGCGGTACGAGGCGGTGGTCACACAGGGTGATGAGGCGGGGGTCGGCTACCGGGTCACGGTGACCGCCCGGACGCTGCTGCGGGACCTCGCGCTCTTCCCGGACCGGCTCGATCCGGCGGCCGAGGTCGACGACATGCTCGTCACCCTGCTGCCCGGCGAGAGCGCCGTGTTCCATGTCACGGGGGCGGTCCTGAAGGACCCGGGCGCACTGGGAACCGGGCCCGTCCTGCGGTGCGTCAACGACACCGTCGGGCACTGAGGTGGCGCGACCCTGGCGAATGGTGGCGTGGCCATGGCGAAAGCGCCCTGTCGGTGCGGCGAGTTTCCGTCATTCCCGTTTGCCGGGTTCGTACCCATAGGCGCGTCCGGGCGTGTACTGATGCGGTGCGCGGTGTCTGACGGACCCTCAAACGGTCAATAAAATAAGACAACATCGTGAGGGTGTTCCGCTGACCGGGGGACGCCCCCGGATAGGGTCTTGTGCCAACGCGGAGCCGCGCGCCCACGCCCGGGTGGTGGAATGCAGACACGGCGAGCTTAAACCTCGCTGCCTCCTCGGGGGCGTGCCGGTTCGAGTCCGGCTCCGGGCACCACCACAGCGTCGGTGGGCCCAGGGTGGCCGCACAGTACTTCAGTAGTCAACTTCTTTCAAAGATCCTCCTCTGGCACTAGCGTGATTGTTTTGCCTACCCATTACTCTTGTGACAAGGCCACGCTGGGTGGCCATGGAGGAGTGAAATGAGGAGCAGCAACCCGGTCTTCTCGCGACGGGGGTTCAGCCGCGACAACGGCTACGCGGGCTTCAACGCGGCGCCGCAGGCCGGGGCCCCCGCAGCGGGTGCCAACCCGTACGCACAGGGCACCGCCGCCAACCCGTACGCCACGAACCCCTACGCCCAGCAGGACGTCCAGCACGGCGCCCCGCAGGCGCCCGCGCGCTCGGGCGCCATGACGATCGACGACGTCGTCACGCGCACGGCGATGACGCTGGGCACCGTGGTGCTCACCGCCGCGCTCTCCTGGGCCCTGCTGCCGGTCGACGAGGCCAATCTCGGCAAGTCCTACGGCATCGCGATCGGCGCCGCCCTGGTGGCGTTCGTCTTCGCGATGATCCAGTCCTTCAAGCGCAAGGCCTCGCCGGCGATCATCCTCGCGTACGCGGCCTTCGAGGGTGTCTTCCTCGGAGTGATCTCCAGCGCGGTCAGCACCTACATCAGCCCCGGCACGGTGATGCAGGCGGTGATGGGCACCATGTGTGTCTTCGCCGGTGTCCTCATCGCGTACAAGATGCGCTGGATCCGCGTCACACGCCGTTTCTACGGCTTCGTGATGGCCGCTGCCATGGGCTTCGTGCTCCTGATGGTGGTCAACCTGCTGTTCTCCGTGTTCGGTGGCGGTGACGGCCTGGGCTTCCGCAGCGGCGGCCTCGGCATCCTCTTCGGTGTCATCGGCATCATCCTGGGTGCGTGCTTCCTGGCCCTGGACTTCAAGCAGGTCGAGGACGGCATCAACTACGGCGCACCGCGCGAGGAGTCCTGGCTGGCGGCCTTCGGCCTCACCCTGACCCTGGTGTGGATCTACCTGGAGATGCTGCGCCTGCTCTCCATCCTCAACGGGGACGACTGACCCGTAGGGACCCTCTGACGGAACGGCCCGCAGGCACCGCCTGCGGGCCGTTCCGTTTCCGTCCCCCGGGGGACGGCCCGTTGGCAACCGTCCCGCGGGGGCGCGTAGGGTCGCGGCGTGCTCGATACGACCCCCCTCATCACGGTTGTGGACCGATTCGCCGACCGGCTCCGCAGCGCCCCGCAGAGCCGGCTACAGCGCGGCGCCGCCGCCGAGGCACTGGCCACCGCCAGGGAGCTCGCGGTGCGGGCCCAGCGTGCCGAGGCGCCGGACCGGGAGCCCCGCCTCATGCCGGACGTCGGGATATTCGCCGTGGGCGACCAGCTGGCCGTCGCGGGCCGCGACCTGGCCGTCGCACTGGAAACGGCCTCGTCCCGGGAGTTGGACGAGGCCGTGCGCTGTGTCGAGGAGGCGGCGGCGCGGGCCTTCGGCCCGTGAGACGCCTGGGGCGGGCCCTCAGAAGGAGGCGATGACGCGGTCGGCGAGGATGTAGACGTTCTCCTCGCCGCACGAGAAGGTCAGCGCGTAGGCGCCGGAGACTCCGGAACCGCCCAGCAGGACCGGCTGCTCGCCGGCCTGCAGCGACGCGGCGAGCCGCTCGGCGGTCTCGCGGTGGCCCGGGGTCATGCAGAGCGTGGTGCCGTCGGCGAAGACGTACACGTCGAGCGTGCCGAGCGGGCCGGGGCGGACGTCGGTGAGCTCCGTGCCGGTGTCGGCGAGCCGCTCCAGGCGGTTCACGGTACGCTCATGGTCGGTGACAACCGGTGTCTGCACGGGAACGAAGTCCGGGTGCGAGGGGTGGCGGCGACGGGCCGCGGCCAGCTCCGGGGAGTCGTCGGTGAACTCCGCGAATTCGGAGACCTCGGCGACCTCGGGCAGGTCGGTCAGCTCCACCAGCTCGTCCATCGCCTCGGTGACTTCGAGGTCCATGGCCTCCAGGCCCGCGAAGTCGGCCTGGCGGGGCATGAAGAACGGGACGTCGTCGCCGAGACCGGCGATCCCGCCCAGCAGGGACGGGGCGTCGGCGGCGTCACGCGCCTCCTGGGCGGCCCAGAAGGCACGGGCCTCGGCGAGCTCTCGCTCGCGCTCCTCGGCCAGTGCCTCGGCGACCGCCGCGCGTATCTCCTCGGCGGACGTGGCGGTGCTGCGGTTCTGCTGTCCGGGCACGGAGGCGCAGAGGCTCCGCCCCTCCGCCAGCTCCGTCCGCAGGGCCGTGACCTGCTTGCGCAGCCCGTGAGCAGCGTGCAGAGCGGCGGCGCCGACGGCCGTGGCAGCGGCGGTGGTCAGCAACAGGGCAAATGACATGGCGCTCACTGACATACTCCCGGTTTCAATCGACACCCCCGACTTCCTACATCAGCTTGTCCTGTACGTCTGCCTGCTGTCAGTGCATTACGTCACGAATTGGACAGGTCTTTGGGCCTGATGTTTAACCCTGGGGTGGGTGTGACCTGGGGAAACGGTTCTCCCCCGGGACGTAGATCACATCCTGGGGGAGATTCGGTCACGTTCGGGGCTCGGCCGGGTTCGAACGGGCCCTCGCGCGGGAGGGCGGACCGGCCGCGACCGCCCCAGGAGCCCTGGGGCGGTCGCGGCGGAAGGTCCTAGCTGAGGCGCTCGATGACCATGGCCATGCCCTGGCCGCCGCCCACGCACATGGTCTCCAGACCGAACTGCTTGTCGTGGAACTGCAGGCTGTTGATCAGCGTGCCGGTGATCCGGGCGCCGGTCATGCCGAAGGGGTGGCCGACGGCGATGGCGCCACCGTTGACGTTGACCTTGTCCAGCGGCAGGCCCAGGTCCCGGTAGGACGGGATGACCTGGGCGGCGAACGCCTCGTTGATCTCGGCGAGGTCGATGTCGTCGACGGTCAGCCCGGCGCGCTTGAGCGCCTGCTTGCTGGCCTCGACCGGTCCGTACCCCATGATCTCGGGGGACAGGCCGGAGACGCCGGTCGAGACGATCCGGGCGAGCGGGGTCAGGCCGAGCTCGCGCGCCTTGGTGTCCGACATGATCACGAGCGCGGCGGCGCCGTCGTTGAGCGGGCAGCAGTTGGCCGCGGTGACGAGTCCGTCGGGGCGGAACACCGGCTTCAGGCCCTCCACGCCCTCCAGGGTGACGCCCGCGCGCGGGCCGTCGTCCTTGGAGACCACGGTGCCGTCCGGGGTCGTCACGGGCGTGATCTCGCGCTCCCAGAAGCCGTTCTTGAGGGCTTCCTCGGCGAGGTTCTGCGACCGCACGCCGAATTCGTCCATGTCCCGGCGGGTGACGCCCTTGATCCGGGCCAGGTTCTCGGCGGTCTGCCCCATCGAGATGTACGCGTCCGGGACGAGGCCCTCCTCGCGCGGGTCGGTCCAGCTCGCCCCCGACTCCTCGGCGCGGGCCGCGGTGCGGGCCTCGGCCTCGGCGAAGAGCGGGTTGTGCGTGTCCGGCAGGCTGTCGGAGTTGCCCCTGGTGAAGCGGGACACCATCTCGACACCCGCGGAGATGAAGACGTCACCCTCGCCCGCCTTGATGGCGTGCAGCGCCATGCGGCTGGTCTGCAGCGACGAGGAGCAGTAGCGCGTGACCGTACAGCCGGGGAGGTGGTCCATCCCCATCTGCACGGCGATGACGCGGCCCAGGTTGTTGCCCTGCTCCCCGCCGGGCAGGCCGCAGCCCAGCATCAGGTCGTCGATGTCCCTCGGGTCCAGCTCCGGGACCTTGGCCAGCGCGGTCCCGATGACGGTCGCGGTCAGGTCGTCCGCGCGCAGGTCCTTGAGGGACCCCTTGAAGGCCCGGCCGATCGGCGAACGGGCAGCAGAGACGATCACGGCTTCGGGCATCACGCGGCTCCATGAGGGCTGGAAGGCAGGAAGGCTGGGCTGACTTGGAAGTTACCCGGACGTATAGCCGAGGTCACCCAACAAGTGATGTGATGCGGACCTCTTTTCTAAGCAACCGCTCAGTCGCCGCGGTTGTTCCCGTCCCGGGGCCCCGTGTCCCGGCCCGCCGGGGCGGGGCACGGCGGTCCGCTCAGGCGGGCCGCCAGGTCGCCCCGGAGCCCGATCCGGGCGGCTGCGGGGGGATGTCCTCGTGCCGCGTCGGCTCGGTGTGCGCCGGGAGCCTCCGCCGCCGCCGGTGCTTGAGCA
This sequence comes from Streptomyces sp. NPDC058637, assembly GCF_042717325.1. NCBI lineage: Bacteria > Bacillati > Actinomycetota > Actinomycetes > Kitasatosporales > Streptomycetaceae > Streptomyces > Streptomyces sp. NPDC058637. Next base: position 64,411 of record NZ_JBHXRD010000011.1, on the reverse strand, counting down.
GGGCCCAGGGCGCCCGCGCCCCCGTGACCTCCGTACCGGCCTCCCGCGCGGCCTGGGAGGCGGCCTTCGCGACCGGCAGGATGTCCTCGCGGCGCGAACCGTCCAGATGGTCGGACTCCGGCCACAGGCCCAGTGCCGCGCAGAGCGTCGGCAGCATCGCCATCGCCGCGGTCGCGTACCCCTCCGCCGAGGGGTGGTAGTTGTCCGGACCGAACAGCTCCCGCGGATTGGCCTCGAACTCCGGGCCCAGCAGATCGCCCAGCGACACCGTCCGGCCGCCCTGCTCCACGGCGCCGATCGTCTGCGCCGCCGCCAGCTGCCGGCTCACCCGGCGGGCCAGCCATCGCAGCGGCTGGTAGACCGGCTCGATCGTGCCCAGGTCCGGGCACGTCCCCACGGCGACCTCCGCACCCGCCGTACGCAGCCTCCGTACGGCCGTGCTCAGACAGCGCACCGACTGGGTCGCGGGCATCCGGTGCGTCACGTCGTTCGCCCCGATCATGATCACGCAGACGTCCGGCGGTCCCGACGGATCCGCCAGCACCTGGGACACCTGGCGCTCCAGATCGTCCGAACGCGCCCCCGGCAACGCCACGTTCCGCAGATCCACCGGACGTTCGGCCACCGCCGCCAGCCCGGACGCCAGCAGGGCCCCCGGAGTCTGACCGGCCCTGCGGACCCCCTGGCCGGCCGCCGTCGAGTCGCCCAGCATCACGAACCGCAACGGGTCCGAAGGGCCGGCGAACGCCACGCCGTACCGCCCGTCCGCGCTCGGCGGGACCGGTGCCGTACCCCCGCCCACCTGCCGTTTCGCCAGCTGTACCTCGGCCAGCACCAGACCCACCGTCGCCGCGCCGATCAGCCCGACGCTCCCGCCGCCGTAGGCCGCGCCCGCCGCGATCCGCCGTGCCACCCTCGCCCTCGACACAGTCCGGTCCACCTCCTCCTCGCCGTACAGCCGTACACAGCACTACCTGCCCCGCGGGAGCCGTTGCCCAATCGCTTCGTCCGATCCGGTGCCCGTACGCATACTCTTGCCTGACCATCTCGGAGACCCCGGAGTACACGGTGCAATTCCACGATTCGATGATCAGTCTTGTCGGCAACACCCCGCTGGTGAGGCTGCGCAATGTGTCGGCAGGCATTCAGGCGACGGTCCTGGCCAAGGTCGAGTACTTCAACCCAGGAGGGTCGGTCAAGGACCGCATCGCGCTGCGCATGATCGAGGCGGCGGAGCAGAGCGGGGAGCTCCTGCCCGGCGGCACGATCGTCGAGCCCACCAGTGGCAACACGGGTGTCGGCCTGGCCATCGTCGCCCAGCAGAAGGGCTACAAGTGCATCTTCGTCTGCCCGGACAAGGTGTCCGCGGACAAGATCAACGTCATGCGGGCTTACGGCGCGGAGGTCGTCGTCTGCCCGACGGCCGTAGACCCCGAGCACCCGGACTCGTACTACAACGTCTCCGACCGGCTGGTCCGTGAGACACCCGGAGCCTGGAAGCCCGACCAGTACTCCAACCCGAACAACCCGCGCTCGCACTACGAGACCACCGGCCCCGAGCTGTGGGACCAGACGGAGGGGCGGATCACGCACTTCGTCGCGGGCGTCGGCACCGGCGGGACGATCACCGGCACGGGCCGCTATCTCAAGGAGATCAGCGAGAACCGGGTCAAGGTCATCGGCGCCGACCCGGAGGGCTCCGTGTACTCCGGCGGATCCGGACGCCCGTACCTCGTCGAGGGGGTCGGCGAGGACTTCTGGCCGAGCGCCTACGACCGCACGGTCACGGACGAGATCGTGGCCGTCTCGGACAAGGACTCCTTCCGGATGACCCGCCGCCTCGCCAAGGAGGAGGGCCTGCTCGTCGGCGGCTCCTGCGGCATGGCGGTCGTCGCGGCGCTGGAGGTGGCGGCGCGGCTCGGGCCCGAGGACGTGGTCGTCGTCCTGCTGCCGGACAGCGGCCGCGGCTACATGAGCAAGATCTTCAACGACGAGTGGATGGCGGACTACGGCTTCCTGGAGGCCACCGGCACGTCCGCGCAGGTCGGTGCCGTCCTCGACTTCAAGGAGGGCCCGCTCCCCTCGCTCGTCCACATGCACCCGGAGGAGACGGTCGGCGAGGCCATCGAGGTGCTCCGCGAGTACGGCGTCTCCCAGATGCCGATCGTGAAGCCGGGCGCCGGCCACCCGGACGTGATGGCCGCCGAGGTCATCGGCTCCGTCGTCGAGCGTCAGCTCCTGGACGCCCTCTTCACCCAGCGGGCCTCGCTCTCCGACCCGCTGGAGAAGCACATGTCGTCCCCGCTGCCGCAGGTCGGCTCCGGCGAACCGGTCGAGGACCTGATGGCCGCGCTCAGTGGTGCGGACGGTGCCGACGCGGCGATCGTTCTCGTCGAGGGCAAGCCGAAGGGCGTCGTGAGCAGGCAGGACCTGCTGGCCTTCCTCGCCAAGGACGCCGCCCCCAAGCCGTAGGGGGCCGATGTCCGGGCTTCGTGAAAACGGTACGAGCGCGACACGTACGCGCAGCACCCGCTTAACACGGCCCGTGCAGAGTAAGGGGTGTCGGCAGGGGAAACCCGCCGGCACCCGATACGGCGACACGGACTACGGAGCGGCTCCCGGACCTCCACCGTCGCCCGGACGCGACACCCGGCCCTGACCCGGGTACCGCGTCCTTCGCGGGGACCGCCGTCGTCCCGCCCCCCGGGCAACCGGGGGTGCGGCGGTCCCCGCGACATATCCCCGCGCGTCCCGGCCTCCCAGGGGCTCTCGCCCTTCGGCCCGCCGCCCTCAGTCGTCCCAGTCGGACGTGCTCCGCCTCCTCCGCCACGGCCACGTACGGGCGGCATGCACCGCGTTCACCCCGAAGATCCCGAGCCAGGCCACGACGAGTCCGTCGATGCCCGCGTTCGCGACGCCGATCGCGGACAGCGGGATGGCCAGGACCAGCGAGACGACCCCGAAGCCGAAGCGTTCCCCGAAGGTCCCGGTGACCGGGGAGGGTGCCGTGCCGCCCCGGGCGACCACCATCTGCTGCTCGGCGAAATGCCGTCGCACCCGCCGGTCGAGTGTGCCGTCGAGCCGTTGCTCGACCTTCTCCAGGAACGAGTCGATGAGCGCGGACTCGTACTCCGGGCCCAGCTCGCCGCGGGCCTGCAGGGTGGCATCGAGCTCTCGCTTGAGCTCCGGGTCACGGGCTTCCATGCGTCCTACGGTACGAATCAGGAGGGCCGCGGTCAGTGGGGGTAACCCCCCTGTTTCGGCCCGCCGCCCACCGGGGCGGGCGGCCTCGCCCCGGCGTAGCGTGGTCCGGGGGAGACGGGAGACCGCGCCATGGCCACGACGTTCTACGCCCGCACCATCCCCCGTACGTCCGAGGCGCGGGCCCGTGAGGTCAACGAGGCGGAGCTCCGCGCCGTGCTGACCCTGTGCCGCGAACTGTCCGACGAGGACTGGCGCCGCCCCACGGTGTGCGACGGCTGGACGGTCCGGAACATGCTCGCCCACACCGTCGGCCAGTACGAGGAACTGCCCCGCCCCTGGGTCGCGCTCCGGCGCGTCCGGCGGGCCGGGCGGAACCACCCGCGCCTGGGGCCGCTCGACGGCCACAACGAGAGCCAGATCGAGGACCGGAGCGCCGTCCCGGGCCCGGAACTGATCGGGGCGCTCGCCCACTTCGCGCCCCAGGGGCTGCGCGCACTGCGCCGCATGCCCGCCGCCGCCCGCCGCAAGGTCCGGCTCAGCCTGCTCTACCCGGAGGCGAAGGCCCTGCCGGACAACTCGATGGACTACCTGAACAGCGTCCTCGTGGCCCGCGACACCTGGATGCACCGGGTGGACATCAGCGACGCGACCGGGGCCGAGCTGGTCCTCGACGCGCACGACAGGGAGATCGTCGACCAGGTGGTGCTGGACCTGTCCCTCGCCTGGACGGCCCCCGCGGTGGAGATCGACCTCGACGGGCCGGCGGGCGGGAACCACCTCCTGGGCATCGGCACCCCGGCCGCCACGCTCCGTGCCGACGCCGTCGTCTTCGCCCGGCACGCGTCGGGGCGGCCGCCGCGCGGGCACCTGGAGCTGGTCGGTGAACCCGGGGCGCGGGCGGCGCTGACGGCGGCGCGCGTGCTGTTCTGACCCGTGCGCCGCCCCCGGGCATCCGCCGCACCCGGGCATCGGGGACCACGCACAGGCTGTATATGGACATGCAGGCCGCTTGCTGGCTGAATGGATCCGTCGGCGCGGGTCCGGCACCGGCGGACGTCCGAAGGGGACAGCATGAGCGGGAGCAGCCCGGCTGCGCGGTTGCAGCGGCTTTTCGAGGGGCAGCGGCTCACACCCACCCAGCGGCGGATCGCGCACTCGATGGTGCGGCGGGCCGCCGACGCCCCGTTCCTGTCGAGCGTGGAGCTGGCCGAGCTGGCCGGGGTCAGCCAGCCGTCCGTCACCCGGTTCGCCGTGGCGCTCGGGTTCGACGGCTATCCGGCCCTCCGCAAGCACCTCCGGGAGGTCGCCCCGGGCGACGCGACGGACGGGAGCGGTGTCGGCGGCGGCGAGACCTTCAACGAGTACCAGCAGGCCGTGCGGGCCGAGATCGAGAACCTGCGGCACCTGGCCGAACTCCTCGCCGACCCGCGGCCGGTGGAACGGGCGGGACGGCTGCTGGCCGGGTCGAAGCCGCTGCTCGTGCTCGGACTGCGGGCGGCGTCCTCGCAGGCCCGGGGGTTCGGGTACTTCGCGGCCAAGGTCCATCCGGACGTACGGGTGCTCGACGAGGGCGGCAGCATGCTGCACGACCGGATCGACGCCGCCACGCGGGCGGGGGCGAGCGCGCTCATGTGCTTCGCGCTGCCCCGGCATCCGCGGGAGGTCGTGGACGCGCTCGCGTACGCCCGGGGGCGGGGGCTGACCGTGGTGTCCGTGGCCGACTCGGCGTTCGCCCCGGTCGCCGAGCACAGCGATCTGCTGATCCCGGCGGCCGTGGGGACCGGCCTCGCCTTCGACACCGCGTGCGCGCCGATGCTGCTGGGGCGGGTGCTGCTGGAAGCGATGTGCGACGCACTGCCCGAGGCACAGGCCCGGCTGGAGGAATTCGACGCCCGCGCCGCGGCCCGGGGGCTGTTCGTCGAATAGGCGGACCACTTCGGCGGATTCCCAGGCGCTCATCTGTGCCTGCTGATCTCCGCGCCCGGAAGGTCCACGGGCAGGTGCGGAGAGGGGTTCGGACGTGGGGCGCGGAGCGCGGTCGTCGGCGAGGGTGGCCGTGATCGTACGGGCCGGGGCCGCGCCGTCGTGGTGGCCGGGCTGCCGGCCGCGGCCGTCGGGGCGTTCGTGCCGGGGCTGACCGGGCGCCGGATCGGACTGCCCGCCGGGGCCGCGCTGTTCCTGGTGACGGCCGCCGCGGTGGCGTTCACCCGGACGGGGCGGTACGCGAAGCCGGCCGAGGGGGCCACGCGAGCGGGGCGCGGACGCCCGCGGGCGAGCAGGTGAAGGGCTGGCGGACGACCGGGCCCGTGGCGGGGGACGCCGCGCCCGGTGGGGCACGGCGCCGCCGCGAGTGAGACGGAGGGTCAGACCTCCAGCCCGGCCTCGATCTTCTTCAGCTGGTGGCGGGCCATCGCGAGGTTGGCCCGGCCGGAGTCCAGCACGAGGTAGAGGAACAGGCCGTTGTTGCCACGGGTCTTCAGCAGCCGGATCAGGTGGTACTGGCCGCTGAGCGTGATCAGGATGTCCTCGATCTCGTCCTTGATCCCCAGGTGCTCCATGGTGCGGAGCTTCGCGCGTACGACATCGGTGTTGCCCGCTGCCGCGACCTCCAGGTTGAAGTCCTTGCCACCGCCGAGGGTGCCCAGGGCCATGCCGCTGGTGTAGTCGACGAGAGCGACACCGAGGGTGCCCTCGATCGACGTCATCGCGTCCTTCAGTGACGTTTCGGTGTTGGCCATGAGTGCTCGTTTCCTTTCCCTGGCCGGCCGGGTGGCCGCTCCGTTTCCGGTTGATGCCTTCGTCATGTGCGGTCCGGTGCGCCGCGCCGGGGGAGGTCACCGGACTGCGGGGGGCGCGGGGGAGGCGCCGTGCGGTCGGCGCGGTCCAGCGAGGCGTCGACCACCTCGCCGATACGGGCCCCGGCCCGGCGGCCCTCCAGATGGAGCCGGCCCACGTTGATCCGGTCCTCGGCCAGCAGGGTGAGGACGGCGGAGGAGCCCGCCGCGTACGTGGCGACATAGCCGTCCGCGCCACGGATCAGGAGCTCGCGGAAGCCGCCGCGACCGGTGGCGTCGGTCATCCGGATCGATACGCCGAGCACGGCGGCGGTCAGCGCGGCGACGCCCTCGGCCTCGATGCCCGGGGTGTCCTGGGCCACCACCAGGCCGTCGGTGCTGGCGGCCAGCGCACCGGTCAGAAGCGGAACCCGGGCCCGTAACCGCTGGAGCTCGTCGAGGACTTCCTTCATCTCCGCCTCGGGCACCATCAGCTGTCTCCTCCCGGCACGCTGTCTGAGCGCGCGTATCACAGGGCCTCCAATGCGTCTCTGAGCCGGCGCAGCAGGGCGACATCGGGGTCGGCCGTGACGTCGGGCAGCTCGATCCGGCCGGGTGCGGAGGCGGACCCGGCCGCGGTCGGGCGCACCGGTTCGACCAGTCCGGCAGCCGCGAGCCGGCGCAGGTCGACCAGGATGTGGAAGGCCGAGCGGCCCAGCTCCTGGGCGATGTCCGTGGCCGTGCGCACACCGTTCACCAGGTCCAGGACGCGGCGCTGGCGCGGGGGGACCGGGACGTCGACGGGGTGCGTCGTGGGGGTGAGCGGGGCGCTGTCGGTGAGCGCGTCGGGCCAGATCCGGTCCAGCAGTTCCCGGCGCCGGAGCGTCTCGCGCTGCACGGAGTCCACGGGTACGGGCCGGACGGGACCGATCCAGTGCGACACCCCGTAACGGAAGCGGGCCGGGGTGTGCGTCGGGGCCAGGGCGAAGAAGGCCGCGTCGTACAGGGCACCCAGGTGGCACAGCTCCAGCGCGCCGCCCGGCACGCGGCCGCTGTCCACGAGGTAGCGGCCCACCCGCTGCCCGGCGCCCGCCTGGGCGACCGCGTCCCACCAGCCCTCGCTGCGCAGCGCGCCGCCCGTGGTGAGCAGGACGTCGATGCCCGGGGTGGCGGGGCTCTCGGCGTGGACGACCTGGCCGTCCGCGAGGTAGAGGGTGCCCCGGTCACGCATCAGCGCGCCGGTTGCGCGCTCCGCCGCGAGCCGCTGCAGCATGGGGGAGAGCACGGCCTGTTCGGATATACCGGGCGGGGCGCCGACGGCAGGTCTCATGCCAGGACCAGGCGCTCGGCGATCTCGCCGAGCCGTATGCGGGCGAGGGCCAGATTGCCTTCCGTGCGGTCCAGCCAGAGGTGGAGGAACACGCTGCTGTCGAAGGCCGTTTCGACGAAGCGGAGGATGTGGTAGCCGACTGCGGTAGTGACGATGACGTCTTCCACCGCGGGGCCGGGAGGAGCCTTCGGGTCCTGGTCCGGCCGGGCCGGCGGGCGTAACGCGGACGGGTCCCGTCCGGCGGAGTGGGCCGGCTGCGCGAAGACCGGTTGCTCGGCCGCCATCCTCGCCACCTCGGCTGTCTCGGCGGCCGTCGCCTCGTGGTCACCGTTGGGCGACTCACCGATCGTGCCGAGGGCGAGGCCGCTCGTCCAGTCGACCACCGCGGCGCCCCGGGCGCCGGGCAGCCTCATGACTTCGAACAGGCACTCGTCGATTCCGGGCAACGCGGACTCCCCTCCCGACGTGGTGTACGGCTGTAGTGAAGAGGCTACGCAACGTGCACGTACCTGGTGGAAGTTCTGGCATTTTCCAGTGGTACATGCGCGGCCCCGTGTAAGGGCGCGGCCGGTGACCGGCGCCAACTGCCTGGCCCACGCCCTGTTGACTAGAAGTATTCATGGCGCCAGGATGTGAATGGATAAGGAAAAGTCGGTGCAACGGTCGCAGCAGCGGTCGCGAGGAGGCATTCCCCATGTCAGGACCCCGCCCCGTACGGGCACCGCGCGGTACGGAACTGAGCGCCCTGGGATGGCAGCAGGAAGCCGCCCTCCGCATGCTGCAGAACAACCTCGACCCCGAGGTCGCCGAGCATCCCGACAAGCTCGTCGTCTACGGCGGCACGGGCAAGGCGGCCCGCGACTGGCGGTCCTTCGACGCCATGGTCCGCACGCTGCGGACCCTGAAGCAGGACGAGACGATGCTCGTCCAGTCCGGGCGGCCCGTCGGCGTCATGCAGACCCACGAGTGGGCGCCGCGTGTCCTCATCGCCAACTCCAACCTGGTCGGCGACTGGGCCAACTGGGAGGAATTCCGCCGGCTGGAGGCCCTCGGGCTCACCATGTACGGCCAGATGACCGCCGGTTCCTGGATCTACATCGGGACGCAGGGCATCCTCCAGGGCACGTACGAGACGTTCGCCGCCGTGGCCGCGAAGAGGTTCGGCGGCACGCTGGCGGGCACGATCACGCTGACGGCCGGGCTCGGCGGCATGGGCGGCGCCCAGCCGCTGGCCGTGACCATGAACGACGGCGTGGCCCTCTGTATCGACTGCGACCCGCGCGCCATCGAGCGCCGGATCGAGCACGGCTTCCTGGACGTCCGGGCCGACTCGTTGCCCCACGCGCTCCAGCTGGCCGTCGAGGCGCGCGACGCGCGGCGACCGCTCTCCGTCGGACTGCTGGGCAACGCGGCGGAGCTGCTGCCCCGCATGCTCGCCGAGGGCGCCCCCGTCGACATCGTCACCGACCAGACCAGCGCGCACGACCCGCTCGCCTATCTGCCGGTCGGCGTGGAGTTCGACGACATGGCCGCCTACGCCGCCGAGAAGCCGGCCGACTTCACCCGGCGCGCCCGTGAGTCGATGGCCGCGCACGTCGAGGCGATGGTCGGCTTCATGGACGCGGGGGCCGAGGTCTTCGACTACGGCAACTCGATCCGGGGCGAGGCCCAGCTCGCCGGGTACAGCCGGGCGTTCGACTTCCCGGGCTTCGTGCCCGCGTACATCCGGCCGCTCTTCTGCGAGGGCAAGGGACCGTTCCGGTGGGCGGCCCTGTCGGGCGAGGCGTCCGACATCCACAGGACGGACAAGGCGATGCTCGAACTCTTCCCGGAGGACGAGTCGTTGCACCGCTGGATCAGGATGGCGGGCGAGCGCGTCCGGTTCCAGGGGCTGCCCGCCCGGATCTGCTGGCTGGGATACGGCGAGCGCGACAGGGCCGGGGAGCGGTTCAACGACATGGTCGCGAGCGGGGAGCTGGCCGCGCCACTGGCCATCGGACGCGACCACCTGGACTGCGGCTCGGTCGCCTCGCCCTACCGCGAGACCGAGGCCATGCTCGACGGATCCGACGCGATCGCGGACTGGCCGCTGCTGAACGCCATGGTCAACGTGGCCTCGGGAGCGTCCTGGGTGTCCCTGCACCACGGGGGCGGCGTGGGGATGGGCCGCTCCATCCACGCGGGGCAGGTCACCGTCGCCGACGGCACGAAACTGGCGGGCGAGAAGATCCGCCGGGTGCTCACGAACGACCCGGGCATGGGGGTCATCCGGCACGTCGACGCCGGGTACGACATCGCGGAGTCCGTCGCCTCGGACCAGGGCGTGCGGGTTCCCATGGCCGAGGGGGAACAGTGACACCCCCGACGGACGGTCCCGGTCCCGGAGCGGTCGCCGACGTACGCCCGCCCTCCTTCCAGGAGATGTGGCGGGACCTCGCGCCCCTCGGGCGGCACGCGGGCAGCGGCGGCTACCGGAGGTACGCCTGGACCGGGGCCGACACCGAGTGCCGGGAATGGTTCCGGAGGCAGGCCGAGGCGCGGGGGCTGGTCCATGAGGTCGACCGGAACGGGAACCAGTGGGCCTGGCTCGGCGATCCGCTCGCCGGGGACGCCGTCGTCACCGGGTCGCACCTCGACTCCGTGCCGGACGGGGGCGCCTTCGACGGGCCCCTCGGCGTGGTGTCCTCCTTCGCCGCCCTGGACGAACTCCGCCGCAGGGGAGCGGAGTTCACCAGGCCCCTCGCCGTCACCAACTTCGTCGATGAGGAAGGCGCCCGCTTCGGGCTCGCCTGCGTCGGGTCGCGGCTGGCCGCCGGGCAGCTGACCGCCGAGAAGGCGCGGCTCCTGCGGGACGGCGACGGAATCGGCCTGCCGCAGGCCATGGAGGCCGCCGGACACGACCCCGACACCCTCGGACCCGATCCCGGACGGCTCGCCCGCATCGGCGCGTTCGTCGAGCTCCATGTCGAGCAGGGGCGCGCCCTCGACCTGAGCGGGGACCCGGTCGGGGTCGCCTCCGCCATCTGGCCGCACGGCCGCTGGCGGTTCGACTTCCGGGGCGAGGCCAACCACGCCGGCACCACGCGGCTCGCCGACCGGCGCGACCCGATGCTCACGTACGCCGAGACCGTCCTGGCGGCCCGGCTGGAGGCACGGCTCGCCGGTGGTCTCGCGACCTTCGGCAAGGTCGCCGTCGAACCGAACGGGGTCAACGCGATCCCCTCCCTCGTGCGCGGCTGGCTCGACGCGCGGGCCGCCGACCAGGCCACCCTCGACGCCGTCGTCGACGGCGTCGAGCGGGCCGCCCGCGAGCACGCCGAGCGCGCCGGGACCGGTCTCGACGTCGTGCGGGAGTCCTTCACGCCCGTCGTGGAGTTCCAGCACGCCCTGCGCGACGAGATCCGCCGGGTGCTGAGCAGACACGGCCCGGACGACACAGAAGACACCGTGCCCGTGCTCGGCACCGGAGCCGGCCACGACGCGGGTATTTTGTCCGCTTCCGTGCCGACCGCCATGCTGTTCGTACGGAACCCCACCGGGATCTCGCACTCGCCGGCCGAGCACGCCGCCGAGGACGACTGCGTGGCCGGGGTGATCGCACTCGCCGACGTACTGGAAGGTCTCGCGTGCAGCTGACAGCGCAACCCACGGGCACACCGGTCACCGCCACCTACTGGATGTCCCACGCCTGGCTCGGTACGCACGTCGAACCGGGCGTCACCCTGGACGTGGCAGGGGGACGCGTCGCCGGTGTCCGCACGGGCACCGACGCACCGCCGCCCGGTGCCGTCGCCCTGCGCGGACTGACCCTCCCCGGGCTGGCCAACACCCACTCGCACGCCTTCCACCGGGCCCTGCGCTCCACCGCACAGGTGGGTTCGGGCACCTTCTGGACCTGGCGCGAGCTGATGTACCGGACGGCCTCACGGCTCACCCCCGACACCTACTTCGACCTGGCCCGTGCCACGTACGCCGAGATGGCCCTGGCCGGCATCACCGCCGTCGGCGAATTCCACTATCTGCACCACGCACCCGGCGGCACGCCCTACGACGACCCGAACGCGATGGGCGAGGCACTCGTCGCGGCGGCGGGTGAGGCGGGCATCCGCATCACCCTGCTGGACACCGCCTATCTCGCCGCCGGATTCGGCGAGAAGCCCAACCGGCACCAGCTCCGCTTCTCCGACACCACCGCCGAAGCCTGGGCCGAGCGCGCCTCCCTCATCAAGGGCGCCGACCATGCGCTGATCGGCGCCGCCATCCACTCCGTACGCGCCGTCCCGGCCGGTCAGCTGGCCACCGTCGTGCGGTGGGCCGAGGACCGGGGGGCGCCGCTCCACGTCCACCTCTCCGAACAGACCGCCGAGAACGACGCCTGCCTCGCCGCCCACGGCCGCACCCCCACCCGGCTCCTCGCCGACCACGGGGTCCTCGGCCCGCGCACCACCGGCGTCCACAACACACATCTCACCGCCGAGGACATCCAGCTGCTGGGGAGCTCCGCCACCGGCACCTGCATGTGCCCCACCACCGAACGCGATCTCGCCGACGGCATCGGCCCCGCGGCGGCCCTCCAGCGGGCCGGGTCCCCGCTCTCGCTCGGCAGCGACAGCCACGCCGTGATCGACCTCTTCGAAGAGGCCAGGGCGATGGAGCTCAACGAGCGGCTGCGCACCCATGTGCGCGGCCACTGGACCGCGGCAGCCCTGCTCAGGGCCGCCTCCGCCGACGGCCACGCCGCCCTCGGCCGCCCCGACGCGGGCACGCTCGAACCCGGTGCGCCCGCCGACCTCACCACCGTCGCACTGGACTCCGTCAGGACCGCGGGACCGGTGACCCGGCTGGCAGCCGAAACAGTCGTATTCGCCGCCGGTGCGGCGGATGTGCGGCACACCGTCGTGGCGGGCCGGCACATCGTCCGCGACGGCCGGCACACCCTGGTCCAGGACGTGCCGAGAGCACTCGCCGAGGCCATCGCCGCACTGCACGGCTGACCCCCGACGACAACGACGAAAGCTGCCCCCGGATGACGACCACCGCCATCACCGACATCGCCTGTCTGGTCACGAACGACCCCTCCCTCGGAGACGGGACCCCCCTGGGCCTCATCCGGGACGCGGCCGTCGTCATCGACGGCGACCGCATCGTCTGGACCGGTGAATCGAGCAACGCACCAGCCACCGACAACGCCGTCGACGCGGGCGGCCGTGCCATGGTCCCCGGCTTCGTGGACTCCCACTCCCACCTGGTGTTCGCGGGCGACCGCACCCAGGAGTTCAACGCCCGCATGTCCGGGCGCCCCTACTCCGCGGGCGGCATCCGTACGACCGTCGCCGCCACCCGGGCCGCCTCCGACGACGCGCTGTCCGCCAACGTCGCCCGCTACCTCGCCGAGGCCCTCCGGCAGGGCACCACCACCTGCGAGACCAAATCCGGCTACGGCCTCACCGTCGAGGACGAGGCCCGTGCCCTGCGCATCGCCGCCCGCCACACCGACGAGGTCACCTACCTCGGTGCCCACATCGTGCCGCCCGACCACGCCGACGACCCCGCCGGTTACGTGGACCTGGTCACCGGACCGATGCTGGACGCCTGCGCCCCGCACGCCCGCTGGATCGACGTGTTCTGCGAGAAGGGCGCCTTCGACGGGGACCAGGCCCGCGCCGTCCTCACCGCCGGCCTGGCCAGGGGCCTGCACCCCCGCGTCCACGCCAACCAGCTCGGCCACGGCCCCGGGGTCCAGCTCGCCGTCGAGCTCGACGCCGCGTCCGCCGACCACTGCACCCATCTCACCGACGCCGACCTCGACGCACTCGGGCAGGGCGACACCGTCGCCACGCTGCTGCCCGGCGCCGAGTTCTCCACGCGCGCGGTCTGGCCCGACGCCCGCCGCCTCCTCGACGCCGGCGCCACGGTCGCGCTGTCCACGGACTGCAACCCAGGGTCCTCGTTCACCTCCTCCATGCCGTTCTGCATCGCCCTCGCCGTACGGGACATGGGTATGACCCCCGACGAAGCGGTCTGGTCAGCCACCGCCGGCGGCGCCGCCGCGCTGCGCCGCACCGACATCGGCCGCATCGCACCGGGTGCGCGCGCCGACCTCCTGCTCCTCGACGCACCGAGCCATGTCCACCTCGCCTACCGGCCGGGGGTCCCGCTGGCCCACGCCGTGTGGCAGCGCGGCGAACGGGTCGCCTGACACACAGGTGACGGAGATTTCCGAAAGGGGAGGATAGGACCCGGTTCCCGCCGGTCGGTCACAAGATGCCGCGACTGTCTACCGCGGAGTGACCGTGCCCGGTACCGTTCTCGGCAGCGTGGCCCAGGGGGTGGACCGGGGGGTCTGGTGCGCGGTCGGCGCATACGTGTGGTCAGGCCCGGAGACCTGGGCGCGGGGGACATCGAGATCTGGCGGGAGCTCCGGGCGAGGTCCGGCGCTCCGGCCCATCCGAGGTACTCCCGGCCGAGCCGTGCCCGCATCGCCGTCTCCGGCGCGGCATGACCGCGACCGCTCTCCCCATGAGTTTTGTGCTCCCCCGGAACCATGCCCGATGTGGCCCGCTCCGTGGCACATCGTCAACAATGCGGAAGGACCCGCCCGTTACCGGACAGGTCCTTCCGCGACGACGTACCGGGGGTGTCCGGGACGCCGGATCACTCCTCCACGGTCAGGCCCTTCCTGAGCTTGACCAGCGTCCGCGAGAGCAGCCGGGACACGTGCATCTGCGAGATGCCGAGCTCCTCGCCGATCTCCGACTGCGTCATGTTGGCGACGAACCGCAGGGAGAGGATCGTGCGGTCGCGCGTCGGCAGCGAGGCGATCAGCGGCTTCAGGGACTCGACGTACTCGATGCCTTCGAGCCCGTGGTCCTCGTAACCCATCCGGTCCGCCAGCGCGCCCTCGCTGTCGTCGTCCTGGGGCTTGGCGTCCAGCGAACTCGCGGTGTACGCGTTGCTCGCGGCCATGCCCTCGACGACCTCGTCGGCGGGGATGCCGAGGCGTTCGGCCAGCTCGGCCACGGTGGGTGCGCGGTCCAGCCGCTGGGCCAGCTCGTCGCCCGCCTTGGCGAGGTCGAGCCGCAGCTCCTGGAGACGGCGCGGGACGCGCACGGACCAGCTGGTGTCGCGGAAGAAGCGCTTGATCTCGCCGATGATGGTCGGCATCGCGAACGTCGGGAACTCGACGCCCCGGCTGAGCTCGAAGCGGTCGATCGCCTTGATCAGTCCGATCGTGCCGACCTGGACGATGTCCTCCATGGGCTCGCTGCGTGAGCGGAACCGGGAGGCGGCGAACTTGACCAGTGCCAGGTTGAGTTCGACGAGGGTGTTGCGTACGTACGCGTACTCGAGCGTGCCCTCCTCAAGGGCCTCGAGCCGCGCGAACAGGGTCTTCGACAGCGCCCTGGCGTCCAGCGCTCCGACTTCGGCGTAGGGCGGGATCTCGGGGAGTCCCTCCAGGCCCGCGCTCCGAAGGTCTTCGGTGTTCTCGCCGCGCGGGCCGGGTACGGCGCCGGTGGCGGGGGAGTCGGAATCGGTCGGTCCCTGAGGACATGCCGACGTCGCGAGGTGGGTACGCGATACGTCGAGCCGGGGTGACATGGTTCTCCTCCATCGTTCTCGGCATATGGCTGCCGATGCCCCTACGTTTTCCTGCGGTGAAGCGGCGCCTCCGAAGCCGATCGAATGTCCGGGTGGTGATGTCCCTTCTACCTCTACCCGGTGCATGCCACGAGTGACAAGCTCCAAATAGCCATATATGTCCGCTTTGTTGAGTTCTCTGACTACCGTGTGGCGAGGGAAACGCGTAATGTTTTACGCACGTCGGCGGAAGCCACGGAGACGGCCGCGCAGACAGTGCGCGGACAGTGACGGACGGCGAAGAGGAAACGGGCATGGACCGCGGGACGGTCGGCAGTGCGAACCGGGGTCGACTACAGGTCGAGGCCCGGACCGAAGGGCTCAGCGAAGTCGTGACGCCGGTGGGTGAGCTCGATCACCACACCGCCGATCTGCTACGGGAGCCGATGGAGAGCGCGGTCGAGCAAGGGCGTGTGCGCCTGGTGGTCGACTGCTCGCGGCTGGAGTTCTGCGACTCCACCGGGCTCAATGTGCTGCTCGGCGCCCGTCTGAAGGCCGAGGCGGCCGGGGGAGCGGTTCATCTGGCCGGAATGCTGCCCGTGGTGGCCCGGGTCTTCGAGATCACGGGGGCGGAGGCGGTCTTCACCGTCCACGCCTCGCTCGAAGAAGCCCTGCGCACCTGACATGGCGCTCCCCTGTGCGTGTCCGGTCCGTGGACGCCACGCGTATCGCCCGCGTCACGCTTGTGGCGTAGCCGAAACGGGTGTTGTCGCGATCCGGCCGGGCAGGAGACACCCTGGCGGGGTCATGGATCGCGCACACTCTGTATCTGACCAGAATCTGTTCGATGGCAACACGGTGAATCGGTGAGGTGAAGCGCTGATGAGCACCACCCGGCAGCATCCGCCTGGCGGCCTCGGCCGCGAGCCGGACGGCACGGGCCCCGCCCCTGCCGTACCTGCTGACCGGCAGTGGCGCACGCTCTCGCTGCGGCAGGCCAGCGGCATCGTGCCGATGGCCCGTGATTTCGCCCGGCAGGCCCTGCACGACTGGGGCTGGCTCCCGGCGACCGGCGCGGACCGGCGGGCCGCCGCCGAGGACGTCCTGCTGGTCGTCTCCGAGCTAGTGACGAACGCCTGCCTGCACGCGGGCGGTCCCGAGGAGCTCCGCATCGCCTGTTCGCCCAAGGTGCTGCGGGTCGAGGTCGTGGACCGCGGAGCGGGTCAGCCCGCACCGCGCACCCCGCACCGCGCGGGCCGGCCCGGTGGGCACGGCATGTTCATCGTGCAGCGGCTCTGCCTGGACTGGGGCGTCGCGCGTACACCGGACGAGCCGGGCAAGACCGTCTGGGCGGAGCTCGCGGCACCCGCGTAGCCCCGTCGCCGACCGCATTCCCCGAAGAGCGCGCCGTTTACCGGCGCGCTCTTCTGTCGTACGCGCCAGGAAGCGGCTCCCGCACCGGTCGGGAACGCCGGGAACGCCGCGGGGGCCGCCGCACCCGGTCGGTGCGACGGCCCCCGCGTACGGGTGGGCATCCGTGTCAGCGGACGTCTCCCATGAGCGTCTTGACCTTGCCGCGGTACATGAAGATCGCGACACCGGCGGCCACCGCGAGGGCGGCCTGGAGTGCCACCACCCCGGTGCCGTTGAGCTCGACGCCCGCGATGGACAGCAGACCCGTGGTGCAGTCGCCGGCGGTGACCGCCAGGAACCAGACACCCATCATCTGGCTGGCGTACTTGGCCGGAGCCATCTTCGTGGTGACCGAGAGGCCGACCGGGGAGAGCGTCAGCTCGGCGACGGTCTGTACGAAGTAGATCGCGACCAGCCACATCGCGGCGGCCTTGTGGCCGTCGCCCGCGATCGTCAGCGGCAGCAGGAACAGGAAGAACGACGCACCGACCAGCACCAGACCGGAGCTGAACTTCACGATCGTGCTGGGCTCCTTGCCCCGCCGGTTCAGCGCCATCCAGAAGGCGGCGAAGACCGGGGCCAGCGCCATGATCAGGACCGGGTTGACCGACTGGTACCAGGAGACCGGGAAGTCCCAGCCGAGGACCGAGTTCTCGGCCGAGGAGTCGGCGAAGATCGCCAGGGTCGAACCACCCTGGTCGTAGATCATCCAGAAGATGGCGGCGGCCACGAAGAACCAGATGTAGCCGGACATCTTCTTCTGCTCGGTGTCGCTGAGCTCCTTGTCGCGCTTGATGCGCGTCAGGACCAGCACCGGGATGACGAGGCCCGCGATCGTGATCGGGACCAGCAGCCAGTTCAGCGTGTAGACGCCGGTGACGACCGTGCCGATGTAGAAGACGGCCGCGACGCCCATCCAGATCATGGCCTTGCGCAGGGTCGAGGCACGCTCGTCGGCGCTCAGCGGCTTCGGGACGATCAGGCTGCGCTCGTTCAGGTGCCGCGTGCCGAGCAGGAACTGGGCGACACCCAGCCCCATGCCGAGGGCGGCGAGGGCGAAGCCCAGGTGCCAGTCGACGTTCTCGCCGATCGTGCCGATGACGAGGGGCGCGGCGAAGGCACCCAGGTTGATGCCCATGTAGAAGATCGTGAAGCCACCGTCGCGGCGCGGGTCGTCCGGGCCGTCGTACAGGTGGCCGACCATCGTCGAGATGTTGGACTTCAGCAGACCGGAGCCGATCGCCACCAGCCCGAGACCGGCGAAGAACGTGCCCTCGGAGGGCAGTGCCAGCACCAGGTGGCCGAGCATGATCGTTGCGCCGGCGATCGCGACGGTCTTGCGCGGGCCCCAGACCCGGTCGCCGAACCAGCCGCCGGGCATGGCGAGCAGGTACACCAGCGACAGGTAGACCGAATAGATCGCCGTGGCCGTGCCCGGGTTCATGTCGAGCCCGTTGGGAGCGATCAGGTAGAGCGGGAGAAGGGCGCGCATGCCGTAGTAGCTGAAGCGCTCCCACATCTCGGTCATGAAGAGAGTGGCCAGGCCGCGGGGGTGGCCGAAGAAGGTCTTCTCCGAACCAGTGGTACTGGCCGAGTCCTTCGTCAGGCTGGACGCCATGATCGATCCTTGCTGATCGGGACGCGTCACCGCAGGGGTGGTACGCGCCCGGTGGGGGGTAGCCGGCACCGGCACGGCCGTGCCCCGCCCCCGACGCCTCGGGGGGAGTTCGATCCGGTCACCGGCTCCGTGGGGGAGCGGGGGGCGGACTCGGGGGCCGAACGTACCGGGATCCACGCCCGGTGCGCGTCCTCACGCTCCGGGCCCGGCCCATAGGTCATTCACTGGTCACGGCCGGCGGG
Source organism: Streptomyces sp. NPDC058637 (assembly GCF_042717325.1). Taxonomy (NCBI): domain Bacteria; kingdom Bacillati; phylum Actinomycetota; class Actinomycetes; order Kitasatosporales; family Streptomycetaceae; genus Streptomyces; species Streptomyces sp. NPDC058637. Next base: position 46,252 of record NZ_JBHXRD010000011.1, on the reverse strand, counting down.
AACCGGCCCGCACACAAAAGAGACCCTTGGCGCTAGAAGCTGCCCAAAGGTCCTTCGGTGGTGCAACAGGCGTCGAGCAACCATACGACACGACACGCGGGGATATGGAAGGACTTGAGAGATGGATCACAGGTGAAAGAGGGTTCATCTCTCACGTTCGAAGGTGGATGACCGATTCATGGCCCTGTCCCGCAGGGTCGGTCGAGGGCCTCACCCCGGGTGCTCCACGCGGACTACCATCACTGCATGACCCGTGTACTGCTCGCCGAGGACGACGCATCCATCTCGGAGCCACTGGCCCGCGCCCTGCGTCGTGAGGGTTACGAGGTCGAGGTCCGCGAGGACGGTCCGACCGCACTCGACGCCGGACTCCGGGGAGGCATCGACCTGGTCGTGCTCGACCTGGGGCTGCCCGGGATGGACGGCCTGGAAGTCGCCCGGCGACTGCGCGCCGACGGTCACGCCGTACCGATCCTCGTCCTGACCGCCCGCGCCGACGAGGTCGACACGGTGGTCGGCCTGGACGCCGGCGCGGACGACTACGTCACCAAGCCCTTCCGCCTCGCCGAGCTCCTCGCCCGGGTCCGCGCCCTGCTGCGGCGCGGCGCGGCCGAGCCCGCCCCGCAGCCCGCCACCCACGGCGTACGGATCGACGTCGAGTCGCACCGCGCCTGGATGGGCGAGGAGGAACTCCAGCTCACCGCGAAGGAGTTCGACCTGCTCAGGGTCCTCGTCCGGGACGCCGGCCGGGTCGTGACCCGCGACCAGCTGATGCGCGAGGTCTGGGACACCACGTGGTGGTCCTCCACGAAGACCCTCGACATGCACATCTCCTGGCTCCGCAAGAAGCTCGGCGACGACGCGGCCAATCCCCGTTACATCGCCACCGTCCGGGGCGTCGGCTTCCGGTTCGAGAAGAGCTGACGTACAGAGACAGTCATGCGCCGCCGACTGATCAATTCCACGCTCGCCGTGGTGCTCGTGGTGATCGCCGTCTTCGGCGTCTCCCTCGTCATCGTCGAGACCCGCACCATCAGCAACAGCGCCCAGGAGAGTGTCGACTCCGAGGCGCTGCGACTGATCAGCGTCGTCGAGAGCCGCCTGCTCGGCGCGGAGCGGATCACCCCCGCCGTCCTCTCCGAACAGGTCGGCCCCGAACGGTACGCCCGCGTCGAGATCCCGGGGCGGGCCCCCATCGAGGTCGGCGAGCGCCCCACGGGCAGCATCATCAGCAGTTCGGAGACGGGCGAACAGGGCGAGAAGGTCACCGTCGAGGAGTCCCGCTCCGCCGTCACCCGCGAGGTCGGCCGGACCCTGCTGATCATCGGGGCGGTGGCGCTCCTCGCGATCGTCTCCGCCGTACTCCTCGCCGTACGCCAGGCGAACCGGCTGACCTCGCCGCTCACCGACCTCGCCGAGACCGCCGAACGCCTCGGCTCCGGCGACCCGCGCCCCCGGCGCAAGCGGTACGGGGTCACGGAGCTGGACCGGGTCGCCGACGTCCTGGACGCCTCCGCCGAGCGGATCGCCCGGATGCTGACCGCCGAACGGCGCCTCGCCGCGGACGCCTCGCACCAGCTCCGCACCCCGCTGACCGCGCTCTCGATGCGGATCGAGGAGATCTACTCCACCGATGACCCGGACACGGTGAAGGAGGAGGCGAGCATCGCGCTCACCCAGGTCGAGCGGCTCACCGACGTCGTGGAGCGGCTTCTGACCAACGCCCGTGACGCGCGCACCGGATCCGCCGTCGTCTTCGACCTCGACGAGGTCGTCAAGCAGCAGCTGGAGGAGTGGCGCCCGGCCTACCGCAGCGCCGGCCGCGCCGTCGTCTGCTCCGGGAAGCACGGACTGCGGGCCGTCGGCACTCCCGGCGCGGTCGCCCAGGTGCTCGCCGCGCTGATCGAGAACTCACTGATGCACGGCGGCGGCACCGTCGCGCTGCGCACCCGCGTCACCGGCAACCAGGTCGTCGTCGAGGTGACCGACGAGGGTCCCGGAGTGCCCGCCGATCTCGGGGCGCGGATCTTCGAGCGGACCATCAGCGGCCGCAACTCCACGGGCATCGGCCTCGCCGTCGCCCGGGACCTCGCGGAGGCCGACGGCGGCCGGCTCGAACTGCTGCAGCAGCAGCCCCCGGTCTTCGCCCTCTTCCTCAGCAGGATTCCCCCCAACCGCAAGGAACCCGAACGCCCGGTGCGATGAACCTCCGGGCGGACGGTGCGGTGCTCAGCGGCCCACGGGGCCCACAGGGCCGGGGACTACCTCGTCGGCGGGTCGTCGCGGCTCCAGAAATCGTTCCGTGTTCAGCACGGCCTCCGTGGCGGGCAGCGCCCTGAAGACCCAGGTGCGGTACGACCAGAAGCGGAACAGTGTGGCGATCCCGATCCCCAGGATCTTGAAGACATTGCTCTGGACCGGGCTGTTCCACCCGAAGCCGTACGTCGCCGCGTACAGCACGCCCGTCTCGATCAGCGCCCCGACGGCGCTGAACAGCAGGAACAGTGTCAGTTCACGCGTCCGGCCGCTCTTGTCGCGGTCCCGGTAGGTCCAGTAGCGGAAGCCGACGTAGTTGAAGAGGATGGCGACGACCGTCCCCATCAGCCCGGCCCGCACCACCGGAATGTCCGTCGTCCGCCAGATCAGGTTGGAGACCGCGATGTTCACGACCAGGCCGAATGCGCCGACCGCGCCGAACTTGGCGACCTCCCGGGCCAGCAGATCAAGCCGGGCCCGCAGTGCGCCCCGTTCGCTCATGGTGATCGCTCGTCCCGTCCGTCCGGTTCCGTCAACCCGGCCATGCTAACCAGCCCTCCCGTGTGATGCCTGTGAGCAGACTGTGCGGCGTGACGTGCGCCCCTTCGCGGGGGAGGTCAGGAGAGGGTGAGGGGAGCTTCCGCGCGCCCGATACCCTGGAGGCGTGACGTTCCCTGTAGTCGGCATGGTCGGCGGCGGTCAGCTCGCCCGTATGACCCACGAGGCGGGTATCCCCCTCGGCCTCAAGTTCAAGCTCCTCAGCGACACCCCTCAGGACTCGGCTGCCCAGGTGGTCGGCGAAGTCGTCATCGGCGACTACCGCGACCTGGAGACGCTGCGCGCCTTCGCGCGCGGCTGCGACGTGATCACCTTCGATCACGAGCATGTGCCGACCGAGCACCTGCGGGCCCTGGAGGCGGACGGCATCCCCGTCCGCCCCGGCCCCGACGCCCTGGTGCACGCCCAGGACAAGGGGGTGATGCGTGCGAAGCTCATGGAGATCGGCGCCCCCTGCCCCCGCCACCGCATCGTGACGGACGCGGCCGACGTCGCCGCCTTCGCCGAGGAGGGGGACGGCTTCCCCGTCATCCTCAAGACGGTCCGCGGCGGTTACGACGGCAAGGGCGTGTGGGTGGTCCGCTCCGAGGCCGACGCCGCGGAGCCCTTCCGCGCCGGCGTCCCCGTGCTCGCCGAGGAGAAGGTCGACTTCGTACGGGAGCTGGCGGCCGGCATCGTCCGATCGCCGCACGGCCAGGCCGTCGCCTACCCGGTCGTCGAGTCCGTCCAGGTCGACGGCGTCTGCGACACGGTCATCGCCCCGGCCCCCGGCCTGGACGAACGGCTGGCCGGCGAGGCCCAGCAGCTCGCCCTGCGGATCGCCGCCGAACTCGGCGTGGTCGGCCACCTCGCGGTCGAGCTGTTCGAGATCCGCGACGCCGACGGGACCCCCGGGATCCTCGTGAACGAGCTGGCGATGCGCCCGCACAACTCCGGGCACTGGACCCAGGACGGCGCGATCACCTCGCAGTTCGCCAACCACGTGCGGGCCGTCCTCGACCTCCCGCTCGGCGACCCGCGCCCGCGCGCCACCTGGACGGTCATGTGCAACGTCCTGGGCGGCGACTACCCGGACATGTACCAGGCGTACCTGCACTGCATGGCCCGCGACCCGCAGCTCAAGATCCACATGTACGGCAAGGACGTGAAGCCCGGCCGCAAGGTCGGCCACGTCAACACCTACGGCGACGACCTGGCGGACGTGCGGGAGCGCGCCCGGCACGCGGCCGACTACCTGCGAGGAACAATCACCGAATGACTTCTTCCGGTACCGCCCCCGTCATCGGCATCGTCATGGGCTCGGACTCCGACTGGCCCGTCATGGAAGCCGCCGCGAAGGCACTCGACGAGTTCGAGATCCGCTACGAGGTCGACGTCGTCTCCGCCCACCGCATGCCGCGCGAGATGATCGCGTACGGCGAGCAGGCGGCGGACCGCGGCCTGAAGGCGATCATCGCGGGCGCCGGGGGAGCGGCCCACCTGCCCGGCATGCTCGCCTCCGTGACCCCGCTGCCCGTCATCGGCGTACCCGTACCGCTGAAGTACCTGGACGGCATGGACAGCCTGCTCTCCATCGTCCAGATGCCGGCCGGGGTCCCCGTCGCCACCGTCTCGGTCGGCGGCGCGCGCAACGCGGGACTGCTGGCCGCACGGATCCTCGCCGTGTCCGACCCCGCGCTCCAGGAGCGCATGGGGGAGTTCCTGCAGGAGCTGAACGACCAGGCCACCGAGAAGGGCAAACGACTGCGTGCCAAGGTCGAGGGCGCGGACTCCTTCGGCTTCGGGAAGTAGGCGCCCCATGGACCACCTGGACCGTGCCCGGCTGCTCCTCGCCGACCACCCCGTAGTCGACGGCCACAACGACCTCCCCTGGGCCCTGCGCGAGCAGGTCGGCTACGACCTGGAAGCCCGCGACATCGCCACCGACCAGACCGGCGTGCTGCACACGGACATCCCGCGCCTGCGGGCCGGCGGCGTCGGCGCGCAGTTCTGGTCCGTCTACGTCTCCACCCGGCTGACCGGCGACGACGCGGTCAGCGCCACGCTGGAGCAGATCGACGTGGTCGGTGAGCTCCTGGCGCGCAACCCGGTGGACCTGCGACGCGCGCTGACCGCCGACGACATGGAGAAGGCCCGCGCCGAAGGACGCATCGCGTCCCTGATGGGCGCCGAGGGCGGCCACTCCATCAACAACTCGCTGGGCACCCTGCGCGCCCTGCACACCCTCGGCGTCCGCTACATGACGCTGACGCACAACGACAACACCGACTGGGCGGACTCGGCGACCGACACCGCGCGGGTCGGCGGCCTGTCGGAGTTCGGCCGCCAGGTCGTGCGGGAGATGAACCGCATCGGCATGCTGGTCGACCTCTCCCACGTGGCGGCCGACACGATGCGCGACGCGCTCGCCACCTCCGTCGCGCCGGTGATCTTCTCGCACTCCTCCGCCCGCGCGGTCTGCGACCACCCGCGCAACATCCCCGACGACGTGCTGCGCATGCTCGCCGCCAACGGCGGTGTGGCGATGGCGACCTTCGTACCGAAGTTCGTCCTCCCGGCGGCCGTCGAGTGGACGCTGGCCGCCGACCGCAACATGCGCGAGCACGGCCTGCACCACCTCGACACCACCCCGGCCGCGATGCGCATCCACGCGGACTTCGAGGCCGTCAACCCGCGCCCCCTGGCCACCGTGGCGACGATCGCCGACCACCTCGACCACATGCGCGAGATCGCCGGCGTCGACCACATCGGCATCGGCGGCGACTACGACGGCACGGCGTTCCTCCCCGAGGGCCTGGAGGACGTCTCCGGCTACCCGCACCTGATCGCCGAGCTGCTCACCCGCGGCTGGTCGGAGACCGACCTCGCGAAGCTGACCTGGCGGAACGCGGTACGGGTCCTGCGCGACGCGGAAGCGGTGTCCCGCGACCTCAGCGCGCAGTACGGCCCCTCGCACGCGACGATCGACGACCTGGACGGCCCGACGGCTTAACAGCACCACACGCCGGGCGGGCCGAGCGACCCGACCAAGCCCGTCCGGCGGCTGCGCGTGAACCTGGGCCGGGCCAGATCAAGCCCTTCGGGTGGCTGTGCGTGACCATTCCGGCCGGGGCGACACCGAGCCCGTCCGGCGCCCGCATCCGAAGCCTTGGGGCCGGGCCAGATCAAGCCCGTCCGGCGATTGAGGACAGAACGACCACCGGGCGGAACCGGTCGTCCCGTCCCGCCCCGTCAGGCGCTACGCCTTCGGCCGCCCCATGGCCCGGTACGTCCACCCCGCCTCGCGCCACACCGCAGGGTCCAGCGCGTTGCGGCCGTCCAGGATGATCCGCCGCCCCACGACCTCGCCCAGGGCCGCCGCGTCCAGCTCACGGAATTCGCGCCACTCCGTCAGGTGCAGCACCACGTCCGCCCCGCGCGCCGCGTCCAGCGCCGTGTCCGCGTAGCCGAGCGTCGGGAAGAGCCGCCGGGCGTTGTCCATGCCCTTCGGGTCGAAGACCGTCACCTGGCCGCCCTGCAGATGGATCTGCCCCGCCACGTTCAGCGCCGGCGAATCCCGTACGTCGTCCGAGTCCGGCTTGAACGTCGCGCCCAGCACCGCCACCCGCCGGCCGAGGAACGACTCCCCGCCCACCGCCTCGCGGGCCAGCTCCACCATGTGCCCACGGCGGCGCATGTTGATGGAGTCCACCTCACGCAGGAACGTCAGGGCCTGGTCCGCGCCCAGCTCACCGGCGCGCGCCATGAAGGCCCGGATGTCCTTGGGCAGACAGCCCCCGCCGAAGCCGATACCGGCCCGTAGGAACTTCTTGCCGATCCGCTCGTCGTGGCCGATCGCCTCGGCCAGCTTCACCACGTCACCGTCGGCGGCCTCGCAGACCTCCGCCATCGCGTTGATGAACGAGATCTTGGTCGCCAGGAACGAGTTCGCCGAGGTCTTCACCAGCTCGGCCGTCGGGAAGTCCGTCACCACGAACGGCGACCCCTCGCCGACCGGTCCGGCGTACACCTCGCGCAACAGCTTCTCGGCCCGCTCGCTCTCCACCCCTACGACGATCCGGTCCGGGTGCAGCGTGTCGTCGACGGCGAAGCCCTCGCGCAGGAACTCAGGGTTCCAGGCCAGCTCGGCGTCCGCGCCGACCGGTGCGAGCTCGGCCAGCCGCGCCGCGAGCCGGGCGGCGGAGCCCACCGGCACGGTGGACTTGCCGACGACCAGGGCGGGCCGCGTCAGCTGCGGGGCCAGCGACTCGAAGGCACTGTCCACATAGCTCATGTCGCAGGCGTACTCACCGTGCTTCTGCGGGGTGTTCACGCAGACGAAGTGCACGTCGCCGAAGGCGCCGATCTCCTCCCACGAGGTGGTGAAGCGCAGCCGCCCGCTGGAGCCCTCGATGCCCGCGACGTGCTTCCGCAGGATCTCCTCCAGCCCCGGCTCGTACATCGGCACCCGGCCCGCCGAGAGCATCTCGATCTTCTCGGGCACGACATCGAGTCCGAGGACTTCGAAGCCCAGCTCCGCCATGGCCGCGGCATGGGTGGCGCCGAGGTAGCCGGTGCCGATCACAGTGATCCTGAGGGCCATGGGTGCTCCTGAACGATGCGGACAGACGTGCGGAGCCGAGCATATCCGGGCCCGTCGAACCCCCGTTCTGCGGCTGTCGGCAAGCTCACGTACCCGGCCGGTATGCCTGGCCGGACCCCGGCCACTAAAATTGGGTTACTTAACAGTAGTTAGCATCCTTGGGGAGTGAACGTCTTGGCGGGTTCGACCGACTTCGACCTCTACCGTCCGGCCGAGGAGCACGACATGCTCCGCGAGACGATCCGTTCGCTCGCCGAGGCCAAGATCGGTCCGTTCGCCGCGGAGGTGGACGAGGAGGGCCGCTTCCCGCAGGAGGCCCTGGACGCCCTGGTGGCCTCGGACCTGCACGCGGTCCACGTCCCCGAGGAGTACGGCGGCGCGGGTGCCGACGCGCTCGCCACGGTCATCGTGATCGAGGAGGTGGCGCGCGTGTGCGCGTCCTCCTCGCTGATCCCCGCCGTGAACAAGCTGGGCTCGCTCCCGGTGATCCTCTCCGGCTCCGAGGAGCTGAAGAGGAAGTACCTGGGCCCGCTCGCCAAGGGTGACGCGATGTTCTCGTACGCCCTGTCCGAGCCGGACGCCGGTTCGGACGCGGCGGGCATGAAGACCAAGGCCGTCCGTGACGGGGACTTCTGGGTCCTCAACGGTGTGAAGCGCTGGATCACCAACGCGGGTGTCTCCGAGTACTACACGGTCATGGCCGTCACCGATCCGGACAAGCGCTCCAAGGGCATCTCGGCGTTCGTCGTCGAGAAGTCCGACGAGGGCGTCTCCTTCGGCGCCCCGGAGAAGAAGCTCGGCATCAAGGGCTCCCCGACGCGCGAGGTCTACCTCGACAACGTGCGTATCCCCGCCGACCGCATGATCGGCGAGGAGGGCACCGGCTTCGCCACCGCGATGAAGACCCTGGACCACACCCGCATCACGATCGCGGCCCAGGCCCTCGGCATCGCCCAGGGCGCCCTCGACTACGCCAAGGGCTACGTCCAGGAGCGCAAGCAGTTCGGCAAGCCGGTCGGCGACTTCCAGGGCATCCAGTTCATGCTCGCCGACATGGCGATGAAGCTGGAGGCGGCCCGCCAGCTCACCTACGCGGCGGCTGCCAAGTCCCAGCGCCTCGACGGCGACCTCACCTTCTTCGGCGCGGCGGCCAAGTGCTTCGCCTCCGACGTCGCCATGGAGGTCACCACGGACGCCGTCCAGCTCCTCGGCGGCTACGGCTACACCCGGGACTACCCGGTCGAGCGGATGATGCGCGACGCCAAGATCACCCAGATCTACGAGGGCACGAACCAGGTCCAGCGCATCGTCATGGCCCGCAACCTGCCGTAACGGCGTACCCGCAGTCCGTTTCACGGCCCCCGGCGCACCTGCCGGGGGCCGTACCCGTGGGCCCGGCGGCGAGGCAGTCGGCCTGCGCGGCACCGCGGTCCAGGACGTCCGCGAAGGGTCACGGGACACCGCTGATAGGGTCCGCGGAGGCTAAACCGCAACATGATGGAGTTGGTTCGTGAAGCTGCTCCCGCTGTTCCTCCGACGGCCGATAGAGGCGGTGTACGAGCGCCGGCTGGCCGCCACCCTGGTGGGGCTGCCCCGCCCGCAACACGTCGGGATCATGCTCGACGGCAACCGGCGCTGGGCCCGCCAGGCGGGCCACAAGGACCTCCGGGAGGGGTACCGGGCGGGCGGCGCCAAGGCGACCGAGTTCCTGGACTGGTGCACGGCCGCGGGAATCGAGCGCGTGACCCTCTTCATGCTCTCCGACGACAATCTCGGGCGCCCCGCCGAGGAACTCGGCCCGCTGATCGAGATCATCAAGGAGACCGTCCAGGACATCACGGCCGCGGGCCGCCCCTGGGAGGTCCAGGTGATCGGTTCGCTCGACCTGCTGCCCGGCGCCACCGCCGAGGTCCTCAAGCAGGCCACCGCCACGACGGCCGGGCGCGGCGGCCTCAAGGTGGACATCGCGGTCGGCTACGGCGGCCGGCGCGAGATCGTCGACGCGGTCAAGAGCGCGTTCGCCGCGCACATCGCGGCGGGCGGCGACCCCGCCGAACTGGCCGAGCGGTTCGACATCGACGACATCTCCCGGCACCTGTACTCGCCGACCGCCGACCACACCGACTTCATCATCCGGACCTCCGGCGAGCAGCGGCTGTCGGGCTTCCTGCTCTGGCAGTCCGCGTACGCCGAGATGCACTGGGTGGACTGCTACTGGCCGGCGTTCCGCCGCGTGGACTTCCTGCGCGCGATCCGCTCGTACGCGGGCCGGCAACGACGCTTCGGGAAGTAGCCGCCGGCGGCACTTCAGGCGCTCCGGGGAAACGAGAGGTCCGGACGGCAGACGCCGTCCGGACCTTCCTGGGAGCCCGCGCGGTCAGCTGCCCTTGACCGTGACCTTCTCGTCGTTCTTCAGCTGCTCCACGAGCTGCTTGACCTTGTCCTTGTCCCAGACGAGGTTGCCGTTCACGCTCTGGCCGGAGAGCGGGATGTTCATCGACGTGCCCTCGCCGCCCGTGACGCCCTTCATCGCGAAGAACATCTGGCTCAGCGACCAGAGCGACATGTCCTTGTCGACGACCAGGGTGTCCAGGCCCGCGCCCATCGTCGGGTACAGCTTGAACGGGTTGAGGATCGTGGACGGCGTCGCCGTCTGGGAGGCCAGCGCCGCGAGGAACTTCTGCTGGTTCTTCGTGCGGTCCAGGTCACTCCCGGCGAACGCGTACCGGGTACGGACGAAGGCGAGGGACTGCTCGCCGTCCAGGGTCTGCTTGCCGGCCTGGAAGTCCGCGCCCGACTTCTTGTCCTTGAAGGCCTTGGGGATGTTCAGCTCGACGCCGCCGATCGCGTCCACGATCTTCGCGAAGCCGCCGAAGCCGATCTCGACGTAGTGGTCGATCCGCAGCCCGGTGTTGAACTCGACCGTGCGGACCAGCAGTTCCGGGCCGTCCTCCGCGTACGCGGCGTTCAGCTTCGTCGTGCGGCCCGTACCCGCGAACTTCTTGCCGGACTCGGAGCCGACGAACGAGGGGATCTCGACGTTCGAGTCGCGGGGCAGGGAGATCAGCGTCGGGCCGTTGGAGCCGTCGTGCAGGATCATCATCGAGTCGGTCCGCTTGCCCTCGGCGGAGCCGGTGTGCAGCTTCTTCCTGTCCTCGGCCGTCATGCCCTCGCGGCTGTCGGAGCCGACGATCAGGTAGTTCGTGCCGTCGCCCTCGGAGGGTCGCTCGATGACCTTGGCGAGGTCGACCTCGCGCTTGAGCTTGCCGTCGGCCCAGAAGTACGTGCCGATGGAGACGGCGAGCAGCACGACCACGAGGGTCAGCGCGCCTACCTTGATCCGCCGGCCCCAGTCGGGCGCGGGGCGGCCCTGTACGTAACCGCTGTCGCCGCCGACGCGCCCGTTGCCCCCGCCGTGGCCGCGACCGCCCTGGCCGCCGCTGTTGCTGCCGCCGTAGACCTGGCCCGTGTTGTAGCCGCTGTCGTAGCCGGGGGACTCGTCGTGGCCCTGTCCCTGCTGCGGCGGGATCCGGGGCGGGGACTGCGGAGGCGCGGGGCGGCGCCTGACATGCGGCATGGCGCGGGCGCCCTCGGGCCGGGAGCTGTCACTGCCCTGCCCGTAGCGCTCACCGGGTCCGCCGTTCCGCCCATCGGGCCAATCGCTCATGTGGAACAGTGTGCCGTCCCGGGCCACGACTCTTACAGGGTGTACCGGAATTCGGACCGGGGATGTTGCGAAGCTGATGCAATGCAACCGGGTGCAAGCCCCCGCATAAGGTGGAGGGCATGACAGATCAGGCCCAAGCGCCGGAAGGCGAGATTCCGGCCAAGCCGACCTCGGCTTCCCGGACCACCCTCAGCCACATCATGACCGGCAGCGACACCAACCTCCTGGGGACGGTGCACGGCGGCGTGATCATGAAACTGGTCGACGACGCGGCGGGTGCCGTCGCCGGCCGGCACTCCGGTGGTCCGGCCGTGACGGCCTCGATGGACGAGATGGTCTTCCTGGAGCCGGTGCGCGTCGGTGACCTCGTGCACGTCCGCGCCCAGGTGAACTGGACCGGCCGCTCCTCGATGGAGGTCGGCGTCCGCGTCATGGCCGAGCGGTGGAACGAGTCGACGCCCGCCCAGCAGGTCGGCAGCGCGTACCTGGTGTTCGCGGCGGTCGACGAGGACGGCAAGCCGCGCCGGGTGCCGGAGGTGGTCCCCGAGACGGAGCGCGACAAGCGCCGTTACCAGGAAGCCCAGATCCGCCGCACCCACCGCCTGGCCCGCCGCCGAGCGATCAAGGACCTCCGCGAACAGCGCGCGGCCGAGGGCATCGACGACTGACCTGGCGTCATTGCGGAACAGCAGACCGGCAAATCGGTGCTGAGTGGTCAGTTAGCCGTCTCTGTGCTCACAACGACCTGTTACGGGCAGATGACCTGGTCGCCCGTTACCGTGTCGAATTCACCTTGTTGCGGGGTCTCGGCCTTGACGCGCCGCACCTTCGTGAAGTCCGAGCCCGCCGTCACCTTCATCGTTCCGCCCTGCCCCTTCACGGCCTTCAGCTCGCAGCCGGGCAGCGCGGTGGCCAGGGACCTCGCCGAGCGGTCCCACCGCGGGTCGTATGAGATGAGCGTCCGCTCCCGGTAGCCCTGGCCGCCGTTCAGCGGGGCGCGGGTGGTGTTGAAGCCGGTGCCGCGCAGCGCCGCGTCCATCGTCTGGCCCAGCCCGTCCTTCGGCGTCCCGTTGTAGACCTGCACCCGGATCTGCTCCGGGGCGACGCCCACGACCGTCGCCTTGGGCTGCTTCGGCAGCTGCGGGGCGAGCGGCTGGTCCTCGCGCAGGGCCCGGAACAGCCTCTCCGACTTCCTCGCGTCCCACTTCACCGTGGAACCGATGCCCTTGACCTGGAAGCCGCCGTCCTCGATCGGTACGGAGGTGAATTCGGACGAGGCCGGGGTGAAGCCGCGCATGGCCTTGCCGAGCTCCAGCATCTGCTCCGTACCGAACCCCTTGTCGGCGCGCACGGAGTCCAGCATCGACGAGGTGACCTGCTGGAATCTCATCGGGTTCATCAGCACGCCGCTGCTGGTCGTCTGCTTGATCAAGGCGGCCATGAACTTCTGCTGGCGCTGCATCCGGCCCAGGTCGGCCGCCCCGTCGATGTGTCGGGAGCGCACGTACTGCAGGGCCTGGCCGCCGTCCAGCTTGTGGGTGCCCGGTGTGAGGTTCAGGCCGGTGTAGGTGTCCTTGAGCGGCTTCGCGGTGCAGATCTCCACCCCGCCCAGTGTGTCCACCGTCTTCATGAAGCTGGTGAAGTCGACCTCCAGGTAGTGGTCGATCTTGATGCCGGTCATCTGCTCGACGGTCCGCACGGTCAGATGCGGGCCCCCCTCGGCGTAGGCGGCGTTCAGCTTCACCGGGTGGGCGGAGTGCTCCTTGCCCGTCGTCCGGTCGGTGTGCGCGGGGATCTCGGCGTAACTGTCACGCGGCAGGCTGACGACGCTCGCCCGCTGTCTGTCGGCGGAGAGGTGGACCAGCATCAGGGTGTCGGTGCAGTGACAGGGTGCGCCGCCCAGCCGGTACTTCTTCCTCTCCGCCTTGGTGATCTTGTCGCGGCCGTCGGTGCCGACGAGCAGGAGATTCATGCCCTGGCCGCCCTGGGGGCGGTTCTTCATGTCCTTGAACGGGTCGACCCGGTCGATCCCCGTCTCCAGACCGCTCACCACCGCGTGGCCGATCCCACCGGCGCCGAGCACCAGTACGGAGAGCCCGGTGGCCACTCGCATGCCCCAGCGGGGCGGCGTCTTCCGGCCGCCGGACCGGCCTCTGCCGCCGCCCGCGGCCCCGGACCGCCGGGGGGATCTGCGTTGCGGGGGAGCGCTGCGGGGGTGCGGTGGACGGGGCGATCGGTGCGGCGTGGGCACGAGGGACACCTCCGCGGTGCGAGTAGGACTTTCGCACGGTAGGCCCATACGATCTGCGGACCGGTAGAAGACCTGGCGGCGCGCGCCCGTGTCCCCCATTCGCGGTAACGTGGCGGCCGAATCCGCCGCCTCCTGGGGCGCGAAAACCCCCGGAACCCCTGGCACCCCCGAGGACCCCCTGAGGACCACATGTCTGCCGCGCAGTACCCCGCCGTCTCCGTGATCATGCCGGTGCTCAATGAGGAACGTCATCTCAGGAACTCGGTCCGGCACATCCTGGAGCAGGAGTACGCCGGTGAGATGGAGGTGGTGATCGCCCTCGGTCCGTCGACCGACCGTACGGACGAGATCGCCGCTGAGCTGGTACGGGAGGACTCCAGGGTCCACACCGTCGCCAATCCGACCGGCCGTACGCCCGCCGCGCTGAACGCCGCGATCAAGGCCTCGCATCACCCGATCGTGGTACGGGTCGACGGCCACGGAATGCTCTCCCCGAACTACATCGCGACCGCGGTCCGCCTCATGGAGGAGACCGGCGCGCAGAACGTCGGCGGCATCATGCACGCCGAGGGCGAGAACGCCTGGGAGGACGCCGTCGCCGCCGCGATGACGTCGAAGATCGGCGTCGGCAACGCCGCCTTCCACACCGGCGGCCAGGCGGGCCCGGCCGAGACCGTGTATCTGGGTGTCTTCCGTCGCGAGGCACTGGAGCGGGCGGACGGCTACAACGTGGAGTTCATCCGCGCCCAGGACTGGGAGCTGAACTTCCGCATCCGCGAGTCCGGCGGCCTGGTCTGGTTCTCGCCGGAGCTGAAGGTGCGGTACCGCCCCCGCCCCAGCATCCGCGCGCTCGCCAAGCAGTACAAGGACTACGGGCGCTGGCGCCACGTCGTGGCCCGCTACCACGCCGGCTCGATCAACCTGCGCTACCTGGCCCCGCCGACCGCCGTCTGCGCGATCGCGGCGGGCGTCGTCGTCGGCGTGGCCGTCACCCCGTGGGCGTTCGTCGTGCCGGCCGGCTACGTCGCGGCCATCGTGGCCGGGTCGCTGCCCGCGGGCAAGGGCCTGCCGCTCAAGGCCCGCGCGCAGATCCCGGTCGCGCTGGCCACCATGCACATGTCGTGGGGCTACGGCTTCCTGACCAGCCCCCGCTCGCTGGCGAAGAGGGTCATCGCGAGCCGCCGCCCCGCGGTCCGGGAACAGACGGTCTGACCGCCGTATGAGAGGGGGCCCCGCCGTTGCCGGCGGGGCCCCCTCTTCCGTGCCGGGCGTCAGAAGGTGAAGTTCGGATTGACCTTCATGCACGCCTTCTCGTCCGCACCGTTGAGCGCGCCCGCCGACTCCGGCGTCTTCTCCTCGACCTCCTTGGCCGGGTACGCCCCGTCCTCGCGCCAGTCCGCACCCACGGCCAGCACGATGCCCGACACCGAGGTCGACTTCCGCACCTGGGACACCGGGACACCGAGCGCCTTGGCGACCGCCTGCGCGTCGCCCTCCATGTCCGCGCTCGGGTAGAGGACGCCGGTCCGGTCGGCCGCCTCGACGTTCTGGGAGTCGACCGACGTCTTGGCGAAGCCCGCGTCCGTCAGCAGGTTCTTGACCGTCGTCGCTCGGCCCTGCACCGGACCGAGACCGTCCTTTCCGGTCGCGTTGCGCACACTGACCGGGATCTCGGCGGCCGGCGCGGCGACGTCCTTGGTGACGGTCGTCTTGCGCTTGGAGGCCTTGCCGTCCAGCGGGACGTCCTCGCGGATCATCCGGAAGACCTGCTCGGCCTCTTCGGGCTTGGGGAACACCCGGCCGCTGAGGTTGCCCGTCCCGTAGACGTTCGGCATCGTCGTCATGGTGATCCGGTTCGTCGGGGCCTTCTTCAGCTCCTCCGCCAGGTCGTACAGCTTCTTGACCGTGTCCAGGCCCTTGTCGACCGTCAGCGCGCTGGTGGCCGCCTCCGCGAGATTCATCAGCTTCCCGGGATCGGTGAGCTTGGTGCCCTTGCGCAGCTCACGCACCATCGAGTTCAGGTACTGGTGCTGGGCCTTCGCGCGGCCCAGGTCGGTGTTGTCCTCGAAGCCGTAGCGGGTGCGCAGCCACTGGAGGGCCTGCTCACCCTTGACTGAGGTGGTGCCCTCCTTCAGCTTCAGCCCGGAGCCCTTGCCGTCACCTGTGTGCGAGTAGATGTTGGCGTCCACGCAGACCGGAACGCCTCCGACCGCGTCGGCCATGGAGACCACGCCCTCGAAGTCGATCATCATGAAGTGGTCGATGGTGATGCCGGTGAGCTCGTACCAGGCGGCCACCGTGCACCCGGGTCCGCCGCGGCCGAGGCTCTCGTTCGTCTGCACGGGCAGCGTGCTGGCCGGGTACACCTTGTCGGTGTCCGGGTCCGTGCACTTCGGCATCTTCAGCATGGTGTCGCGCGGCATGCTCACGACCGAGATGTTGCTGCGGTCCGCGGAGAGGTGCAGCAGCATCTGCACATCGGCGAGCGGCGTACCCCCGAACGTCTCCTTCGCACCGCCGAGCTTCCGGTTGGCCTCGGAGTCACGGGCGTCGGAGCCGATGATCAGGATGTTCAGCGGGGTCTGACCGGCGGAGTTGGCCTTGTGATCGGCCATCGGCTTGTCGCCGAGGGTCAGATCCTCTTTCCTGATGTTGCCGTTGAGGTGTTTGTAGTAGAGGTAACCGGCGCCGCCGGTGCCGAGTATCAGCAGGGCGAGTACGGACGCGACCCAGCGCAGTACCCGCCGCCCGCCCCCTTCGGCGGTGCGCCGGCTGCGGCGGTTCGGACCGCCGTGACGATACCCGTTCTCCGGCGGCCGGGACCGCTCGCGCGGTCCGTGACCGTTCCGCGTGGACCGGCCGCCCGAGGCGTCGCGTCCGCCGTCGTGGACGCCGTCGTCCGGGTCCTGGTGCCGGACGCGCGACCGCGACCCCTCCCCACGCATGCTGCTCCGTCCCACCGGGACCCCCCTGCTGCTCAGAAACTCGCTGGAGCGCGACGACCCGTCGTCACTTCGCGCATTCCGCCTTGTCGGCGCTTGCCTTCGGGATGTCCGGCGCCGCCGCCGGTCCTGTGATGGGCACACCGGCACCATCGAAATCGGCTCCCAGGGTCAGCACCATCGCCTGAAGGCCTTCGGCGTCGGTGGTCCCCTGCTTCAGCGCCGTGGCGGGCAGCCCCATCATGTCCGCGAGTGCGCGGGCCTGGTCCGCCTGGTCCGGCGCGTACGCCAGGGTGGTCCTGTCGATCTTCACCGGGGCGTTCGCCCTGTTCGTGGACTGCGGCACGCCCTGCTCGGTCTGCAGCCAGGTGACGGTCGCGCCCGCGGCTCCGGCGATCCCCCCGCCGTTGAGCACGTCGACGCGTATGTCCTCCGGGGCCGCCCGGTCGCCCTTGAGCACCGCCGCCTGCTTGCTCCTGGCGGCCTTCTCCCGCTTCTTCACCTCGGTCAGCGAGGTGTCGGCGCGCATCGTCGCGAAGAGCTGCTTCGACTTCGCCGGGTCGACGACCACGGTGATGGGCTCCGGCTCGGCCGGGTTGTCGACCACGGGCATCGTGACGAAGCTGATGTTCTTCGTGTCGATTCTGCCGAGCTCCTGGGCGAGCGAGGTCAGCTTCTTGATCGACCCGATGCCCGAGTCGACGGTGAGCGCCTTCGTCGCCGCGTCCGCCAGCTTGAAGAGCTTGGTCGGGTCGGTCAGCGTGTCGTCGGACTTCATCTGCCGGATCATCGAGCCGATGAACTGCTGCTGCACCTTGATCCGGTCCAGGTCGCTCCTGTTCCCGAAGCTGTGCCGGGTGCGGACGAACGCCAGCGCGTCCTCGCCCTGGATCGTGGACTCGCCCGCGGGCAGTTCGAGGTGCGAGTCGGGGTCGTTCACCGGTCCGGCCAGACAGACCTTCACGCCGCCGACGGCGGTGGAGAGCGTCTTGACGGCGTTGAAGTCGACCATCATGAAGTGGTCGACCGACAGGCCGGTGATCTCCTTGACCGTACGCATCGTGCAGCCGGGGTCGCGTCCCTCCTGGCCGAGGCTGACGTTGAAGCGGACGTTCCGCGAGCCGGGTATGACCTTCTCCGAACCGTCCGGCTGCTTCGTGGTGCAGTCGGGGATCTGTGTCATCAGGTCCCTGGGGATGCTCATCGCCGTGGCGTTGGTGCGGTCCTCGGAGACGTGGAAGAGGATGTTCGTGTCGGCGTGGCCGGCACTGCCCGTGTCGCCGTAGCCCTCGTTGCCCGCGCCGGTGCGCTTGTCCGTACCGATGATCAGGATGTTCAGCGGGCCGTCGGCGGCGACGCCCTCGCTGCCCGCGTCACCGACGTCGATGGTGTCCAGGTTGCCGTTGAACTTCTGGTAGAGCGCGTAGGCCCCGGCCGACCCGGCGACGATCACGAAGGCCATGACGCCGCCGGTCCACAGGAGGGCCTTCCTCCGCCGCTGCCTCGGGGACCTGCCCTTGCGGCGGGCGGCTGCCCGGTGCTCCTGGGCGTTCCGGGCCGGACGGCCCCCGCGCTGCCCCGGTACCTCGCGGCGGGGGCCACCGGTGCCGGGCTCCGCCCGGTCACCCGTGTCGCGGCGTCCCGATCCTTCGCGGGTGACGCCGGAACGGGATTCGCGTCGGCTGCCTGAGTTATGGCGGTTTGCCGTACGGGAGGAACCGGACGACTCTCTTCCGGAGTTGTCCGGTCGCAATTCGTAATTGCCGGTCCGCGGATCGAGTACCCATTCGTCTGCGGGATCGATTTCGTCCGCCCGCCCACGGCTATGCGCGTCCACGGTTGCCTGAATCCTCCGTCGGTGCCACGCGAGGCGCCTCCCCCGGCACGGCGCTCGGTCCTTCGCTCCAGCAGTGCACGGTCCGAGGTCCGCGAGCACCGGATCGCGTCACACTATCCGGCCGAATCGGCCATGGGTGACGGGCGTGACATATTCCACGCTCCTTACAACCGGGCATTCTGCATATTCCGCTCCGATTGGCGTCGGTCACTTGAGAATTGCTTTACGCATCGCACAGGTCGTCAGCCGCATTCGATCCCGAATAGGTCGGCGCCGGGGTGGGGCTCTCGCTCGTACCGCCGGGCTCCTGACCGGAAGAATCCTTGTCGGAGCTGTGATCCGCCTGTGAATGCTCGCCATTGATTTCGTCGGCGGGGGCCACGGCGACGGGTTCGTCCTTACGCAGACGCTCGAACAACTGGTTGGCGTCCGGCTGGACGAGCTCGTCCCGGTTCGGGTTCGCGCGGTAGGGCTGCCGGGGCACGGTCAGGAACTGGACCTGCTCCGTCGGCACGTTCCGCATCCCGCGCACCAGGTCGTACAGGTCCCTGAGGGAGTCCAGACCCGGGTCCGTGGTGAGCGACTTGGTCGCCGCGTCCAGCACCGGGTACAGCCGCGTCGGGTTCAGCAGGACGCCGTTGCTCTGCATCTTGTTGACGAGGGCCCCCAGGAACTTCTGCTGGCGGTCCATGCGCTCGGTGTCGCTGCCGTCGCCGATCGACTTACGGGCCCGTACGTAGCCCAGGGCCTGCTCGCCGTCGAGCTTCTGGCGGCCCGCGGGGAGCTTGAGATGGGCGTCGGTGTCGTCGACGGGCTCCTTGAGGCAGACCTCGACGCCGTCCACGGCGTCGACCATGTCCTTGAAACCGTTGAAGTCGATGACCATGTGGTGGTCGACGCGGACGCCCGTCATCTCCTCCACGGTGCGGATCGTGCAGGCCGTGCCGCCGAGCTCGAAGGCCCCGTTGAACTGGGCGAACTGCTTGTTCGTGGCCTTCCCGTCCGCCGTGTGGCAGCTGGGGATCTCGGCCATCAGGTCACGCGGGATCGACACCGCGGTCGCGCTCCGGCGGTCGGCCGCGAGGTGCAGCAGGATCGTGGTGTCCGAACGCTGGCTGCCGCCGTCGTCACGGCCGTACTCGCTGTTGTCACCGGACCGGGTGTCGGAACCGATGAGCAGGATGTTCTGCGCGTCCTGGGCGATCGGGGTCGGACGCTCCTGCTCGTACGCCTTGAGTTCGGCCGCGGCACCGGTGTCCGTCGTGATGTTGCCGTCGAGCTTCTTGTACAGCCACCAGCCGGCGCCCGCCGCGACCAGCACCAGGAACGAGGCGGCGAGGGCGGTCCAGCGGAGCCAGTGGCGCTTGCGCCCGGGGGCGCCGGCCCCGGGCCGGTCGGCCCAGGTGCCGAATCCACCACCGTCCTGGCCGTCCTTGCCGTCACCGCCGTCGTCGTGGTCCTCGCCCTCGCCGCCGTCGCCCGCGGCCCCGGTGGCGGGGGAGCCGTCCTGTGGAGCGGGATCGGACTCCTCCGGCGGGGTGGCCCCGGAATCGTCCCGCGACCCGTCCGTCGGTCCGTCCCCTGCCGAGTGGTCAGGGCGGTCCGGGGGGCCGGCGCTGTCGCTCACGTCTGCGTCCATCCTTCGTTTTCGGCGGCGCGATGGGCCGCCGGTCGCAGGAGTAGACGGCTGAACCTCACGCTTGGTTGTGCCTTCGGGCGGAGTGGTCCGTACCGCCCGATCATGTACCGCCGCGCAGGCTCAGTCCCGGGGGCTCGGCCCGCCGTGGGCCGGACGGGTGGAGCTCAGGGCGCTTGTCATACCGCGGTGTCGGTGACCCGCTCGCTCTCGACGCGCTTGGCCAGCCCCTCCGCGTCCAGCCGGTCCAGGTGGCGGCACAGCACCACGGACCCGCCGGCGGCCAGCGGAGCGAAGAGCCCGGCGGAGAGTCCGTCCCACGTGTCGTACGTACGTCCCGTCAGCAGCCTCGACCCCGGGGTGAGGCCAAGCGCCGCCGCGTCCTCACGGGCCCGCGCGACCAACTGGTCCGACGTCAGCTCGACCCCGCCCACGCCGAGCGCGGGGGCCGACGGATCCACCGGGGCGTACGGCGCGAAGCGGTCGCCCTGGCCGGGCACCTCCACCGCGTAGTCCGCGAACCCCTCCGGCGGCTGCGGGAAACGGCCGCCCAGCGGGCGCAGGGCCAGGGCCGTCCGCTCGCCGCGACAGGCACGTGCCCGGTCCAGGGAGTCCGGCCCGGTCACCACCAGATCGGCGGCGGCGGGGTCGCCCTGCACATCGGCGACGACACCGACGGACGAGCAGGCCAGCAGCCAGACCGCGGACTGCCAGTGCGCGGGCAGCAGCAGGGCGAGCCGGTCGCCCGGCTCCGCGGCCAGGTCGCCCTGCAGCAGATTGGCCGTCTTGGCCACCCAATTGGCGAAGGTGGCCACCGACAGTTCGACGCGCTCTCCGGTTGCGTCGTCGTAGAAGGTGACGAGTGGGCGGGCCGGGTCCGCGGCGAGCGCGGATCGCAGCAGGTCGGCGGGGGTGCGATCACTGGCGTTCATCCGCGCAAGGGTACGCGCCGGGCGCGGACGCGGCGGGGCGCGAACGGTATCGCGTACACCGGTCGGCAGACGGGGCGTCAAGTGGGAGCAGCGTCCCTCCAGTAGCCGGGAATGCCGGAATCCAGCCAGGATTTCCTGTATGCATGCACTTCTTGCAACCTCCATCGGCGTCACCTGCGCGGCGGCACTCACCCTCCCGCTCGCCGTGCCCGCGCCAGCCGCCCCCCTGCCCGCCCCGGTCGCCCACGCGCCCGCGACCCCCGCTGCCGAACCGTCGGGTTCCACGCAGTCCCTGCCCCTGAGGCCGCTCACCGACGCGGCCCCCCGGGCCACCGGCGAGCCCACCGAGTCCCTGCCCCCCGCCGAACAAGGCCTGCGGCAGCGCGACGCGCACCGCTTCTCACTCGTCGGCGTGGTCTGGGACGACGCCGACGCCGAACTGCACGGCACCGTCCAGGTCCGGGCCCGCGCGACCGGCACCGCACGCTGGTCCGGCTGGCAGAACCTCGAGACGCACAACACCGACCACGCCGCGGACACCGACAGCGCCGAACGCACGTCGGGCAAGGTCCGCGGCTCCACGGCCCCGCTCTGGGTCGGCGACTCGGACGGTGTCGAAGTGCGCGTACGGTCCGAGGACTCCGGACCGCGGAGCAGCGCCGCGGGCACCGCGCCCCTGCCCGAGGGACTGCGGGTGGAGCTCGTCGACCCGGGCGAGGACCCGCAGCAGCCGCCGACCACGATCACCCCGGCCACCGGTACCCCGGCCACAGGCGCTCCCACCGCGGTCACCCCCGTGGCCTCCCCCCAGCCGGGCGCGCTCCCCGAGTCCGCGGGGCTCGGCCTGGCCGCCGCCGAGAGCTCCGCGGTCAACGCCGACCTCGCGCCGCTCGGAGCCACCGAGATCTCCGCCCTGAGCAAGGCCGAGTCGGAGGAGCAGGCGGTCGTCGCGGCGGGCGCCAAGCCCTTCGTGGGCCCGCGCCCCCGCATCGTCACACGCAAGGGCTGGGGTGCCGACGAGAGCATCCGGGAGCGCGCCTTCGCGTACACCACGACCGTCAAGGCGGCCTTCATCCACCACAGCGCCACCGGGAACAACTACACCTGCTCCCAGGCGCCCTCGGTCCTGCGCAGCATCTACCGCTACCACGTCAAGAGCAGCGGCTGGCGCGACTTCGGCTACAACTTCGCCGTCGACAAGTGCGGAAACATCTACGAAGGACGCGCGGGCGGCGTGACGAAGGCGGTCCTCGGGGCCCACACGCTCGGGTTCAACACCAACAGCATGGGCATCGCCGTACTCGGCACGTACACCTCGAAGAACCCGCCGGCCGCCGCGGTGACCGCGATCGCCAAGCTCACCGCCTGGAAGCTCGGCCTGTTCGGCCGCAACCCGAAGGGAAAGGTCACGCTCGTCTCCGCCGGCAGCGGAAAGTACAAGAAGGGCGCCAACGTGAAGCTCAACGTCATCTCCGGCCATCGCGACGGGTTCGCAACCGAATGCCCCGGAAGCCGTCTCTACAAGAAGCTCGGCACCGCCCGGACCAGCTCGGCCCAGTTGCAGGGCCGCTGACCGGGAGGCCTGCCGAGGACTGCATACACTGGCCAGCCGATACGAGGCCCGGCCCCATCAGGAAGCAGAGACGGCGCTGTGACAGAGGCAAGAGAAGCGATCCTGCTGGTCGGTGGCAAGGGCACCCGGCTGCGGCCACTCACGGTGCACACCCCGAAGCCGATGGTTCCGGCGGCGGGCGTCCCGTTCCTCACGCACCAGCTGGCGCGTGCCCGGGCGGCCGGGGTGGAGCACATCGTGCTCGCGACGTCCTACCTGGCGGAGGTCTTCGAACCGTACTTCGGTGACGGTTCCTCACTCGGGCTCTCCATCGAGTACGTCACCGAACGCGAGCCGCTCGGCACCGGCGGAGCCATCCGCAACGTGGCGTCGCGACTGACCTCGGGCCCGGACGAGCCCGTCCTCGTCTTCAACGGGGACATCCTCACCGGGCTCGACATCCGGGCCCTGGTCGCGTCGCACGCCACGTCCGGGGCGGACGTCTCCCTGCACCTCACCAGGGTGGAGGACCCGCGCGCCTTCGGCCTCGTACCGACGGACGCCACGGGCAGGGTGACGGCCTTCCTGGAGAAGCCGCAGACACCCGAGGAGATAGTCACCGACCAGATCAACGCGGGGGCGTACATCTTCCGCCGCTCGGTCATCGACACCATCCCGGCCGGCCGGCCGGTCTCCGTGGAACGCGAGACGTTCCCCGGCCTCCTCGCCTCCGGTGCCCATCTCCAGGGCATGGTCGACTCCACCTACTGGCTGGACCTCGGCACCCCGCAGGCGTTCGTACGCGGCTCGGCCGACCTGGTCCTGGGCCGCGCGCCGTCCCCGGCCGTCCCCGGCCGCTGCGGCGACCGGCTGGTCCTGCCCACCGCGTCGGTGGCCCCCGACGCCAAGCTCACCGGCGGTACGGTCATCGGCGAGGGCGCCCTGATCGGCGAGGGCGCCAGGATCGCGGGTTCCACCGTGCTGGCGGGCGCCGTCGTCGAGCCGGGTGCCGTGATCAGCGACTCACTGGTCGGGGCGGGTGCCCGGATCGGCAGCCGTACGGTCCTGGCGGGCGCGGTGATCGGCGACGGCGCGCACGTCGGCGCCGACAACGAGCTCCGCGACGGGATCCGGGTCTGGTGCGGTGCGGTCCTCCCGGACGCCTCGGTCCGCTTCTCGTCGGACCAGTGACCCGGCCGGTGACCCGAGCAGTGGTCCGACCGGTGAACGGTCTCCGTCGGCCGTACCCTCGATAGGCACCCCCGACGACCGAGGACCTCACCCGTGGCAGGACGCTTCGTACCCCGCACCACCGCCGTGCCGCACCAGCAGCCGGCGGTCCCGGACCCGTCCGCCCCGCCGCTGGAACGGACCTGGACCCCGCCCGGACCGCTCGACCTGCGGCTGGTCCTGAGCCCTCTGCGACGCGGCCCGGCGGACCCCACGTACCGGGCGCTGCCCGACGGTTCGTTCTGGCGGGCCACCCGGACCCCGGCCGGGCCCGGCACGCTGCGCGTCGCGGCGGCCGGGGACGGACGGATCTCCGCGGCGGCCTGGGGCCCCGGCGCGCAGTGGCTCCTGGACGGGCTTCCCGGGCTGCTCGGCGCCGACGACGATCCGGACGCCTTCCGCCCGCGCCACCGCCTGGTCGCCGCCACCTTCCGGCGCAGGCCGGGGCTGCGCCTGCTGCGCACCGGGCTGGTCATGGAGTCCCTGATCCCGTCGGTCCTGGAACAGAAGGTCACCACCGACGAGGCCTACCGCGCCTGGCGGCTGCTGGTCCGCACCTACGGCACCCCGGCGCCCGGCCCGACGGACGGACGGTTCGGCACGTACGGCCTGTACGTCATGCCGGACGCCAGGACCTGGTCGCGGATCCCCTCCTGGGAATGGCACCGGGCGGGCGTGGACGCCAAACGCTCGGCGACGATCCTGCGCGCGGTCCGGGTGGCCCGCCGCATGGAGGAGGCGGCGTCGATGGAACTGTCCGAGGCGACGGCACGGCTGGAGCTGATCCCCGGCGTCGGTCCGTGGACGGCGGCCGAGACGCTGCAGCGCTCCAACGGGGCGGCCGACGCGGTCACGGTCGGCGACCTCCACCTTCCCGGCATCGTCGGGTACGCCCTGGCGGGCGACCGGAGCGCCGGCGACGAGGAGATGCTGGCCCTCCTGGCACCGTACGAGGGCCAACGCCACCGGGCGACACGTCTGATCATGCTCTCGGGTCACACGCCGCCGCGCCGTGCCCCCCGCATGACACCCCGCGACATCGCCCGGTTCTAGCGGGGCGGCGGGCCGGAGTCCGCTCCGCCTCAGCGCACCGCGATGAACGCCCCCGCGTCCCGTGCGCCCCGCTCCTTCGGCGCCCGCGCCGCGTGTCCCACGGCCACCGCGCCCAGCGGATCCCAGCTGTCCGGCAGGTCCAGCACCTCACGCACCACGTCCCGGCAGAACATCGTCGAGGACACCCATGCCGAGCCGAGCCGTTCACCCGCGAGTGCCACCAGGAAGTTCTGCACGCCCGCACCGGCCGCGACCACGAACATCTCGCGCTCGGCGGTGTCCCGCCGCGCGTCCCCGTAGGTGTGCGAGCCGTCCATCACCAGGCACGGCACCGCCAGATAGGGCGCGTCGCGCAGGACGTCGCCCCGCCGCACCCGCTTGGCGACCGATTCCTCGCTCCTGCCGTCCCGGCGCAGGTCGGAGATCCACGCGTCCCGCATCGCGTCGAGCAGCCGGGTCCGCGCGTCCGCCGACTCCAGCAGGACGAAGCGCCACGGCGTCGTGTGGTGCGGGGCCGGCGCCGTCACGGCGGCAGCCACCGCGCGCCGTACGGCGCCCGGGTCCACCGGCTCGTCGGTGAACTCCCGCACCGTCCGTCGCAGGTGGAGTGCCTCCCGTACCGCCTCGGACGTCCCCAGCCGGAACATGTCGTCGGCCGCGGTCCGCACCATCGCCCGCGCGCCGTCCGTGGGGTCCCCGGGGGCCGCCACCACATGGGGCAGGCCCCGGACCACGGCGACCGGCAGGCCGGACGCCTTGCCCTTCACCAGGTCACCGGCCGAGGCCAGCTCGTCGGCGGTGGCCACCACGGTCGCGCTCAGCGGATTGCCGTACGTGTCCGTACCGCCGCGGAGGTCGTCGAGCACCCGGACGCCCGCCGCGCCGATGGCGACATCGGTCAGCCCGTTGCGCCAGGGGCGCCCGAAGGTGTCCGTGACGACGACGCCGACCTCGACCCCGAGGGTGTCCCGCAGCCCGTCCCTGATGACCTTGGCGGAGGCGTCCGGGTCCTTGGGCAGCAGCAGGACCGTGCCGGCCGGGGTGTTGGAGGCGTCGACACCGGCCGCGGCCATGACGAGGCCCTGCCGGTTCTCCACGATCCTGAGCTTCCCCCGGCGGGCGACCACCCGGACCGTCTCGGCGTCGATCGCCGCCTCCCGGTCGGCGGCCTCCACGGTCCGGCCCTCCGCCTTGGAGACGATCTTCGAGGTGACCAGCAGGACGTCACCGTCCACCAGGCCCGGCTCGGTGGCGGCGATCAGCTTCGCGAGGTCGTCCCCGGCCCGCACCTCGGGCATCCCGGGCAGCGCCCACACCCGGTACGAGGGTGCCTCGGCGGCCGGCCCGCTCATGCCCGGACCTCCTCGGCCAGCGCCAGTGCCTGGCGGGCCATCTCGGCGGTCGTGTCCAGGTCCGTCATCATCAGCGGGACGGCACGGCAGCGGATCCCCGCGGCCTCCACCCCGGCCACGGTCCCGGCGTCCACGGTGTCGACGAGCCAGCCGTCCAGCAGGCCCGATCCGTAGTGGCGCGCGACGGCCGAGGCCGTCGACTCGACGCCCACGGCGGCCAGCACCTTGTCGGCCATGCCCCGCACGGGCGCGTCACCGACGATGGGGGAGAGCCCCACGACCGGCACCCCGGCCTCGGCGATCGCCTCGCGGATACCGGGCACGGCGAGGATGGTGCCCACCGACACGACGGGATTCGACGGGGGGAAGACGATGACGTCGGCCCCGGCGATGGCCTCCAGCACGCCCGGTGCGGGCTCGGCCTGCTCCGCCCCGACCGGCACGATCGCCCGCGCCGCGACGGAGGCCCGCATCTTCACCCAGTACTCCTGGAAGTGGATGGCCCTGCTCTCGCCGTCGACGTCGATGGCCACATGCGTCTCGACGCGGTCGTCGGACATCGGGATGAGCCGGACCCCGGGCTTCCAGCGGGCACAGAGCGCCTCGGTGACCGCGCTCAGCGGATAACCCGCGCCGAGCATCTGCGTACGGACGATGTGGGTCGCGAAGTCACGGTCGCCGAGCCCGAACCACTCGGGGCCCACGCCGTACGCCGCGAGCTCCTCCTTGACCTGGAAGCTCTCGTCCGTACGCCCCCAGCCCTGCTCCTCGTTGATGCCACCGCCGAGGGTGTACATCACGGTGTCCAGGTCGGGGCAGACCTTCAGCCCGAACAGATGGATGTCGTCACCGGTGTTGCCGATCACCGTGATGTCCGCTTCGGGGGCGGCCTGTTTGAGGCCACGCAGGAAACGAGCACCACCGATACCGCCGGCCAGAACCACAATGCGCATGCAACCAGTCTGTCAGGCGGAGCCTGTCGGTTGTGGGGCGGTGGTGGGCGACGGGTGGGGCTGTCAGGCGGAGCCTGTCGGTTGTGGGGCGGTGGTGGGCGACGGGTGGGGCTGTCGGGCGGAGCCTGTCGGTTGTGGGGCGGTGGTGGGCTGTCAGGCGGGTACGACGTCCAGGGCGGACGGGGCGCACTGTGCCGTGTGCATCGGCATGTCGGTCAGGCCGGGGTGGTAGACGTGCAGGCTGACGGCCGGTTCGAGGGAGTCGTTGACGACCTCGTGGACGTATCCGGGGGCGAAGACGCGCTGTGCGCCGGTGTCCAGGGTGCGTGTCCCGCGCTCCGTGTGTTCCGTCAACTCGCCGTCCAGCACGGTGAGTACACCGGAGGACAGCCCGTGGTCGTGGCGCCCGCTGCCCTGGCCGGGGACCCAGCTGAGCAGCCACACCTCGTAGCCCGGGCCTTCCTGCAGTCGGTGGTACCAGCGGGTGGTGGTGTCGTACCGGACGAGCGGGGCCCAGCGGGCGCGGTCGGCGGCGATGGTGCGGGCGAGACCGACGAACTCGGCCACGGTGGCGGGGTGGGGGCGGGCCGGCTGGAGGAGGTGCTGTACCTCGAGGATGTCGCCGGCGATCTGGAGGTCGCTGTCGCTGTTCATGGGTGCGGTGGTTCCTCGGCATGGGGATGCGCGTGCGGGGGGTGTCGCGGAGAGCCGGAATGCGGGTGGAGAAGGCTGGATCAGAGCTGGAGCGCTAGGGGCTTCAACAGCTGTGACAGCTGGAACAGCAACAGCGGGCCTGGACAGCCGTACGGAACCCACGCATGGGGGTCGCGTACATCGCTGCGGTCGCTTGCATGCAGTCAAGGAGAGCGGCTCGGCCCGCCTCCTGTCAACCCGATGCCCGATTTGGCGGCAATCTTTCACTCCTTCCGGTCGTCCGGGTTGAAGAAAGGTTTTGGCAGTTACGGGAGCGGCAATGTGGCGCAACAACCGTCTTCGTAAACGCGACGGGAAGTCTGTGACCCGACTGTGATCTTGGTCGCTTCAGTGATCGAATCGAAACACGGGGACGGCCATGGTCGTCTCACCCGGTGAGAAGCGCTGCGTGACGAGGCCGAAGGCATATGTCAGGTTTTTGGTGATTTGAACACTTTCGGCATACGCTTGGTTCCGCAGAGTGAATACCGAGGCCAATAGCAGATCTTCGCTTGACTGGCCCAGAGCTACACACTTGTAATTTCACTCGTGTTGTTCGGCGCATCAGTAACGGCCGCATCACGGGGACGCAAGAGACAGACGAGGGGCGCACATGACCGAGCTGTTCCAGCAACTGCTGGTCGAGGACGCGGACGAGGAGCTCGGCTGGCAGGAGCGCGCACTGTGCGCCCAGACAGACCCCGAGTCCTTCTTCCCGGAGAAGGGCGGCTCCACCCGCGAGGCGAAGAAGGTCTGCCTCGCCTGTGAAGTCCGTTCCGAATGCCTTGAGTACGCTCTCGCCAACGACGAACGGTTCGGCATCTGGGGCGGCCTCTCCGAGCGTGAGCGGCGCCGCCTCAAGAAGGCCGCCATCTGACCCACCACGTGCCCGGACCCCCGGGAGCGCCGACGGCCCGTGGCCCGGACCCCCGTACAGGGCCCGGACCACGGGCCGTCGGCATGTCCGGACGCCGTCGCCTCCCGCCGTTCAACCGCTCGGCGCAGGGCGCACATCCGTACCGTTAGTGTGGGGCCCCGTCCGAGAGACGCGCCAACGCCCCGCCGGGGCGCGCGTGTACACCGATGCAGCCCCCGGGGGGACGCCCCCTCCGGACCCGGCCGGAGGGCCCGTACCTCGATGTCCGTGCACAGCCACTCGGCGGCGCCGAACGCGGCCGCCGCCGCCCCTGAGTTCCCCCGGCACGTCGTCACCGCCGTGCTCGTCTCCCATGACGGCGCACGCTGGCTGCCCGATGTGCTCGCCGGTCTGCTCGGGCAGGACCGCCCCGTACAGAACGTCGTCGCCGCCGACACGGGCAGCGCCGACGACTCCGCGCGCCTGCTCACCGAGGCACTCGGCGGCGAGCGCGTGCTGCACCTCGCGCGCCGTACGAACTTCGGCACCGCCGTCGACGAGGCGACCCGCACAGCCGGCGTCCTCGGCCCCGACGACCTGCCGTACCTGAAGCGCCCGAGCGGCTGGGACCCGGCCACCCGGACCTGGCGTGACGACGCGTACGACCTGCCGGAACTCCCGCACGGCGATCCCGTCCAGTGGCTCTGGCTGCTGCACGACGACAGCGCACCCGAGCCCGACGCGCTCGCCGAGATGCTGCGCGTCGTCGACAACGACAAGCACGCCGCGATCGTGGGACCGAAGCTGCGCGGCTGGTACGACCGCAAGCAGCTCCTCGAGGTCGGCGTCTCCATCGCCAACAGCGGACGCCGCTGGACCGGTCTCGACCGGCGCGAGCAGGACCAGGGCCAGCACGACCAGGTCCGTACGGTCCTCTCCGTCTCCTCCGCGGGCATGCTCATCCGCCGCGACATCTGGGAGGAGCTCGGCGGCTTCGACCGCAGACTCCCGCTGATGCGTGACGACGTCGACCTCTGCTGGCGCGCCCACATGGCCGGCCACCGGGTCCTCGTCGCGCCCGACGCGGTCCTGCGGCATGCCGAGGCCTCCGCCAGGGAACGCCGTCCCATCGACTGCGCGGGACGCTCCGTCTCCAGCCCGCACCGCGTCGACAAAGCGGGCGCCGTCTACACGATGCTCGTCAACGCCCGCGGCAAACAGCTGCCCTGGGCCCTGGTCCGTCTCGTCCTCGGCACCCTGCTCCGCACCCTCGCCTATCTCGTGGGCAAGGTCCCCGGGCAGGCGCTCGACGAGGTCGCCGGGCTCCTCGGCACCCTGCTGCGCCCCGGAAGGATCCTCGCCGGGCGCCGCGCACGGGGCAAGGGGGCCGTGGACGCCGCCGAGCTGCGCTCCCTCTTCCCCCCGCCGGGCGCCACCGTCCGCGCGACCGTCGAACAGATCGCGGGCAACTTCGGCAACCGCGCCGACTCCGACTCCGGCGGCTCCCGCCACGGCGTCGTCGAGTCCGGACCCGGCGGTGACGACGCCGAATTCCTGGAGATCGAACAGTTCGCACGGCTCAAGCGGATCGGCCGCAAGCCCGGCCCGGTCCTCTTCGCGCTCCTGCTCCTCGTCTCACTGGTCGCCTGCCGCGGCCTCCTCGGCGGCGGCGCACTCGCGGGCGGCGCGCTCCTGCCCGCGCCCGCCGACGTCTCCGACCTGTGGGGACGCTACGCGGACGGCTGGCACCCGGTCGGCACCGGCGGCACGCAGACGGCGCCGCCCTACCTCGGCGTGATCGCCGCGCTGTCGGCGCTGTTCCTCGGCTCCACGGGCCTCGCCCTCACCGTGCTGCTGGTCTGCTCGGTCCCGCTCGCCGGGCTCACCGCCTACTTCGCCTCCCGGCCCCTCATCGAGTCGCGGCTCCTGCGGGCCTGGGCGAGCGTCGCGTACGCCTTCCTGCCCGCCGCGACCGGAGCGCTGGCCACCGGCCGCCTCGGCACCGCAGTACTGGCCGTCCTGCTCCCGCCGATCGCCCGCGCGGCCGTCGCCGCGCACGGGATGCGCGGCGGCGACGGCGCACGCGGCACCTGGCGCGCGACCTGGGCGTACACCCTGCTGCTCACCTTCACGACGGCGTTCACCCCGATCGTCTGGCCGCTCGCCGCGGTCCTCGGCGTCGGGGTGCTGGTGCTGCGCCGGGGCGACATCGTCGCGTACGGACTGCGCTTCCTGGCCACCGTCGGCACCCCGATGCTGCTCCTCGCACCCTGGTCGCTGTCCCTGCTGACCAGCCCGTCCGGCTTCCTGAAGGAGGCAGGTCTGGACACCGGTACGGGCACGGCGACCGCGCTCGACCTGCTCGGCATCAGCCCCGGAGGTCCCAAGGCGGCGGGCGGCGTCCTGCTGCTGGGCATCGTCCTGGCGGCGCTGGCCGCACTGCTGCGCGGGGAGCGGCAGTTCGCGATCCGTGCCGCCTGGGCCGCCGCGCTCGTCGGCCTGTTCTTCGCGGGCCTCTCCAACGGCTCCACCTGGGCGGGCCCCGCCACCCTCGTCTACGGCATCGCGCTGATCGGCGCCGCCGTGCTCGGCGCCGACGGCGCCCGGGTGCGGGTCGCGGCGCTCAGCTTCGGGTGGCGCCAGCCGGTCGCCGCGCTGATCGCCCTGGCCGCCGCCGCCGCGCCCGTGCTGGCCGCCGCCGGCTGGATGATCGGCGGCGCGGCCGGACCGCTGGAGCGCCGCGACGCGGTGCAGGTCCCCGCCTTCGTCGCGGAGGAGAGCGTCACCCGGGACCAGCCGCGCACCCTGGTTCTCGGCGGTTCCTCACCGGCCGCCGTCTCGTACAGCCTGGTCCGCGGCTCGGGTGCGCGCCTCGGCGACGCCGAGCTCACCGAGGCGGGCGGCAGCAACGCCCACCTCGACAAGGTCGTCGGCAACCTGGTCGCCGGCTCGGGCGCCGACCAGGGAAGCCAGCTGAGCGGTTTCGCGATCCGCTACGTCCTCGTACGGGACGGGGCACCGCGGCAGATGAGCCGGGTGCTCGACTCGACGCCCGGCCTCAGCCGGCTCAGCCAGCTGGACGGCAGCGCCCTGTGGCGCGTCGACCGGCAGGTCTCGCGCCTCATGATCGTGCCGTCCGGCGAGGGCGCCGAGCCCGTGCCCGTCGGCTCGCTGCCCGTCGAGGCGCACACGAAGATTTCGGAGGGCGGATCGGGCCGGGTGCTGCGGATCGCCGACGGTGCGGACCCGCGCTGGCAGGCCACGCTGAACGGCGAGGCGCTGACGCCGAAGACCGTGGACGGCTGGGCGCAGGGCTTCACGCTCCCCGCCGAGGGCGGCACGCTGGACCTCACGTACGACACCCCGGTCACGCACACCGCCTGGATCTGGACGCAGGTGGCCCTCGGAGTCGTCCTGGTGGTCATGGCCCTGCCGGGCCGCCGCCGGGTGATCGACGACGACCTGCCCGAGGAGCCCGAGGCGGTCCCGGTCGAGCCGGTCGCCGGCGAGGGACGCCGTGCGCGCAGGCTGCGCGCGGCGGCCCGGGCGGAGGCGGTGACGGCGGGGGAGGACGGTCAGGAGGCCGGGTACGAGCCCCCCTACGGTGACCAGGACGGCACTCCTCCCGCCCCGGACGCCCCGGAACCGGCGGCGGTGCCGGGCGGGTACATCCCGGCCCAGCAGGACAGCGAACCGTACGCGCCGGCCCCGGACGACCAGGACGGCACCGGCACCTACGCGGCGGTCCCGCAGCAGAACTACGGGGAGTGGGACGCGCAGCAGTACCAGGGCGCTCCCGACTACGGGCAGTACCAGGGCGCGCAGGACAGCGGGCAGTACCGGAGCGGCCAGGACGCCGGGCAGTACCAGGGCGCGCAGGACACCGGCCAGTACCAGGCCGGCCAGGACGGGCAGTACCACCAGGCCGACCCGTACCAGGCAGACCCCTACCAGCAGCAGGGCGCCTACGACCCGTACGGCTACCCCCAGCAGCAGCCCTACGCCCCCGGGACGGGCGAAGCCGCCCCGTACGACGGGCACGAAGAGAACACAGCCCCGGGCCAGGGCCCGTGGCCGACCGGCAACGCATCGCGAGGCGAGTCCGAGTGAAGTCCACCCCCCTGTCCCTCATCGCGGGCGCAGTCGCCCTCGCCGCCGTCACCGGATTCGCCGCGCTCACCGCGCCCGGCGACGGGGAGGCGCCGGAGGCGAAGGCCGCGGCCCGGCTCCCGGTCGAGCGCACCAGCCTGCTCTGCCCGGCGCCCAGCAGCTCCGACCTGGCCGACACGACGTACACGTCCTTCACCCCGGCGGGCGGGAGCGGCGGTGACGCCGGCACCGCCGAGCTGAAGCCGTCCGTGCCGCTCCCGTCGGACGAGGACGACGC
Organism: Streptomyces sp. NPDC058637; assembly: GCF_042717325.1. Classification (NCBI taxonomy): domain Bacteria; kingdom Bacillati; phylum Actinomycetota; class Actinomycetes; order Kitasatosporales; family Streptomycetaceae; genus Streptomyces; species Streptomyces sp. NPDC058637. The sequence goes on along the minus strand of NZ_JBHXRD010000011.1, from coordinate 13,515 downwards.
GGCGGCCGACAAGGACAAGGACGACGAGGAGGAGAAGCCGGCGGCCGACAAGCCCGTCATCACGCTCGAGGGCACCGGGAAACCGGCCACGGCCGACACCCCCAAGTCCGACGCCCCGGCACTCATCGGCACCGCCACCGGCCGGCTGGCCCCGGGCTGGACGGCCCAGCAGACCACCACGACCGCGGCGGGCGAGGCCCGCGGCCTCCTCGGTGTCAGCTGCACGGCCCCGGACACGGACTTCTGGTTCCCGGGCGCCGGCACTGCGGCGACGCGGCAGGACTACGTCCATCTCACCAACCCCGACGACACGGCGGCGGTCGCCGACATCGAGCTGTTCGGTCCCGAGGGCCCCCTCGAGTCCGACACCGGTGAAGGGATCACGGTGCCGGCCAGGTCGAGCGTCGCGCTGCTGGTCCCGACCTTGACCACCGAGGCCGTCGACGACGTGACCGTCCACGTCACCACCCGGACGGGGCGCGTCGGGGCGGTCGTCCGGGTCGCGGAGAAAGACGCGGGCAGCGACTGGCTGACCGCGTCCGCCGACCCGGCGCGGACCCTGGTCCTGCCCGGCATCCCGGCCGACGCCACGTCCGTACGACTGGTGGCCTTCGCACCCGGTGAGGACGACGCCGACGTGAAGGTCCAGCTCATGGGGAAGAACGCGACGTTCTCACCGGCCGGCAACGACACCCTGCACATCAAGTCGCAGATGACCGCGAGCGTCGACCTCAAGGACGTCACCCGCGGGGAGCCCGGATCGATCCGGCTGTCCCCGGTCGAGGGCGAGGGCACGCCGGTCGTCGCCGCGCTGCGCGTGGTGCGCGGCAAGGGCGACAAGCAGGAGATCGCGTACATCCCCGCGACGGCGCCGGTGGGCGACCGGGCGAGCGTGGCCGACAACCGGGCGAAGGGTTCGGTCCTCTCCCTGACCGCGCCGGGCAGCACGGCGAAGGTCGAGGTGACCGCGTCCGCGGGCAGCGAGGGCGGTGAGAAGACCGTCAAGACGTACACAGTCAAGGGCGGTACGACGCTGGAGGTCACCCCCGAGGTCCCGTCCGGGCTCAAGGGCGGTTACGCGCTGACGGTGAGGACGCAGTCGGGCGGCCCCGTCCACGCGGCCCGCACGCTCACGGTCACCGAGGGCGGCATCGAGATGTTCACCGTCCAGACGCTGCCCGACGACGGCGGCACGGTCGAGGTGCCCGTGGCGGAGCAGGACCTCTCCGTCCTGGACGACTGAGACCCGCCGCACCGTGGGCGGCCGGCCGTCCGGTCCGCCCACGGCGGGCGCCGCCCGGTCCGCGCGCCTCGCTCAGTCCTGCCCGTAGCGCGGGTCGACCGACTCGGGTGACAGGCCCAGCAGTTCCGCGACCTGCTCCACCACGACCTCGTGCACCAGCAGGGCGCGTTCGTCGCGGCTCTTGGTGCGGATCTCGACGGGGCGCCGGTAGACGACGATCTGCGCGGGCTGTCCCTTCACGGCCGACACCGCACTGCCCAGCGGAACGGTCTCCTCCGGTGACCTCGGCACGTCGAGGACCAGGAAGTCGACCTCCGCCAGCTGCGGCCAGCGCCGTTCCAGCCGCTCCACCGAGTCCTGGACCAGATCGCGGAAGCTCTCCGCCCTGCTGACCGACAGCGGCACCTGGGGCGGGGCGACCGGCCCGCGCATGCCGCGGCCGTGGCGGTCGCGACGGCGGGGCTGCGGCTCGGACGGGTGGGGCGGGGGTACGGAACTGTCCATCACCGACGCAGCGTAACGCTCCTCCGGCCGCCCCGATCACGGCTTCTCCGCAGGTCGGCCTGATGTCCGCACCTGAACATTCCGGCCAGGGACGAGTCCGGTTCAGGCCCCGAAACCGACCGTTGATGCACCGTCGGACGACCGTGTGCGGCCACCCGGGAGCCCGGTACGGAGGCCCGGCGCATGGGTGCGGCACGGCTGCCGCGCAGGTCAGGACGACTGCGGGAGAACCCACTCGGCCGGGGGCCACCGGCCGACACGAGGCGGTGACCTGAGGGAGGGTCGTCGCGGCCCGCTCAAGAGTGCGGTACCGTCCAACATCGTGAGCCCTGTACGTCGCTGTTCGCGAACCGCGTGCGGCCGTCCCGCCGTCGCGACACTGACGTACGTCTATGCCGACTCGACCGCGGTCCTCGGCCCGCTCGCCACCTATGCCGAGCCCCACTGCTACGACCTCTGCGCCGAGCACGGTGAGCGCCTCACCGCGCCACGAGGCTGGGAGGTCGTCCGGCTCTCCGACCCCTCGGCTCCCACGCGTCCCAGCGGTGACGACCTGGAAGCGCTCGCCAACGCCGTGCGCGAAGCGGCCCGGCCGCAGGACCGCGGACCCGGCACCCCTGGCCGGGGACCGCGCGCCGCGGATCCGGTGGAGGTCGCACGCCGCGGTCATCTGCGGGTGCTGCGCTCCCCGGACTCCTGACCGGCGCCTCCCCGGCCGCCGCCCTCGTGACCGGGGTTCTCCTGCCCGGTGTTCTCCTGGGGGGACGCTCCACCGACGGGCGGTGTGCGCACGCCCGGTAGTTTGGGCGGTCCGCAGAGATCCCAGGAGGACCGGCCGTGGTTGCTGACCTGTCGCAGCTCGTGAAGGCGTACGACGTGCGTGGAGTAGTGCCCGACCAGTGGGACGAGCCGCTCGCCGAACTGTTCGGCGCGGCCTTCGTCCAGGTCACGGACGCGGACGCGATCGTCGTCGGCCACGACATGCGGCCCTCCTCGCCCGGTCTGTCCCGGGCCTTCGCCCGGGGCGCCACGGCCCGCGGCGCCGACGTGACGCTGATCGGGCTGTGCTCGACGGACCAGCTGTACTACGCCTCCGGGGCACTGGACCTGCCCGGGGCGATGTTCACGGCCTCGCACAACCCGGCCCGGTACAACGGCATCAAGATGTGCCGCGCCGGAGCGGCGCCCGTAGGCCAGGACACCGGCCTCTCCGAGATCCGCACCCTGGTCGAACAGTGGTCCGAGCACGGTGCTCCGGCCACGACCGCCACCGCACCCGGCACGGTCAGCGAACGGGACACACTCACCGACTACGCCGCGCACCTGCTGGGCCTCGTCGAGCTCTCCGGGATCCGCCCCCTCAAGGTCGTCGTGGACGCGGGCAACGGCATGGGCGGCCACACCGTCCCCACCGTCTTCGCCGGCCTCCCGCTCGACCTCGTACCCCTGTACTTCGAGCTGGACGGCACCTTCCCGAACCACGAGGCCAACCCCCTCGACCCGAAGAACATCGTCGACCTCCAGGCCCGCGTCATCGCCGAGGGCGCCGACCTCGGCCTCGCCTTCGACGGGGACGCGGACCGTTGCTTCGTCGTGGACGAGCGGGGCGCGGGCGTGTCGCCGTCCGCGATCACGGCCCTGGTCGCCGCCCGCGAGCTCGCCCGCAACGGCGGCAAGGGCACGGTCATCCACAACCTGATCACTTCCTGGTCGGTCCCCGAGGTCGTCCTGGAGAACGGCGGAACCCCCGTCCGCACCCGGGTCGGCCACTCCTTCATCAAGGCGGAGATGGCCGAGCACGGCGCGATCTTCGGCGGCGAGCACTCCGCGCACTACTACTTCCGGGACTTCTGGAACGCCGACACCGGCATGCTCGCCGCCCTGCACGTCCTGGCGGCGCTCGGCGGGCAGGAGGGCCCGCTCTCAGGACTCGTCGACCGCTACGACCGCTACGCGGGCTCCGGGGAGATCAATTCCACCGTCGCCGACCAGGCGGACCGGCTCGCGGCGATCAGGGCGGCGTACGGGAGCCGCGACGACATCACCCTCGACGAGCTCGACGGACTCACGGCGACCGGTGAGGACTGGTGGTTCAACCTCCGACCCTCCAACACCGAGCCGCTGCTGCGCCTGAACGTCGAGGCCCGCGACGAGAAGACGATGGAGGCGGTACGGGACGAGGTCCTGGCCGTGGTCCGCGCCTAGGCACAGGGGCACGCACCCCCGCACACAGGCACAGCGGGCAACCGGCGCGTGGATACAGGGGGCGCCCCCGGCGCCTGTACAAGGGGGTCCCGGCGCACACCGCCTGCCCCACCGCGTACCGCGCGTGGCCTCTACCCGCCGCGCGCACCGTGGCGCCCGGCACATGCACTGCCGGGCGGGGCCTGCCGGGCCGCGCCCCTGTCGGCCCGGCGGTAGGCTGACGAGGCCCCAGCCCCGCGGACCCGAACCGGCCCGCAACCATCCTGACCGCATGCTCGAAGGGACCCACCCCATGCCGCTCGAAGCCGGCCTCCTGGAGATCCTCGCCTGCCCGGCCTGCCACGCAGGGCTCGACGACCGGTCCGCGGCCGAGGACCCCGAGCTGGTCTGCACCGGCACGGACTGCGGTCTGGCCTACCCGGTACGGGACGGCATCCCGGTGCTCCTCGTCGACGAGGCCCGCCGCCCCGCATGACCTCGGGACGCGCGCACCCCGCATCCCGCACCTGATCAGCACGGTGATCGGAGGCCCACCGCCATGCTCGACGAGTCGTTGCTCGACGCCCCGGAAGCCCTGGCCCGAGCCGACCGGCGCGGTCTGCTCCGCGGTGCCGCCGAGGCCGGGGCCCGCGTACGTACGGCCGCCCGGCACGCCGCCGAGGCAGGCATCGGCGGCCTGACCCCCGAGGGCCGGCCCCGTGCCGTCCTCGTCGCGGGGCCCGGCACCGCCGCGTCCGGTGTAGCCGACCTGATCGGCGCCCTCGCGGGCGCCGCATCGCCCGTCATCCCGATCCGCCCCACCGGAGTCGCGCCGGCCGCCGGAGCTCTTCGCTGGGCGCTGCCCGGATGGGCCGGATCCGTCGACCTGCTGCTCATCGCCACGGCCGACGGGTCGGAGCCCGGCCTCGCCCTGCTCGCCGAGCAGGCCTACCGCCGCGGCTGCACGGTCGTCGCCGTCGCCCCCGTCAGGTCGCCGCTGCGCGAGGCCGTCGACGGCGTCCACGGACTCGTCGTACCGATGGCCGCCGCCCCGTACGGGGAGTACGACGCCGAGACCTCGGCCGCCGGCCCCGGCACGCTCTGGGCGCTGCTCACCCCGCTGCTGGCCCTGCTGGACCGGATGGGCATGGTCGACGCGCCCCCCGAGGCGTTGGCGAAGGCCGCCGACCGGCTCGACCGCACCGCCGAACGCTGCGGCCCGGCCATCGCCACGTACAGCAACCCGGCCAAGACCCTCGCCGCGGAACTCGCCGACAGCCTGCCCCTCGTCTGGACGGAGGGTGACGCGGCCGGCCCGGTCGGACGCCGGTTCGCCGCCGTACTGGCCGAGCTCGCCGGCCGTCCCGCCCTCGTCAAGGAACTCCCCGAGGCGCTGCCCTCCCACGGGGCGCTGCTCGCCGGGGCGTTCGCCGCGGCGGCCGACCCCGACGCCTTCTTCCGCGACCGGGTGGACGAGCCCGAAGCGATGCGGGCCCGCGTCGTTCTCCTCCGCGACCGGCCCACCGGCGGCCTCACCGCAGGGCCGGCCGCCCGCGAGCTGGCCCTCAGCCACGACACGGCCATCAGCGAACTCGAACCCGAGGAGGGCAGCGAGCTCGAAGCACTCGCCGAGCTCCTCGCGGTCACCGATTTCGCCGCCGTCTATCTCTCCCTGGCCGCCGACAACCGGGCGTGACGACGGGGCTTTCCACGCCGTTTCCCTCCCCGTTCCCTCCGGCTGTTTCCCTGTCCGGCACACCGCCCCGCGCATCCCACGAGGACGAACTCCATGGACCGGCTCTCCAACACCGTGCGCCCCTACGCCTGGGGCTCCACCACGGCCATCCCCGAACTGCTCGGCGTCGCCCCCACCGGCGAACCGCAGGCCGAGATGTGGATGGGAGCCCACCCGGGAGCCCCTTCCCGCCTCACCCGCCCCGCCACCGGAGGCACCGGGGCCCGCGAGGGGCAGGACAGTACCCTCATCGACGTCATCGCGGCGGACCCCGAACGCGAGCTGGGCCCGGCGGCCGTACGCACCTTCGGCCCCCGCCTCCCCTTCCTGCTCAAGCTCCTCGCGGCAGGCGCCCCGCTCTCCCTCCAGGTCCACCCCGACCTCGCGCGGGCACAGCAGGGGTACGCGGACGAGGAGCGCAGGGGCATCCCGATCGACGCGCCCCGGCGCACGTACAAGGACGCCAACCACAAACCCGAGCTGATCTGCGCCCTCACCCCCTTCGACGGCCTGTGCGGCTTCCGCAGGCCCGCCGAGGCGGCCGACGCGATAGCCACTCTCGGCGTCGACTCGCTGAAGCCGTACGTGGACCTGCTCCGCGCCCGCCCCGAAGAGGCGGCGCTGCGCGAGGTCCTCACGGCGATCCTCACCGCCGACCCGGCCGAGATGGCCCGCACGGTCGACGAGGCGGCCGAGGCCGCCGAACGCCTCGGCGGCACCCACGCCCCGTACGCGCGGATCGCCCACCACTACCCCGGCGACCCGGGCGTCATCGCGGCCATGCTGCTGAACTACGTACAACTGCAACCCGGCGAGGCCATGTTCCTCGGGTCCGGCGTCCCGCACGCCTACCTGGGCGGACTCGGCGTCGAGATCATGGCCAACTCCGACAACGTGCTGCGCTGCGGGCTGACCCCCAAGCACGTCGACGTACCCGAGCTGCTGCGCGTCGTCCGCTTCGAGGCCACCGAGCCCGGCATCCTGCGGCCCGAGGCGTCGCCCACGGGCGAAGAGGTGTACGAGACGCCGGTCGACGAATTCCGGTTGTCGCGCTACGTCCTGGCGTCCGGCGGATCACCCGTCGACCTGACGGCGGACACCCCGCAGATCCTGCTCTGCACGGCAGGTGCCCCGCGGGCCGGGGACATCACCCTCGCACCGGGGGAATCCGTGTTCGTTCCGGCGGACGAATCGGTCGAAGTGACCGGTACGGGCACACTCTTCCGCTCGACCGTGGTGGTCTGACGTACCGTCCGCATCAACGGCTGCAACAATGTCCGGCCGTACCGCGGCATCGTGCCGCAGCACCGACGAAGGGACACCAGGCACCCATGAGCGCGTCAGGCGGAACCAAGGCGATCGTGGCGGCACTCGTCGCCAACCTCGCCATCGCAGTGGCCAAATTCGTGGCGTTCCTCTTCAGTGGCTCGTCGTCGATGCTCGCGGAGAGCGTTCACTCGCTCGCGGACTCCGGCAACCAGGGCCTGCTGTTGCTGGGCGGCAAGAAGGCCCAGCGAGAGGCGACCCCCCAACACCCCTTCGGCTACGGACGTGAGCGCTACATCTACGCGTTCCTCGTCTCCATCGTGCTGTTCTCGGTCGGTGGCATGTTCGCCATCTACGAGGGCTACGAGAAGATCAAGCACCCGCACGAGATCGAGGCCTGGTACTGGCCGGTCGGCGTCCTGGTCTTCGCGATCATCGCCGAAAGCTTCTCCTTCCGTACGGCGATCGTGGAGTCCAACCTGACCCGCGGCAAGCTCTCCTGGACGCAGTTCGTCCGCCGCGCCAAGGCCCCCGAGCTGCCCGTCGTCCTCCTCGAGGACCTCGGTGCGCTCGTCGGCCTGATCCTGGCTCTCGCCGGCGTCAGCCTGGCCCTGGTTACCGGCAACGGCGTGTGGGACGGCATCGGCACCCTCTGCATCGGCATCCTGCTGATCGTCATCGCGATCGTCCTCGCCGCGGAGACGAAGTCGCTGCTGCTCGGTGAGGCGGCCGGGGTCGACGACGTCGAGAAGATCAAGGGCGCGGTGGTCGACGGGGACACCGTCACCCGCATCATCCACATGCGTACGCTCCACCTCGGCCCGGAGGAGCTGCTGGTCGCCGCCAAGATCGCGGTCCGGAGCGACGAGTCGGCCGCCGAGGTCTCCGCCGCCATCAACGCGGCGGAGAACCGGATCCGTGCGGCCGTCCCGATCGCCCGGGTCATCTACCTGGAGCCCGACATCTACGACGAGGAAGCGGCCGCGGCCGGCACCAACCCGGGCAAGTCCCCGGGCGGCGCGCCGGAGTCCCCGGAGGCGCCGGGCGCCCCGAAGCCTGCGGGGTCCTCGGAGGCGCCGGGCGCCTAGGGCTCCACGGGTGGCGCGGGCACCGGGGTAGCCGGGGACGCCTCGGGTTCTACGGACGTCATGTGGGTGTCAGGAAAGCCTCGGGTTCTGCGTGCGGCGCGGGCACCGGGGTTCCCGCAGGTGACCCTGGCGCCGTGCGACACGGGCCTCGCGGACGCCTTGGGTTCCACGGCGCCGAGGGCGTCGCGGTGCCTCGGGGTCCGAGGGCGTCGCGGACGTCTTGGGTTCCACGGCGCCGAGGGCGTCGCGGACGTCCCACGGTCCTCGGGTTCCACGGAAGCCTCGGATTGGTTCGGCGGGCCCTTCAGGCGTCCTCGGACGCTTCGAACCCGGGCTTCTTCGAGCTCTCCGGCCTCGCCCGACCACCGGCCGGATCCGGCCACCGACCCGCTGGGCTTCGGCCCCGAACGGTCCCGTGAGCGCCCCCGATGCCCGGACGGGCTGGGGCTCACTGGGCCGTTCGGTGTAGATTCGTCGTAGTACCAGACGTCGCTGCTGATGGCGGTCGATCGGCTCGCAGGTGCGGGCCGGCCGAGGGAGAGAGGGCCTCCGACGGACTGCACTGCGATGACCCGGGCATTCCTGTGTCCGCGCCGCCGCAGAGCCAGCCAGCCCACCTCTCGACCCATCACGAGGAGCAGCCCGTTATGACGACGGCCGCCAATAGCCAGGACTTCAAGGTCGCCGACCTCTCCCTCGCCCCCTTCGGGCGCAAGGAGATCACCCTCGCCGAGCACGAGATGCCCGGCCTGATGTCGATCCGCAAGGAATACGCCGCCACGCAGCCGCTGGCCGGTGCGCGTGTCACCGGCTCGCTGCACATGACGGTGCAGACCGCGGTGCTCATCGAGACCCTCGTCGCCCTGGGCGCCGAGGTCCGCTGGGCCTCCTGCAACATCTTCTCCACCCAGGACCACGCGGCCGCCGCCATCGCGGTCGGCCCGAACGGCACCCCGGACGCCCCCGCCGGCGTCCCGGTCTTCGCCTGGAAGGGCGAGAGCCTGGAGGAGTACTGGTGGTGCACGGAGCAGGCTCTGACCTGGCCCAACACCCCCACCGGCGGCCCGAACATGATCCTCGACGACGGTGGTGACGCCACCCTCCTCGTCCACAAGGGCGTCGAGTTCGAGAAGGCGGGCGCCGCACCGGACCCGTCGACCGCGGACAGCGAGGAGTACGCGTACATCCTCACCCTGCTGAACCGCACCCTCGGCGAGTCCCCGCAGAAGTGGACGCAGCTCGCGTCCGAGATCCGCGGTGTCACCGAGGAGACCACGACCGGTGTGCACCGGCTGTACGAGATGCACCGCGACGGCACCCTCCTGTTCCCGGCGATCAACGTCAACGACGCCGTCACCAAGTCGAAGTTCGACAACAAGTACGGCTGCCGCCACTCGCTGATCGACGGCATCAACCGCGCCACCGACGTCCTGATCGGCGGCAAGACCGCCGTCGTCTGCGGTTACGGCGACGTGGGCAAGGGCTGTGCGGAGTCCCTCCGCGGCCAGGGCGCCCGAGTGATCATCACTGAGATCGACCCGATCTGCGCGCTGCAGGCGGCGATGGACGGCTACCAGGTCGCCACGCTCGACGACGTCGTGGAGACCGCCGACATCTTCGTCACCACGACGGGCAACAAGGACATCATCATGGCCGGTGACATGGCCCGGATGAAGCACCAGGCCATCGTCGGGAACATCGGCCACTTCGACAACGAGATCGACATGGCCGGTCTGGCGAAGATCGACGGCATCGTCAAGGACGAGGTCAAGCCGCAGGTCCACACCTGGACGTTCACCGACGGCAAGGTCCTGATCGTGCTGTCGGAGGGCCGCCTGCTGAACCTGGGCAACGCCACCGGCCACCCCTCGTTCGTCATGTCCAACTCGTTCGCGGACCAGACCCTGGCCCAGATCGAGCTGTTCACGAAGCCCGAGGCATACCCGACCGATGTCTACGTGCTGCCCAAGCACCTGGACGAGAAGGTCGCCCGACTGCACCTCGACGCGCTGGGCGTGAGGCTCACGACCCTGCGCCAGGAGCAGGCCGACTACATCGGTGTCCCGGTCGAGGGCCCGTACAAGTCCGACCTCTACCGCTACTGAGCCGCCCGCCGGCCATCCGGCCGGCGCTGACTCAGCAGCAGCACGTACGAGCGCAGGCCCCCGCACCCCCGTGCCGGGGGCCTGTCCCGTACCGCACCCGCACAGCCCGAGGAACCCGAAGGACCCCATGCCCCGCGGCCGTTATTCGCTCCACGATCTCCACGACCACACCCCCCTCGGCGAAGAACACTTCCACTGCGCCCCAGGCCCCTCCGGCTGGCGCTACGTCTCCCAGACGACATCCCCCTCCGGCGCGCACCTGGGCTCCGTCGACCTGGCCCTGGACGAGCTCGGCCGCCCCATCCGTCTCGAACTGCACGCCTCGAGCTGGCAGATCCGTGGCGCCGCCCTCGACGGAGTCACCTGGGTACGGACCGATCCGACCGGTGCTCACGCCACCGAAGGCAACGTCCGCGCCCACACCTTCTCCGGCACGTCCCCCGCCTTCCTCGTCGCCACCGCCCGGCTCCTGCGCCTCACCCCCGATTCCCCCGCGACCCGCGTCCGTCTGGTCACCTTCACGGACCCGGTTCTCGCGCCCCGCACCGTCGACCAGTCCTGGGCCCTGGTGGACAGTGAAGCGCACCCCACTGACAACGGCCCCCTGATCGTGGACGAGTACCAGGTCAACGCGCTGGACACCGGGGAACAGCACGCGGTCCACCTGGCCGGGGACGTGGTCCTGGCAGCTCCGGGTATCGAGCTGGAGCACCTGGAATCACCGCCCTCGCCCCTGCCGCACTAGGCGGGTGGAGCGAACCCGGTGGCACCCGGCCCCTCGGGCCGGCCCGTCGGCGGCGTACCGCCTCGGTGTGGGGCGGACCCCGGAGCGGGCAGCGGCGCGGACACCGGTGCCGCGGGGGTGACAGACGGCGGCGGCGACACGACGTCCGTGGCCGCCCGGACTTTCCAGGGCGAGCCTGCGGGCGTCCCTCCGGGCACAGCTACGGACGGTCCGCCCGACGACACCGCCATCCCCCCGGGCCCGGCCGCTCCCGGCCACGTTCCTCCCTGGGGAGCTGTGGACACCGACGTCCGCACGGCGTGGTTCCGGCCGGCGGCAGCGGTCACCCGCCTCACATCCCGCGCCTGCCGCTCGTTCACCACAGCCGCCAGATACGCGGCCGCAGGCACGCCCTGCGGTACGGGAACTCCCGTACGGGCGGCGAGGTCTCCGGACAGCCGTTCGGCGATCGACCAGCCCACGGCGCCGTCGAGCTGGTGCATCCGGGTCAGGTACTGGCGTATCGCCAGCCAGAGATCGTCCGGCACCGCCGACAGGTCCAGCTGCGCGAACCGTCCCACCAGCCAGGGAGGAGGCAGCGGCACGGCAGCGGCACGCCCGGTCGGTACCCGCTCCCGCACGACGAGGGTTCCCGCGAACACGTCACCGAGTCGTCGGCCCCTGGCCGACACCAGGGAGGCGATACAGGCGACGACGCCGAACGTTCCCAGGATCTCGACCACGCCCATCGATCCCCTCACCAGCGCGTGCCGGAACCGGATCGGCCCGCCGTCGTCCCGCACCACGCGAAGTCCGCAGGCCAGCTTCCCCAGGGAACGGCCGTGGCTGAGCGTCTCGACGGCGATGGGCCCGCCCACCAGCACAAGAAGGAAGGTGGCGACGGCGATCGCCGCACTCGCCGCCTCGTCGATACTCGCGGTAGCCACCGCCAGACCGATCGATATCAGAACAAAAACTGTCAGAACTACCGCAAGATCGATGGCGATGGCCAACGCCCGGCTCGGTAGCCTCGCCGGCTGCAACCCCAGTACGACCGCATCCCCGGTCACGAGCTCATTCATCGTCGCCCACCCTTCGCCGCCCTTCCCTGCCCCTCGGGCCCACAGTCTGCCAAGCTGGCCCGCAGCGCGCCGCCGTAGTACGGACCCGTACGCACCCATGCCTGGAGCAGCAGCCGACCATGGATCTCGATGTCTTCGTGACCACCCACCGCACCGAGTGGGACCGCCTGGACCACCTTCTGCACCGAGGGCGGAGCCTGACCGGCTCGGAAGCGGATGAGCTCGTCGCTCTCTACCAGCGCACGGCCACGCACCTGTCCCTGATCCAGTCCAGCGCACCGGATCCTCTGCTGACCGCGCGCCTCACCCAGCTCGTGGCCCGCGCCCGTTCCACCGTGACCGGGACCCGCCGGGCTTCGTGGCGTGACGCGGCACGCTTCCTGACCGCCGGCTTTCCCGCGGCCGTCTACCGATCGAGGCACTGGTGGATACCCACGGCGGTGCTCTGCACGCTCCTGGCGGCCGTCATCGGCTGGTGGATCGGCACACATCCGGAAGTCCAGGCGGCGATCGCCGCCCCGGAGGACCTGCGCAGTCTGACCAGACCCGGTGGGGAGTACGAGACCTACTACTCCAGCCACCCGGCCGCGTCGTTCGCCGCCCAGGTCTGGACGAACAACGCCCAAGCCGCAGCGATGTGCCTGGTGCTGGGCGCGTTCCTCTGCCTGCCGGTGATCTGGATCCTCCTCCTCAACGTGTTCAACCTCGGTGTCGGCATCGGCCTGATGTCATCGGCCGGTCGGCTGGACACGTTCCTGGGCCTCGTCCTTCCGCACGGACTGCTGGAGCTCACCGCTGTCTTCGTCGCGGCGGGTACCGGACTCCGCCTCGGCTGGACGGTCATCGACCCGGGGCCCCGCACCAGGCGCTCCGCCTTGGCCGAGCAGGGACGGGCGGCTCTCGGCATGGCAATCGGCCTGGCCCTGGTCCTGTTCGTCTCCGGTGTCATCGAGGGCTTCGTGACCCCGTCGGGCCTTCCCACCTGGGCTCGGATCACCATCGGCATCGTGGCTGAGCTGGCCTTTCTCGCCTACGTCTACGTTCTCGGCGGGCGGGCGGCCAAGGCCGGCGACACGGGCGATCTCGACGTCGCGGAACGCAGCGCGGAACTCCCCTCCGCGGCGTGACGGCCGATGTGCGTCCACGGCCGCTGACCTGCTAGTGTCTCCCTCGCCCACAAAAACTGTTGACACAGTCGGCGTGGGGAGGTATATTTTAACGGTTGCAGCGAACTGGACAGGTTCGAGTGCGAAGGTTAAAGTGAATTTCGCTCTTGCTGGGGACGAGATCCTCGCAGAGCCGATCGATTCTTCTCTTTGAATGAGCAGACACGCCGATTAGCTTCGGTCGATGCTTCTGATAAAGTCGAGTCAGCCGAAAGGCAAAGGCCGCTCCGCAGGCCGCTGGATTCGAATTCGGACCGGAAACGGAACGAAAATGAGTCTGGTAAAGTCGGACTCGCCGGAAAGGGAAACGCGAAAGCGAAGATCTGGAAGGCGGCCCCGCTTCGACCGGGAATCGGACACGAAAGAGTCTGATAGAGTCGGAAACGCAAGAACGAAGGGAAGCGCCCGGAGGGCCCCG